>DAIRCJ010000017.1:0-22276 GCA_036796755.1 Candidatus Geothermocultoraceae bacterium | reverse complement strand
CGAGGATGAGAAGTGGTAAATCTTATCCTCTTTAAGCCTTCGATTTTTTCTAATTCTTGAAGAAGCTTACTAAAATAAGGCTTTCCATATAAGTCCTTACCATAAGAATTCACATTCTGACCAAGCAAAGTAATCTCTATTACTCCATCGTCAACCAACCTTTGGGCCTCATTTAAAATTTCTTCAAAAGGACGACTTCTTTCTCTCCCCCGAACATAAGGAACAATGCAGTAAGCGCAAAAATTGTCACAGCCAGTGGAGATGCTGAGCCAGGCTCGAAACTTTTCCTCTCGATGAAGGGGCAAAGAAGAGTAATCAATCCTGTTTTCTACATCCGCGCTTATCTGAGGCTTGTCTCCAGCCAGGCAGTTTTTAATAAGCTCGGGCACTTTAGTAAAATCGTTAGGGCCGAAAACAAAATTAATTCGGGGAAGCTTCTTGACTAACTTTTCGCCTTCTTTTTGAGCCAGACAACCTCCCACCCCCACCAAAACCTTTCCGTTTTTAATTTTTTTCAGCCAGGAAGTAAAAACGCCTTTAAATCTCTGCTCGGCAGAGCGGCGGACGCTACAGGTGTTAAAAATTAAAATTTCTGCTTCTTCAGGCGAACAGGCTGGTTGATAGCCTGCGGCCACCAGAAGGCCAGCTAACTTTTGGGAGTCATGCTTGTTCATCTGACATCCAAAAGTCTGGATAAAAAACCTCTTCATAGCATTAATATTATAAGTTGAACCAGTCAAAAAGAAAAATTTCCCCACCGTGAGCCGCTTCTTTCCTGCCCTGCTTGCCGCAGCTTTTTATAACCAGATTTTATTAAAAAATGGTTTCTATCTTCTGTGCTCTTGAATAAGCTTTTTGCAAGCCTCTTTTTAAGATATAGGTTTAAGATATAGGGCTTTTAAATTCCCTTTTCCTCAAAACTTACTTTCCTTCCCTTTTTAAGGTTTTTTTCATTCTCCCCTTTTCTCAAGCCTTACCCTTTTCCCTCTCTTTTATCCCCTCTTAAGCCCACTCAATTCCACTTTTTTAAGCCTTCTTTTTTTCCCTTTTTGAAGGTTTATTTTATTCCCTCTTTCAAAAGAGAATCAGAGGAGATTGGAAAGAAAAATTAAAAACAAGAATTTATCTCAGCAACCCAGAAGGGGCGGGGAGGCCTGCCTTCGAGATTTCGAAATGGTGGCTTAAAAGTTATTCAACTTCTTTTACATCCTGGACATACCAGATACCCGTTTTATCCTGACGAACGGGCTTGGTCAGGTAAACCCGAAATTTTTTCTTCCCCTGCTTTACTTCAACCACGGCTGATTTGACTTTGTCATTAGAAATTACCCGGTAGCTATCTCCGATAACAGTTTCCTTAGTTACCGCTACTGGATCCAGACGCCAGGTTTGCTGTCCGGAATCTACTTCTTTTTGAATAGCCTTCAACTCAGCACTAACCTCATCTTCAGTCGCTGGTTCTCCCCCTGTTTTTTTCTGCTCAGCTGGTCTGGGTGGCTGCTCAGGTGGGGTCTGTCCTGAAGAGCAACCAATCAGTAAAGAAAGAACCAATAAGAGGGAAAACAGAAGACTACCCTTTCTCATATCACCCAACCCCCTTGTGATATCGTTCACTAAACATATTAACACAAAAACAGGCTAATTTAAACTATTTTTTAACAAAAAGTTATGAAAATTATTTTTAGACCTGTAAACCAGAAAAAGTAAGATAGGGCAAAAATCAGCCTAAAACAGCTTTTAAAAAGGGTTTAACTTTTTCCGCCTCAATCTTAAAAGTGCCAATCTGAGCACCATGGCCAGGAATGTTATGAGCGTCAGAACCGGCGGTGACCAAAAGTTTTCTTCTTTTTGCAAGGTCAAGGTAGTAAAGAGTTTGTTCCGGAGTATGGTCGGAATAGTAAGCTTCAACTCCTTTTAAGCCGCAGTCAATAAGAGAATCTATTTCGGAGTCCAGGTTGGTTACTCCCGGATGAGCTAGAACAGCAATACCGCCAAGTTTTTTAATGAAATTGATAGCCTCAAGAGGAGTAATCTCTTCTTTCTCTACAAAAAATGGCTTTCCCCGGGCTAAATAAATCTGAAAAGCTTCGGTTATGTTCTGGACAATCCCTTTTTCAACTAAAAGGCGGGCCAGATGGGCGCGGCTCAAACTTCCACTTCGGGCAAGCTCAACCACTTCTTCATAAGTTATGTCAATACCAGCCTGAACTGCTCGTTTCACCATTTCCTTCATTCTTTTTTCTCTTCTTCTCTGCAAACTATTGAGTTTTTCAATTAAAAAAGAGTCTTTCGGGTTAAAACCGTAACCAAGAATATGAACATCTTGCTGATTTAAAACAGTTGAAAGTTCAATGCCAGGGATTACTTTTACGCCCAGGCTCTCTCCGGTTTTTAAGGCTTCTTCCAGACCGGCAGCTGAATCATGATCGGTAATGCTTAAAAAAAATATTTTGTTTCGGCAGGATTTTTCTACTGCCTCAGCTGGCGTAAGAAAACCATCAGAAGCAGTAGTATGAATATGGAGGTCAACAAACATAAAATAAAATTTATCTCGTTTGTAACAGCAAACGAATGGCGGTGCGGTGTTCTCCGTCAATCTCTACATCTTTAAAAGCAGGTATGCAAACCAGATCATAACCAATGGGAGCAACATACCCTCGAGCGATGGCTATGGCTTTAATGGCCTGGTTTAAAGCTCCAGCCCCAATAGTTTGAATTTCCACTCCGCCTTTCTCTTTTATTATCCCTGCTAAAGCACCCGCAACTGAAGTAGGATTAGACTTAGACGATACTCTGATAACTTCCATTTCTACTTCCTCCCGAAGCTGTTTTTTTACTTCTGCTTTTTTTATTATTTTACCAAAATTTTAAAGGTTATCAATTTCTTCAAGGGTGGCACTGATATTTATTTTATTACCTCGATGAGTAACCTTTACCTCCAGAGGGCTTAAAAAGTATTTTTTTCCAACTTCAGACAGAATTTTTTTAATTTTTTTCTCTAGTCTTTCCAGGTCGGAAGATTGGATAAGAGGTCTTTGTAATGAGCGTTTGCGCTCAACCAGTAAGCCAATCCTTTCTTTTATTGAAAGCACTGGTGCAACTTCGCCCTTGATAATTCGGTAAGCGTTTCTCAGAGAGATGCTTAATCCGAGGCCTTCAGCCGTTTTTCTTAATTCTTCGGCCTCAGTTATCTCCCCCAAACTCTCGAAAACCGTCTGAACGAAAAACCCTTGTTCAATAAGGAACCTTAATGTTGAGAGAATTTCAGCTGGCGAACCAAAGTAAATTGTTAAATCTGGATGCTGAAGGTAAAACTCAACCAGAGTTCTTAAAACATTATGAGGTCCTTGAGTTAACTCGTAGGTACCTTTGCGATAAACAATTTTAGGCCAGGTTGATTGATCCTTTCTCTGGGGAAGATCCTTTAAGTTAATTTCAACATACACTGCTGTCCCTTTTCCTACTTCTGAGGCTGTTATTTTAGCTTCTTTAGAGCGAGCTTTTACTGCATAAAGAGCCATTCCTCTACCGTGAACCCCATAAGAGTCCTCAATTAAGTTGTACAAACGAGAGGTTACCCGGGACTCAAAAACTTTCTGGTGAAGTTTGGTAGGAATGCCCTGACCATCATCGATAACCACTATTTTTTTTATTGAGTCCTGATTGGTAGTAGCAGCCACCAGAATGTTTTTAGCCTGGGCGTCACGTGAGTTTCTCAAAAGCTCAACCAAAACATCTTCAGCAGTTCTAATGTCGTGCTTAGCCTGTCTTTTTTCAGCTTCATCGATTAAAAGCCGAACAAAACCAAAGCCCAGGTCTTCCTCGATAAGAGGCAAGTCCTTGCAGGATTGAACCACAAAACTGACATCCTTAAGTTTGCTTTTCATTAGCTATATTATACCTCAGCTGATAAGGAAAAAATCACCAGCTCTAAAATAAAGATTTTTGGCCAAAGCTAAGATTAGAAAACCAGGTCTTTTTCTCGGGTAAAGTTTCTAACCAGTTTTATTTGGCATATTCAATGGCCCGGTGCTCTCTGATCACCATTACTTTTATCTGACCGGGATAATCGAGTTCCTCTTCAATCTTCCGAGCAAGTTGAAAAGCTAAAACATCAGCTTCTTCATCTTTAATTTCCGTCGGCTTAACCATTACTCGAACTTCCCTTCCAGCTTGAATAGCAAAACATTTTTCCACTCCCTCGAAAGCTTGAGCCAGCTCTTCCAATTTTTCTAATCTTCTAATATAGCTTTCCAGAGTTTCTCTTCTTGCTCCCGGTCTGGTTGCCGAAATCGCATCAGCTGCCTGAACCAGAACTGCTTCCACAGATTCCGGCTCAATTTCTTCGTGGTGAGCTTTAATAGCATGGCAAACTTCCGGGCTTTCTTTAAGTCTTTGAGCCAATTCCGCTCCGATTGTCGTATGAGGGCCTTCAATTTCCTGGTCAATTGCTTTCCCGATGTCGTGAAGAAGTCCAGCCCTTTTTGCCAGTTTAACATTGGCACCAATTTCGGCAGCCATTGCTCCCGCCAGGTTGGCAACTTCAATTGAGTGCTGAAGAACATTCTGGCCATAACTTGTTCGGTACTTAAGTCGCCCCAGAGCTTTGGCTAATTCACTGTGAACCCCAGTTATTCCCAGCTCAAAAAGAGCTTGTTCCCCTGCTTTCCTGATTTCCGCCTCTACTTCCGCTCTGGCTTTCTCGTAAAGCTTTTCAATTTGAGCCGGGTGAATTCTCCCGTCAACAATTAATTTCTCCAGGCAACGGCGAGCAATCTCTCTTCTCACCGGGTCGAAACTGGAAAGAGTAACGGCTTCTGGAGTATCATCAATTATTAAGTTAACCCCGGTCAGGTTTTCGAAAGTCCTGATGTTCCGCCCTTCTCTCCCAATAATTCTTCCTTTTACGTCGTCACTGGGCAGAGCTACCACGGAAACAGTAGTTTCAACTACGTGGTCAGCGGCGCATCTTTGGATGGCCATCGATAAAATATGCCGGGCCTTTTCCTCGGCTTCCTCTTCGGCCTGGCTAAGAATCCTTTTTTTAAGCTTAACTGCCTCAATTTGGGTTTCTTCTTCAATCTTTTTAAATAGAAGTTCCTTTGCCTGTTCTTTGTTCAAGCCAGAAATTTTAGTCAGAAGATTTTCTTCTTGAGCAATAAGCTCCTCCAGTTTGGCCTGGCTTTTAAGATATTCCTCTTTAAGCTGCGTTACATGCTTTTCTTTGTCTTCCAGGCTTTGAGCCTTGCGGTCTAAAGACTCTTCTCGGGAAAGAAGCCTTTCCTCAAGCTTCTGCAGTTCCAACCGTCTTTCTTTTATTTCTTTTTCTGCTTCCTGCTTTAAACTGTAAATCTCTTCTTTTGACTTTAATACTGCTTCTTTTTTTAAGTTTTCAGCTTCTCTTTTCGCCTCTTCAATAATTCGATTAGCATCTTCTTTGGCCCCTTCCAGCTTGCTTTCCAAATAAAACTTTCGGAGATAAAAACCGCCAGCCAAACCAAGGGAGAGACTGATTAAAATAGTTATTGCTGGTAGTAACCACATTTAAATTTCCTCCTTCCAAGTTCTTTTTATTTCTAATACTAATAAAAGCCTCAAAAAATAAAATTGCCAAGCAAAGCTCGGCACTTTCTGCTTTATTCAATTTTTTTATTTTAAAACCTTTCGGTTTTAACTTAGCCGAACTTCGCACTAAAGTTAGTATTTAATTCTCATAAACAAAATAAAACTTTGTTGCTTCAGTGTCAACTGTTTTCTTTAGACTCATTCTCCGATTTCCCATTGGCGAATCAGGTTGAGTATTAAGTTTTGTTTGAATCCCCGGCGAACTAAAAAGCCGACAAGCTTCTTTTTAAAAGTATCCTCATCCAACTGGGCATTTTTTTGGCGGTAAAAAGAAATAAGATTTTTTAAAACTTCTCTTTCTTCCTCTTCAGTAAAACTTTCTAACGCTTCAGAAGCTATTTCTTGAGGTATGCCTTTCTTTAAAAGTTCAGCGAAAATTTTCCTAGAGCCAAACTTTTCTTTTTTGCGTCTGACAAAAGCACAAGCATACTCAAAATCATTTAAGTAGCCCTCTTTTTGAAAATGCTGAGCCACCTTTTCAGCAGTAGGTTTATCTATTCCTTTCCGTTCGAGATAAGAAATTAACTTCTTAGCTGGAACTGCAAAGCGCGCCAGGTATCTTAGGGCTAAATTTTGCGCTCTTTTTTCCTCTTCTTCCAAGCTAAGCTTTTAAACCCAAACTCTGGCGAATTTTTTCTTCAATTTCCCGGGCTAACTTGGCGTTTTCTTTCAAAAATTCGCGTGCCGACTCTTTCCCCTGTCCCAGCCGGGTTTCGCCAAAAGCAAACCAGGAGCCACTCTTAGTAATAACTCCAGTGTCCACTCCCATATCAATAATTGAGCCTTCCCGGGAAATTCCCTCGCCAAATAAAATATCAAATTCTGCCATTTTGAAAGGTGGGGCTATTTTGTTCTTAACCACCTTAGCCCGAACCCGACTGCCAACTTCCTCTGTTCCCTGTTTTAAGGACTGAATTTTTCGGACATCAATTCGTACGCTTGCCCAGAACTTCAAAGCCCGACCTCCAGGAGTTACTTCAGGATTGCCAAACATAACCCCAATTTTTTCTCGCAGCTGATTGATAAAAATACAGCAGGTTTGAGACTTACTAATTGCTCCGGCTAATTTCCTTAAAGCCTGGGACATTAAACGAGCCTGGAGGCCGACCTGAGCGTCCCCCATTTCTCCTTCAATCTCGGCTCGGGGAACTAAAGCGGCAACCGAATCGATTACCACAATGTCAACAGCTCCACTCCGAACCAGAGTCTCGGTGATCTCCAGCGCCTGTTCGCCGGTGTCGGGCTGGGAAATCAAAAGATTATCAACATCCACACCTATTTTTTGAGCGTAAATCGGGTCAAGAGCATGTTCGGCGTCGATGAAAGCGGCTACTCCCCCTTTAGCTTGAGCTTCAGCAATAATCTGGAGAGCCAGAGTGGTTTTCCCTGATGATTCCGGTCCAAAAATTTCAATAATCCTTCCCCGGGGCACACCTCCAACTCCTAAAGCCACGTCCAAAGCCAGGCTTCCGGTGGGAATAACCCCTAAATCAATTACGGCCGGGCGTTCACCTAACTTCATCAAAGCGCCTTTGCCATACTTCCGCTCAATTTGCTCTTTAGCTACTTCCAGCATTTTTTCTCTATCCAAACCAAACCCCTCCTTTTAAATTTTCTTAATTATAAAACAGCCATCCGACAGTTTTAAAAGTTTTAAAGTAAACTTCATCAAGCTGCTCCTTTTAAAGGGAAAACCTCCCTGATTTTATAAATCGGTCCTGAAGGTTTTAAAATGCTTTCAAACAAGACCACTTGATCGGCAAAGAAAGAAAAACTGAAACCAACCGAAGGCAAAGAAGACAAGCAAACTGGTTTTCTAAATCTGGCTAGAGTAATGTGGGGCTCGAACTCGCGGTTTTCTTTCTCAAAACCCAGAGTAAAAAGCTTGCTCTCAATTAAGCCAGCCAGATTTTTGGCCTCTTTTCTCCCCTTTACTAAATTAATCCAGAGAACTCGAGCTCTCTTAAGAGCAGGAAAGACGCTAAGTTCAGCAGTCTGGAGATTAAAACAAGGAAAGTCGCTTAAAGAATTTACAAGGAGGGCAGAGATCGAAGAAATCTTTTCTTCCTCTACCTGACCAAGAAACTTTAAAGTCAGGTGAAGGTTTTCCTCCTTTACCCACCTAGCCTGAGTAAAATTTAAACGGTATTTTAACTCCCCAAGTTTTTGCTTAAGCTCTTCAGGTAAATCAAGAGCAATAAAAAGGCGAGGCATTACTAAATCAGCCCTTTTAAGTAAAGTCTCAAAATGTTCAGAGTTTCATAAACTGCTCTTAATCTTATCTCCTGGCGTCCTCCTGAAAACTGCTTTTTCCATACCCGGGTAAAGCCAGGAGCAGAGAGACCGAGATAAACAAGACCAACTGGTTTTTTTCGGCTGCCACCACCCGGCCCAGCCAGGCCGGTTATTGAAACCCCAATATCAGTTTGAAAAACTTCTCTCACTTTTTGAGCCATCTCGTAAGCGCAAGGTTCACTTACCGCCCCATATTGCTTTAATGTTTCGGTTCTAACTTTTAAAATTCGGCTTTTAACTTCATTGCTATAAGCAATGATGCCACCCTGAAAATAAAGAGAACTTCCCGGCTGTTTAGTTATCTCTGCCATTAAAAGGCCTGCTGTACAGGACTCAGCGGCGGAAATAGTAAGTTTCTGGCGACGCAGAAGCTGGCCGACTATTTCAGAAAGAGACTGCTCGCCTTCTCCATAAACGAAGGTTTGAAGCAGTTTTTTAATTTTTTTAGCTCCACTTTTTAGAGATTTTTCATCCTGAGTCATCAGTTCAAGGTCGACTCCTTCCAGAATCGGTAGAAAGCCAATCTCCAGGCCGGAAAGATTAGAAAGAAGCGGTTCAAGACGAGAAAACAGCTCAGGTTCGGAAAGCCCGTAAGTTCTTAAAACTTTATAAAAAAAACGGCCTCTATTTTTAAAAATAAAGTTAAGCTGAGGCAGAAAATGGGAAAAAATTTCTCTGGCTTCTTCCGGGACGCCGGGCAAAGCCAGGACTACCTTTTCCTTTAAGGAAATTAAAAAACCCGGAGCCGTCCCCGAGGAAGAAAAGGAAAGAACACTTCCTTTGGGAACCCAGGCTTGCTTTAAAACTAAGTTAAGCCTCTCTTCACCAGCTCCTTTAAGCCTCTGGCGAATTTCCTTTTCAGCTTGAGAATCAAGTTTCAAGGGAAGATTTAAAGCTTCAGCTACTGCCTGGCGAGTGAGGTCATCGGGAGTTGAGCCCAGACCACCAGTTAAAATTAAAAGGTCAGCCCGGCTTAAAGCCTTTTTTATAGCTTTTTTAATTTCCAGTGCAACATCACTAACCACTGTTGACCAGGAAGGAAGAAAACCCTGAGAAAGAAGACAGGAAGCCAAATAAGATTGATTGGTGTTGGTTACCCGCCCCAGAACTATTTCTGTTCCAATGGAAATTATTTCAGCTTTAATTATTTTGGTTTCTTTTTCCAATTAGCACTCCAAGATTATCTTTAAAATAAAGCCAGGCCGAAAAATAAGTGAAGAAAAGGGCAACAAACAAGAAAGCATCAACAACTTTCAGATAATAGCCAGCAAAATAATTATAAAAAGAGGGCTTGAGAATTAAAAGAAGAAGAGCGATTACCTGAAACCAAGTTTTGGTTTTCCCCCAGATTGAAGGGTTGATGTCTCGCCCGCTCTTAATTCCGATTAGCCTCAGGCCGGTAACAGCAATTTCTCGAGCGATAAAAGCCATTGCCATCCAGGAAGAAATACTTCCTAAATCCACCAGGCAAACCAAAGCCGCGATAACCAGCAGTTTATCGGCTAAGGGGTCAAGAAACTTACCCAGGTTGGTAACCTGCCGATGAAGACGAGCTAAATAACCGTCCAGGCCGTCAGTAAGAGCTGCGGTCAAAAAAATAAAAGCCGCCCAGTAATGATTAAAACTACCCTTAGAAAGCAAAAGAGCCATAAAGATTGGTATCAAAAAAATTCGGGTTAGGGTAAAAAAATTTGGCAGGTTCAAGAAGCTTCCACCCCCAGAAAATCAAAACCCTCCTGCTTTTTGAAAACAACCTTTTTAAATTCTCCCGCCTTTCCCTTACCTCGAAAAAAAACCTCTCCATCGATTTCCGGAGCCTGACCAAAAAACCTTCCCCGCAAAAAACCTTCCCGACTGCCTTCAACTAAAACTTCAACTTCTTTTCCTATAAAGCGCCCAAGTCTTTTAAAGCTTAACTCATTGGCAAAAAAGGACAACTTTTCTTTCCTTTCTTTCCTGATTTCTTCGGGAACCTGCCCGGAGAACCCGGCCGCTTTTGTCCCCTCTTCCTTAGAATAATCAAAAACGCCTACATAATCAAAACCGGCTTCTTTAACCCCCTCGAGCAGAAAGTCAAAGTCCTTTTCGGTCTCGCCAGGAAAACCAACCATTAAAGTAGTCCTGATGACAGCATCAGGGAAAAACTTTCTTACTTTTTCCAGCTGGGAAAGGATACTCTCAGCTGTGTAAGGCCGACCCATCCGTTTTAAAACTCGGGGGCTGAAATGCTGGTAAGGCAAGTCAAAATAAGGAAGGATTTTAGGATTGCGGCTCATTGTTTCCAGCAGTCTCTCTTCCACTCTTAAAGGATTTAAATAAAGCAAGCGAATCCAGAATTCTCCCTCCACCTTAGCTAGTTGATTTAAAAAAGGAACCAGAAGAGAAGTTCCTTTCTCCAGACCAAAAGCAGTAATGTCCTGACCGACCAGAATTAACTCTTTATAATTAGAAGATAGCAGTTTTCTAACTTTGTTTAAAAGCTGCTTGAGGGAAAAACTTCTCAAGCTTCCCCGAATATTGGGAATAGCACAGTAAGAACAGCGGTTACTACAGCCCTCGGTGAGTCTAAGGTAGGCATAGCAGCGAGTAGAATGATTTTGCGGTTGATAAAAATAACTTTTTTTATCGGAAACTTTAAGCACTCTCTTTCCCGAGATAACCTGGTCTAAAATCACAGGAAGTTGAGGGTAGTTGTCGGGAGAAACTACTGCTTTGAGTTCGGGAATTTCTGAAAAAAGTTCCTGTCCGTAACGCTGAGCCAGACAACCAAGAACAATTGTTCTTCTCTTTCTTTCAATCAAAGAAAAAATCTCTTCCAGCGATTCTTCCTTGGCTGACTGAATAAAAGCGCAGGTATTGACTAAACAGAAGTCAGCCCGAGCAGGTGTAAAAACCCGACTTAAGCCTTCTTTGTCTAAAAGCTCAACAACAAAATCCGAATCAAGCTGATTACGAGGGCAGCCCAGAGTTGCCAGGTAAAATTTCATCCTTGGAAAATTATAACCAACAGAGGCATCTCTTTAAAAAGTCGAAAGAAAGCTGGAGCTGGAAAAAGAAAAATTAAAGCGAATCTCTCAAAAGTTCAAGCTGAATCATCACCTGAGGAGCAATGTCCCCAATTGATATTATCCCAATTAAATTACCTTTTTTATCCAGAACGGGCATCCGACGAAACTTTTTCTCACCCATAATTTTTACAATATCCAGGACATTGTCATCCGGAGAAGCGCAAATGGGTTCCGGTGTCATGATTTTCTTTATCGGGGTTTCGTAAAGATTGCAGCTGCCTATCCCTCGTGAGAGAACGTCTGTGTCAGTGACAATGCCCTTAACTTTCCCCTCTCCGTCTACAATAATTACCGAACGAACATTCTTTTCCATCATTAAGTGGGCAGCTTTAATAACCGGCTCTTCTTCTTGAGCCGTTACTACTTCCCTTCTCATAATGTTTTCAACTCTCATTGATATACCCACCAATACTCCTCCTTGAAAATAGTCTTAAAATTTTGGCTAAATTATAAAAAAATTATACATCAAATTTCACCTCTTCGGTGGGCATTCTTAACATTAAGTCTTCAACCGACAATCGAGGGTCTTTGCTCTGATAAAGCACTTGGTAAACCTCACTCGTAATGGGTAGAGGTAGCCCAAGCCTTTCTCCCAGCATTTTTAAGGAAAGAGTGGTTCGTACTCCTTCAGCTACCATTCTCATACTTTTTAAGACTTCTTTTAAAGACTTACCTTTACCAATTTGCTCGCCAACAAAGCGGTTTCGACTGTGCTGGCTGGTAGCGGTGGCAATAAGGTCTCCAACGCCAGCTAAACCAAGAAAGGTCAGGGGGCGCGCTCCAAGAGCCACTCCCAAGCGAACAATTTCCGCCAATCCCCGGGTGAGCAAAGAAGCTTTGGTGTTATCGCCAAAACCCAGACCATCAGAGATACCAGCAGCAATAGCAATTACATTTTTAGCCGCTCCCCCTATTTCAACCCCCACAACATCCTGGTTAGTATATACTCGAAAATAAGGAGTAAAAACGATTTCTTGAAGCATTTGTCCCAGCTCCTTTGAAAAAGAGGCTATGACTGTTGCTGAAGGCACTTTTCTAATGACTTCTTCGGCGTGGTTTGGCCCGGACAAAACAGCAATTCTATCTTTAGAAATTGAAGCAGTCTCTTCTATTACTTCTGACATTCTCATACAGGTTTCCTCCTCCAAGCCTTTAGTTAAGGAAAGGACGGCGGTTGAGGAATTAAAGAAAGGGGTCAGCTTTCTTACCAAACTCCTTAAAACATGAGAAGGAACGGCTAAAACAACAACTTCAGCCGGAAACAACTCCTCTATAGAGCTGGTTGCCCGAAGACCGGAAGGAAGAGGGTTTTCGCTTAAATAAAAAGGGTTGCGGTGTTCGCGGTTTATGGTCTCGGCTACTTGAGGATTGCGGGCCCAGAGACTAACTTTTAAGCCTTTTTCCACCAGAAGCGAGGCAAAAGTTGTTCCCCAGCTTCCCGCTCCCACCACTGCTATTCTCACTTTTTACCTCCCCAACTTATTTTTGGTTCCTCCCCTTTACATAATCTCTTTATATTAGGAATATGTCTGATTATAACCAGAGCTGAAAGAATCAGCGAAACGAGCTGTAAAATCCAGTTGGAAGGATAAAAGAAATAAATTAAGAAGGGAAATAAAAAAGCAACCGAGATTGAGGAAAGAGAAACATATCGAAAAATTAAGAGAACCAGAAAGAAAACCAGAAGTAAACTTAGAAAAACCTGGGGGAAGATAACCAGCAAAATACCGGCGGCTGTTGCCACCCCCCTTCCCCCTTTAAACTTTAAGAAAACCGAGAAAGAGTGGCCAAATACGGAAAAGAAAAAACAAAGAGCGATAATTAAAGCTTGCCAGGGATTGGTTAAGAAATCGGGATAAAAAAGGCGGGCTAAATAAGCAGGCAAAGCACCCTTTAAAGCATCAAGTAAAAGAGTAAAAATTCCGGCCTTAAAGCCGATTACCCGGGTAACATTGGTAAAGCCTATGTTGCCGCTTCCTTTTTCCATTATGTTGACACCGTAGAAGTAGCGAGCAATTAAGTAACCGCTGGGAAAGGAACCTAACAAATAAGCAAGAACAAAAAGGATGTAAGGCACTTATTTCCCCCTGAAAGTTAGAATTAAAGGAGTGGCTTCAAAACCAAAATTAGCTCGTAAGCTATTCTCCAGAAAACGCTTGGTGGAATTTTTGACTTTCTCCGGACGGTTAACGAAAAATACAAAGTGAGGCGGGGCGGTATCAACCTGAGTGAGGTAGAAAAACTTTATACCGTTTCTTCCCCCAGACGGAATTTTTTCTTTAAGGTTTTCAAAAAACCGATTTAGCTTTGCGGTGGGAATGCGTCTAGAGTAATTTAGAAAAGCCTTGACGGAAAGGGGGAGAATTTTATGAATGTTTTTCTTTCTTAAAGCCGAAATTTTTAACAAAGGAAGCTGAGCTAGGAAACGAAACCGGTAAGCTAACTGAGAAAGAAGAGCCTTTTCCTGTTCTTCGCTCTCCACCAGGTCCCATTTGTTGAACAACAAGACCAGAGCGGAGCCTCTTTCCAGAGTGGCTTGAGCAATTCTCTGGTCCTGAGAAGTTACCCCCAGGTCAGCAGCCAGAACCAGCAAAGACACATCAGCCTGACCAATTGCTCTCAGCGTCCGAGACATACTGTAAAACTCGAGTTCGTCCAGGTTGCGTTGTTTCTTTTTTAAGCCTGCTGTATCAACCAAGGTAATCGTAAAATCTTTAAAGTTTATTACTGTGTCTATTTTGTCCCTTGTGGTTCCCGGAACTTCACTTACCAGTGCCCTTTCATAGCCTAAAATAGAGTTCAAAACGGAAGATTTGCCGACATTCGGACGTCCAATTATTGCCACTTTAAAATGGTTTTTTTCTTCTACTTCAATTTTTCCTTTTGGCTCTATATTTGCAACAATTAAATCGAGAAGCTCACCAGTGTTCAAGCCATGCAAGGCTGAGATGGGAAAAGGTTCACCAAGTTCCAGGCGGTAAATTTCCGGATCAATCTGGAAAGAAGAAAGGTTATCAAACTTATTCACAACCAACTGCACTTTCTTTCCCGAACGGCGAAGTTTCTCAGCCACTTCGAAATCAAGAGAAGAGAGGGGCTCCTGGGAATCAAGAACAAACAGAACAAGTTCTGCTTCGGTAATTGCTATTTCAACCTGCTGGTTTATTTTGGCTGCCATTTCCGAACGGGAAAAATAAACTCCCGCCGTATCAACCAGGAGAAATTCCTTTCCGTTCCATTCACAGGGAAAGTAAAGGCGGTCTCGAGTAACCCCCGGGCGAGAATGAACAATTGCTTCCCTTCTGCCAATTAGCCGATTGAGCAAAGTTGATTTGCCAACATTTGGCTTGCCAACTATCGCCACTACTGGAAGTTTAGCCATCTTCTTCAGCTCTGAAAACTCTGGATTTTTTTCTCCACCTCAGCAACCAGATAAATGGGAGTTGAAGCCCCAGCCGTTATTCCCACTTTCTTCACTCCCTTGAACCAGCTTTTTTTAAGTTCTCGAGGCGATTCAATATGATAAGTTTGGGGATTAATTTTCTGACAGATTTGAAAAAGGCGAGTAGTGTTGGCACTGTTCTTGCCGCCAATTACAATCACCAAGTCGGTTTTTGAAGCTAATTTTTTGGCTGCCTGCTGCCTCTTGCGAGTAGCATTGCAAATAGTGTTAAAAACTTTCAACTCTGAAGTGAAAGTTAAAAGTTTTGAAACAATTCTTCTTAGCTTCTCAAGGCTTTGGGTGGTCTGGACAACAACGCCAACTTTGGGAAAGCCTTCAAATTCTTTCTTCTCTATTTCTCTTGAGTTTTCAATTACTATAGCTTCGTTTCCGGCATAAGAAAGAATTCCTTTTACTTCCGGATGAGTCCTTTCTCCAATAATAACTACTTTGTAGCCTTCTTTTTTTAGTTGAGAAGCAACTAACTGTGCCTTTCTTACAAAGGGGCAGGTAGCATCAATAAGACTTAAACCTCTTTTCTTTGCCTCTTCAATTACCTGAGGCTCTACTCCGTGAGACCTGATTATCACTGCTCCCTTTAAAATTTGCTCAAGAGAGCTTACCGGTCTAATTCCCTTTTTCTTAAGCTCCTTTACAACTTGAGGATTATGAATTAAAGGTCCCAGAGAGTAGAGAGGCTTTTTTAAGTTTGACAGTGATTCTTCAGCCATTTTCAATGCTCTCTCCACTCCGTAACAATAACCGGCATGTTTGGCTTTAATTATCTCTACCATAATATAATCCCTCAACTAGATTTTGTAATTTTTCTATTGCTTCCTCTTTGCTCATCTCCGATAAACTTAAGGTTACAGGCTTTCCAATTCTTACTTCAATTTTATTAAATAAAGGAAGAAAAGCCCACCGTCTCAGCAAGCGTTCTGTTCCTTTGATGGCAACTGGTAAAATCGGGAAATTTCCTTCTTTTAAGAAAAGCAAAACTCCTTTTTTAAAGGGCCCCAGCTCTTTCCGGTGTATTCGAGTTCCTTCGGGGAAAATTCCCAGATGATAACCTTCCTTAAGTCTTTTAATTCCTTCCCTTATGGCTTCCCGGTCAAGAGTTTCCCTTTTAACCGGAAAAGCGTAGAGCTTTCGGATAATAAAGGAAAAAACAGGGTAATGAAAAAGCTCATCTTTAGCCATAAAGGAAATTGGTTCTTTAACTGCCAACCCAAGAACAATTGGATCAATATAGCTTTTGTGATTGGAAATTATTATGGTTGGTTCTTTTAAGCTCAAGTTTTCCCTCCCTTTAATTTTTAAGCGGAAGAGAACTTTTACAGGCAGCCAGAGTAAGTAATAAGCAATTTTCCAGAGCATTTTTTAACTCTTTTTGTTCTTGACTAAGTTAAGTATCTCATTTATGACTTCTTCAAGAGATAAATTGGTCGTGTCTATCACAATTGCCTCTCTGGTTTTCCTTAAGGGCGCATATTTTCGGCTGGAATCAAGAAGGTCCCTCTTTTGAATATCTTTTAGGGCTTCTTTCAAGCTTCCTTCAATTCCTTTTTCTTTCCACTCCAGCCACCTTCTTCTAGCTCGCACTTCAAGTGAAGCTTCAAGATAAATTTTTAAATCGGCCGTGGGAAAAACAACACTGGTGATATCACGACCCTCGACAACAGCATTCCCCTTGATTGATTTCCTTTGAATTCTATTAACCATTTTCCTGACTTCAGGATAGCTTGAAACCAGAGAGACGGCCTGACTTACATATGGTTTCCGGATTTCGGAAGTTATATCCTGCTGGTCAATATAAACTTTAAACTTTAAGTTATACTTAAAATTTAGTTTTAAACTTTTCAGAGCTTTGCTCACTTCTTCTTCGTTCTGAATATCAAGGCCTTTATTTAACAAAAACCAGGTTATTGCCCGATAAAGAGCTCCGCTATCAAGATAAAAAAAATTTAATTTCTTAGCTAAAAGTCGGGCCACGGTACTTTTTCCGCTAGCAGCCGGTCCATCGATAGCAATAATCATCAGACCAGATTAACCTCGGTTTGACAAACTCTTTTAAGGTTTTCGAAAAAACCGGGAAAGGAAACTTCCACACATTCAGCATTTTCTATTACAGTTTCCCCTTCTGCTCTGAGAGCAGCGATGGACAAAGCCATAGCTATCCGGTGATCTCCATAACTGTTTACCACTGCCCCTTTAAACCTTTTAACTCCCTCAATAATTAATCCATCCTTTTTCTCTTCGATAAGCGCGCCCATTTTACCAAGTTGCACCACCATAGCTTTAATCCGATCGGTCTCCTTTACTCTCAACTCACCTGCTCCAGCAACCTCACTCTTGCCTTCGGCCAGAGCCATAGCTACAAAAAGAATCGGACCTTCATCTATCAGGCGAGGCCAGACTTCCCCTTCAACTTTCACTCCTTTTAAAGTTGAACTTGAAGCTTGAATGTTTCCTACTGTCTCGATTTCCTCAGTCAAATTCTCAACCTGGATTCGCGCTCCCATTTGCCCCAGGACATCTAAAAGGCCGGTTCTCGTGGGGTTTAAGTTAACCTTTTTAATCTCGATTTCTGATTCAGAAGAAATTAGAGCAGCCACCAGAAAGAAAGCAGCTGAGGAGAAATCGCCAGGAATATCAAAATTTAAAGGAGCAAGTTTTTGAGCCGGTTTTACTTTTATAATCCCTTTTTCAATCTTAATATCGGCTCCTTGGCTTTTTAAAATTTTTTCGCTATGGTCTCGGCTGGGAGCAGGCTCCTGGATTATCGTAGAACCTTCAGCTCTTAAGCCGGCTAAAATCAAAGCTGTTTTAAGTTGAGCACTGGCAACGGGTAAAGAATAGGTAATTCCTTTCAGATTAGCTCCCTTGATGCATAAAGGGGCAAAACTCTGATCTCTGGCTAAAATAACTGCCCCCATCTGAGTTAACGGTTTGATAATGCGGTCCATTGGCCTTTTTCTCAAAGAGCTATCGCCGGTTATAACCGTCAAAAAGGGATAGCTTGAGACCAGCCCGGCTATCATTCTCATTGTAGAAGCAGAGTTCCCGGCATCGATTACCTCTTCTGGCTCTCTTAAACCGTTTATGCCTCTGCCTTTTACTTTAAGCTCCCCTCTGTCCTTTGTCCGAGGCTCAAGAGAAATCTCCACTCCCAGCTTTCTTAAAGCTTCCACGGTTGAGAGGGTATCTTGAGCCAGAAGAAAATGGGAAATTTGGCTTTCTCCTTCGGCTAAGGCCGAGAAAATCGCCGCCCGATGGGAAATTGACTTATCAGGTGGAGGTGTAATTCGGCTTTTAAAACCTTTGGAGCTTTTAATTATTGCTCTCATCAGACTCCGTTGGCATAGGCTGAGATTGAAACCTCATAGCCTTTGCTTTCTAAAATTTTCTTAGCTCTCGAGGCTCGTTCAGAGTCGCTAACTGTTAATTTAAGCACTCCTCGATTTACTCCATGGACTATTTCAATATCTTCAATATTTATCCCGGCACTTCCCAGTAAGACAGTCACTTCGCTTAAAACGCCAGGCTTGTTTTCCACTGGCAAGCTCAAAATTCTAAATTCCTCAATCTTACTTTTAGCCCGAACCGGCAGACTCCTTCGAGCTAGAGAGGCTTTCTTTAAAAGTTTTTCCACTTCTTCCCAGTCTTTTTTAATTAAAGCTTTTTCCAGATTTTTTACTTCAATCTCAAGTTCAGAAAGAGCTTTAAGCACTGCCTCCCGATTTTCAAGCAAAATATCAGCCCAGAGGCGAGAATTACCAGCAGCAATCCGGGTCACATCTCGAAAACCCGAAGAAGCGAAAAATAAAAGCCCTTCCTCCTCTTTAGAGCGAGAAACTGCCAGATTAACAACAGCGGCAGCAATAAGATGAGGAAGGTGGGAAATATAGGCTACGATGAGGTCATGACGATATGGGTCAACAGAAACAACAAAAGCTTTCAGAGAGGTCAAAAAGTCATGCAAAGCAAGATAAGCATAATCAGGAGTGGAGGCGGTGGGAGTCAAAACATAATAAGAGTTTTCAATTATAGAAGAACTGGCAAAGTCTACTCCTTCGCGGTCAGAACCAGCCAGAGGATGACCACCAATAAAAGTTACCCCGGAAGAAATTTTTTCCTCAATTGCTTTGACAATCGGTGTTTTTACGCTACCAGTATCAGTGATTATTGCTCCCTTTTTCAAATGAGGAGCAATCTGGCAAACAACCTTAGCAATACTAGAAATAGGGGTAGAGACGAAAACTAGGTCAGCCTGGGAAAAATCAGAAAAATCTTTTATTCCCCGGTCAATGGCTCCAATTTTTTCAGCTGTTGCCGTCACTTCTGGGTTTAGATCGTAACCTATAACTTCAACTTCAGGTTTAAATTTTTTTATAGCCAGGCCAACCGAACCACCAATTAACCCTATTCCTGCCAGACCAACTTTTTTAAACTCCATTTTTTAGAGAGTTCGAGAAAAATAAGGTAAGATTTCTTTAATTTTCTCAGCCAGCTGGGAAAAGTTTTCAAAGTTCAGAGACTGGGGACCGTCGCAAAGTGCTTCTTCAGGATTGGGATGAACTTCAATTAACAAACCATCAGCGCCAGCGGCAATGGAAGCCAGAGATAGAGGAAGAATTAAGTCGCTCCGCCCTGAAGCATGGGAAGGATCAGCAATAACGGGAAGATGACTTAAACTCTTAACTATGGGAATAGAGCTAACATCTAAGGTGTTCCGGGTAGAAGTTTCAAAAGTTCTAATCCCGCGCTCGCAAAGAATTATTTTCTTGTTACCTGCCTTGGCTACATACTCAGCTGCCATTAGCCATTCTTCAATAGTGTTAGAAAAACCTCTTTTAATTAGAACTGGTTTATCCTGCTTTCCGACTTCAGTTAAAAGCAAAAAGTTTTGCATATTTCGAGCTCCGATCTGAAGGACATCAGCGTAACGACTAACAAGCTCCACATCCCGCACATCCATAACTTCGGTAACCACAGGTAGCCCTGTTTCTTCTCGCGCTTCAGCCAGTATTTTTAAGCCTTCTTCGCCTAACCCTTGAAAGCTATAAGGGGAGGTTCGCGGTTTGTAAGCACCGCCTCGCAAAAAGTTAGCTCCGCATTTTCTTACAAATTTAGCCGTTGAAAGAGTTTGTTCTGCTGTTTCCACACTGCAGGGACCAGCCATTAAACCAAAATGACCGCCTCCTATTTTAGAGCCTCTGATTTCTAAAACCGTATCTTCGGGCTGAAACTCCCGGCTCACCAGCTTGTAAGGCTTTAAAACCGGCATTACCTTTTCCACGCCGGGGTAGGCAGTCAAAGGCAGGTTGGCAATTAATTCCTCGTCACCAATTACCCCGATAATTGTTCGATATTTCCCTTTAGATATATGAGCTTCAAGGCCAACCTCCTTCAGCTTCTCCACTATGTGTTCAACATCTTTTTCGCTGGCTTCAGGCTTCATTACAATAATCATTTATCCCTTCACCTCCTTCGTTAATTTATCTATCGCTTCAAGAAAAGCATTATTTTCTCTTTCCAGGCCGACAGTTACCCGGAGATAGTTCTCATATCCTGGACCAAAAATATAGCCCGGTCGGACGATCACCCCTTCTTTTAAAAGATAATTAAATACTTTTTCAGAATGAATAGGCGCCTGAAAAAAAATGAAGTTTGCCTGGGAAGGTACACATTTAAAACCCCGCTTCTCCAGCTCGTAAGCAAGCCGGTCCCTTTCTTTGTTAATAAATGTTCTTCTTTTGAAAACTTCTTCTTCATCGTTCAAGCTAGCCAGAGCCGCTATTTGAGCCAGGGTATTAACATTAAATGGTCCGCGAGCTTTGTTTAAAGCCTCCGCTAACTCAGGCGGAAAAAAACCATAACCCACCCGCAAGCCAGCCAGAGAATAAATTTTGGAAAAGGTGCGGGCAACAACAACATTTTTGTATCCTTTTTTAAAAAACTCTAAACCATCGGGGTAATCGGGAGAAGTGACAAATTCGTGATAAGCCTGGTCGAGAAGAACCGCCACACTTGAAGGCACCTCATCCAGAAACTCCTGGAGTTCGCTTCGGGTAAAAATTGTCCCGCTGGGATTGTTAGGGTTATCCAGGAAAATTATTTTGGTTTTTTCCGTAACTGCTTTTAAAATTCCTTTTAAGTCAACCCGGTCCTCTTTTAAAGGAACCTGAACTGCCTGGGCACCAGTTAACCTGGTGGCAATAGGGTACATAATAAAAGCGGGCGTTGGCATAATAGCCTCATCGCCTTCTCCCAGAAGGCAGCGGGCAGTAAGGCTAATTAGCTCATCAGCCCCTGCCCCTATAACTACCTGGTCTAAAGGAAAATCAAATTTCTCGGAAATAGCCTTTCTTAAATAGTAAGAATCACTTAAAGGATACTCGTTTAAGAGGGGCAATGCTTCCTCAATTGCCTTAATAGCTGAAGGAAAAGGCGGGAAAGGAGATTCATTGGAAGCTAACTTAATTATCTCTTCTAACCCTAACTCTCTTTTTACTTCATCAATAGCTTTACCAGGAACATAGGGTTTTATATCGTTAAAATATGATTTTATTTGAAGCATAAACCAATCTCCTGGATTTTTGAGCTATTTTAACACAATCAACAAATTTTAGCAGTTAAGGAAAAGCCAGAATAAATGGTTTGAAAATTCCTTAGGGCGATAAGTTTTTCTATTTAAAACTTCTTTAATCTTCATAAGACCAAATAAAAAGACTTAACTTAACCGTCAGTCTAACTCTTAAACCAGGCTTTTTAGGCGATACTTTAGGCTCAGTAAGGCTCGACCATGAATCTGAGAAACCCGAGACTCCGAGATTCCCATTATCTTGCCGATTTCTTTTAAATTGAAATTGCGAAAGTAATAATAAATTATTACCTCTCTTTCCCTGGGAGAAAGCTGCTTTATTGCCCTGGCAAGCAAGGAAATTTGTTCCCTTTTGACCACTACTTCTAAGGGGTCAGGCTGGCTTTTGTCCTCCAGAGCTTCGTAGATTGAGGCCGAACTTTCACCTTCAGAAATCTGAGCTTTTAAATCCTCAAGGGCAATTATATGAGAGTGTCCGACGGCCGAAAGGGCAGCCTGAAAATCTTTGTCCGGATAGCCCAGGTATTCTTTCAATTCTTCATCACTCGGCGGGCGATTAAGTTTTTCTTCTAACTTAAAGTAAGCTTCTTCCAGTTTTTTAGTTTTTATTCGCAAATTTCGCGGCAACCAGTCAAGCTTTCTTAAAAAATCGATTATTGAACCCTTAATCCTTTGAAAAGCGTAAGTTTCAAACTTGTAACCTTTTTCAGGCTTAAAATTTTCTACTGCCTCGATTAAGCCAATTGACCCAGCACTAATCAAGTCAGAAATTTCAACACTCCGGGGGGGCAAACGAGAGTAAATCTGCCCGGCCACATACTTGACCAAAGGAGCATAAAAAAGAACCAGTTTATTTCTCAGCTGAAGGTCTCTCGTTTCGGCAAATTCTTTCCAGGCTGTTTCTAAATTCAAATCTTACCTACCCCTAAGCTCTAGGATGTGACTTTTTATAAATTTTTTTAAGTCTACTGGTCTCTAATTTTAGATAAATCTGAGTGGTAGACAAAGAAGAATGTCCCAGAACTTCCTGTACAACTCTTAAATCGGCGCCACCGGCTAAAAGTCCGGAAGCTAAAGTATGGCGGAAAAGATGGGGGTGAAGTCGAGATTTGCTAAAAAGCTTTCCGGCATATTTCTTAAGAATTTTTCTCACTCCCCCAGCGGATAACCGGCTGCCACGTAAGTTGAGAAAGAGAGCTTCGGTCGGCTGACGGGAGATTAAAGGTCGAGCTCGGGAAAGAT
>DAIRCJ010000016.1:0-23832 GCA_036796755.1 Candidatus Geothermocultoraceae bacterium | reverse complement strand
CAAAAACATCCTTCAATGAAGCTTGGATTAACTCCTCAACTCGATCTTTAAGCGCCTCTTTCTCTTCGTTAACCCGGCTGCTCAACTCATCAAGAAACTTTCTTCCCTGCTCAGGGGCCATTTCCCCTTTCTTAATCATTTCGCGAATTAGCTCATCGGCTTTCTCATGAATTAAGAGCCAGAACCCCAAGGAAGCGTAAAGCCCTTTCTCAAAGATCTTCTTCAATTTTCTCACCTCCTATGAGGCTATTTTACCATACTTTTTCTTTAAGTTTTTATAAAGAGGTTCGGTTTCCTTTAAAATCACCAGAAAGGGGCTGGCGGTAAATATCGAGGAATAAGCTCCACTTATCAATCCAACAAAAAGAGCAAAGGCAAAGTCTTTAAGGGTTTCGCCCCCAAAAATTAAAATGGAGATAACCGGTAAAATTGAGGTCAAAGAAGTGTTTATTGACCTGACCAGCACCTGATTGATTGAGTCGTTAACCATCATTCCGTAAGTTCTTCGGCCAATTGATTTAGTGTTTTCCTGTATGCGATGAAAGATAACAATTGTGTCGTAAAGAGAATAACCCAGGATAGTCAGGACCGCAGCCACCGTAGCAGGGGTTACCTCCTTGCCGGCAATTGAATAAACCCCTACCACCACCAGCAAATCGTGAATTAGAGCCAGAATAGCAGAAACCGCCATTTTAAACTCAAACTTGAAGCTGACATAAAATAAAATTCCTACAAGAGAAAGAAGCAGGGCTGTAATTGAAGCTCGGGTAATTTCTCTCCCCCAGGAAGCGCTAACATTTCGCAGATCGCGAATTTCCAGTTGGCCAAGGTCGCTTTTAAGGTTTTCCACCACTTTTTTCTGCTCATCTTTGCTCAAAGGTCGCGTTCTTACCAGCACTTCCTTCTTGGTTACCATCTGAATGACGCTTGAGCCAAGATTAAGCTCATCAAGTGATTTCCTTACTTCGTCAATCCTAACTTCTTTCTGAAAGGCAAGGTCAAAAAAGACCCCTCCTTTAAACTCCAGTCCGTAATTCATTCCCCGGCTAAAAAGAGAGATTAAACCAGCTAAAATTACCACTCCCGAGAGGATAAACCAGTAATTTTTCCGACCAATAAAATCGAACTTCAACTAACCCACCTCTTTCCGAACACCAAGAAGAAGGGATCTGTTTAAAGCCTCGCTCGAAGAAAGTAAAGCCAGAAGGGGGCGGGTAAAGAAAAAGGTAGTAAACAAATCAATTAAAATTCCCACTGAAAGAGAAATAGCAAATCCTCTAACTGCGCCAACTCCCTGCCAGATAAGAATTAAAGCAGCAATTAAAGTAACTACATCAGCGTCAATCATTGTTTTGAAACCAAAAGTAAAACCTTTGTCAGCTGCCTGTTTAAATGATTTACCCAATCTTATTTCCTCTTTTACTCTTTCAAAGATAACCACACTGGAATCAGCCGCCACACCGATTGCCAGAATAATGCCGGCTATACCCGGCAGGGTAAGTGTCCAGCCTAAGGGCGTAAATTTATTAGTAGAAACAATTACCCCCCAGAAAAGAAGAGAAAAAACGGTTAAAGCTCCGGCAGTTAAAACACCAAGTAAGCGGTAGAAAAAAATCATATAAACCATCACCGCTATTAAACCGGCTATACCAGCAATTAAAGCAGCTCTTAAAGAATCGCTTCCCAGAGTCGGTCCAACCGTTCGGCTTTCAGAAATATCCAATTTCACTGGTAGGGATCCGGTTTGAAGAACAAGAGCCAGTTTCTTAGCAAAATCAAGGTCAAAATTACCAGTAATTTCAGCTCGACCACCGCTTATTCGTTCCCGAATAACTGGAGCAGAAATTATGCCTTTTCCTTTATCGCTTTTCCCCCGGGGATTGTAATCAAGCACAATAGCCAGGCGCTGACCAACCATTGCTGCTGTTATCTGGTCAAACTTCTTTGCTCCCTCCGGCGTAAACTCCATATCAACCTTAGGTTTCCCAAGTTCATCAAAGTCAACTGCCGCATCTTTAACATACTGACCGGTAAGAAGGGGTTCACCTAAAACCAGACCTTCAGCTGTTTCGGTAGTCACCGGGCGAAACTCAAGCAGAGCAGTTTTCCCGATAATATCCAGAGCCGCTTGGGGATCTTTAATCCCCGGGAGCTGAACCAGAATGCTGTTTGAGCCCTGACGAGAAATTTCTGGTTCGCTAACCCCCAACTTGTTAATTCGCTCCTGAATAACTATCTTGGCTCGTTCCATAGTTTCTTCGGTTACCGGCGCTCCAGGGGAAGGCTTCGCCGTAAGGACAATATGAAGCCCACCTTTTAAATCCAGTCCCAGTCGGGTGGACTTAGCCGGGGGATAAATTAAATAAACTGAGACTGCTACCAGAACAAAAACAAAAAAAACTGACAATAAGTATTTCTGCCGCTGACTCAACTTACCTCCTTTAAAAAAATTAAGGCTTATTATAGCAATTCAGTCTGGTTGATAACCAGACTGAATTTACATCCCAGAACCTGAGCTGCCTCCCGGCAGAGGGTCATTCGGGAAAGAAAAATTTCGAAATACTCCATTACGCTACTTATCCTGGTATCGATTTCAATCTTTAAAGTAATCTTTTTGTTTTCCCTGTCAACCTCTAAGGAAGAGTTACGAGCAGCAAAATTCACCCGATCGTGAATGTCAAAAGCTAAGTTATCCGGGTTTCTGACCCGACCGCGGTGGACATGAGACTTATCAGCCAGAGTCAGAGCGGCAGTTAAAGGATGAGAAATATCCCCCCGGTCGTCATCGTGGTTAGCAATGGCCTGCATCACCAGAGAAGCCTCTTCAATCTTCATTCCCAGCCTTCTTAAAATCTGATAGGCCAGAATTGCCCCGGAAGGAGCGTGGCTGCTCCTTCCAACTACATTACCAACATCGTGAAGATAACCAGCTATTACAGCCAGCTCCTGATAATCCCGAGAATACCCAAGTTTGTCCAAAACTTTAGCGGCTCTTTTTGCCACTATTTCAGCATGGTTAAAGCCGTGGTCAGTGTACCCAATGGTTTTTAGAAACTGATCCGCTTGCTCAATAAGAACTTTAACTTCTTCGTCCTCTTTGACTTTTTGAAAAAAGGGAAAGCTGTTAAATGAGGTCATTGCTCTCGTCAATTTTTTGAATTACCGCCTCTTTAAGTACCTTAAGCTTGACCCCGGCCGACTCTAAAACCAAAGTGCGGGCTGAGAGGCTTAAAATTCGGCCTATTACTCCCCCCGCCGTCAAAACTGTATCACCAACCTCGAGACTCGAGATAAGCTCCTGATGCTCCTTAATCCTCCGACGTTGAGGATAAAGAAACAGAAAATAAGCCAGAGTAACAATGAAAATTGGTAAAATCAAAGAAACAAAATCTCCCACTTAACCTCCCAGAATAAAAACACTCATTCTTAATTAAGCTTACTTTCCTGATATTTATTTAAAAAATCTCTCTTAAAAACTGAAAACTTCCCTTTAATGATACTCTCCCTTACCTTTTCAGTCAAAGAAAAAAGGAAGTGAAGGTTATGAAGAGTGAGAAGCCGATGGGCCAGGATTTCGTCAGAAAGATAGAGATGGCGAAGGTAGGCTCGGGAAAAATGCTTGCAGGCATAGCAAGAACAAGCGGGTTCAAGAGGGGAAAAATCCTCTTTGCAAGCCTGATTTCGCAAATTCAGCTTCCCAGAGCGCGTAAAAACCGTCCCTCCCCGGGCAATCCGAGTAGGCAGAGCCGAATCAAACAAGTCAATCCCGGCTCCCACCCCCTCAAGAATTCCTTCTGGGTCCCCAACTCCCATCAGATAGCGAGGTTTATCTTCCGGCAGCAGAGAAGCAGTGTAAAAAACAATCTCCCGGCTTACTTCTTGAGGTTCGCCAACGCTTATTCCCCCTAAAGCATACCCGGGAAAGCCAATCTTAACAGTTTCCTCAACACTTAATTTTCTTAAATCCTTATAAAATCCTCCCTGAACAATCCCGAACAAAACCTGCTGATTTTCTTTTTTAGCCTCTTTAGAGCGCTTTGCCCATTTAATACTTCGCCAGGTTGCCTCTTCGACTTCCTTCCGACTGGCCTGATAAGGAGGACACTCGTCAAGAACCATCACAATGTCTGCCCCTAACTTTTCCTGAATTTCCATCACCTTCTCCGGTGTAAAGAAATGCCAGGAGCCATCAATAATAGATTGAAACTCTACTCCTTCCTCGTTTAATTTCCGCAACCGACTAAGAGAAAAAACCTGATAACCGCCACTGTCAGTAAGGATAGGACCATCCCAGCCCATAAACCCGTGTAAACCTCCGGCTTTTTCAATAAGCTCTGGCCCAGGCCTTAAGTAAAGATGATAAGTATTGCTTAAAATCATCTGGGCTCCTATTTCCTTAAGCTCACGGGGGGAAAGAGTCTTTATTGCCCCCTTGGTACCCACGGGCATAAAACAAGGCGTTCCTACCTCCCCGTGCGGAGTAAAAATTTTTCCTGCCCGCGCTCCTGTTTGTTTGTCCCTGGCCAAAATGGTAAATTTAAAACTGCTCATAGAGCTTTATATTTTACTTTAATTTAACAACATTATCAGAGCAAATCTTGCTTCTCCCAGAAAAGAAGAGCCCCAATCTGAAAAAATAGAGCTAGAAGCAGAGCCACTAAAAAGCTCCTCCAGGGAAAGTCAAAAGTGGAAAATGTTCGGTAGGAGGTGAGGGAACTAAATAAACGCAGATAATCAGGTAACCTTTTCTCTATCAGGGGACTGATAATTGAAAACAAGATAATCAGCAAAAAAGTAAAGCCACCGGCATAAAGAGGACGAGAAGAGAAAGCGGAAAAGAGGGTTGCCAAAGAAAGAACTACCGCCGCCAGACCAAAAACTGTCAGGCTGGAAAGCAAAAAACCTGGCCAGAGAGAAAAAACTGAAGGTTTGAAAAAGCCCAGAATCAAAAGATAAATTAGTGAAGAAATTAAACTTAAGACAAAAATTGCTGCCAGACGAATCTTAACCTTGTAAAAGTAAACCTCCCGGCGGCTAAAAGGCCGGGAAAGTAAAAATTCCCAGGTTTTGCGAGATTTCTCCCCGGCTAAAGCTGAAGACCCAAGAATTAAAGCCACCAATATTAAAACCTGGACAAGGTTTTTAGGAAACCATTGGGACCAGACATAAACCCGGTAATTGGTTAAAGCTGAAATTTCCTGGGAAAGATTCTCTGGTAAAAAGGGGCTTTCGGGCATAGGTTGTTTTGCCAGTTCTTTCATTATTGGATAGGTTAACTGAATTACAAAAGCAGTCAAAATAAGAAAAATTAGTGCTACCAGGATAGCCAGCTGACTTTCTCTCAGTTCTTTTTTTATCAAGTTAAACCTCATTTTAAACCCCCCCTCTCTTTTTCAACATAGCGAAAGAAAATCTCCTCCAGATTTAAAGGGTTAAAGTTTATATAAGAAGGCTGGAAAGAAGCGAGCGCGGCTTGAAGTTTTTCCCTCTCTCCCCGATATTCTATAATACACTGAGCTCCTTTTTTCTCGACCGAGATGACTCCTGGATACTTTTGAAGTTCCTCCAGAGAAAGCGGGTTGTTGAAAACAACTTCAACTTCAAACTCGCTTTCTTTTAGATGGTCAAGACGGCTGGAAAGAACCAGCTTGCCCTGGTGAAGCAAACCAACATACTCGGCTACTCTTTCCACTTCGTTTAACAAATGGCTGGAGATAAAAACTGTTGTCCCTTCGATATGCTCCGCGCTGAGCAAGGTAGCCAGGAAATCCCTTCGCACCAGGGGATCCATTCCCTCCGTTGGCTCATCAAGAATTAAAAGCTCGGGTTGAGGGCAGAATGCCAGTAAAAAAGCCAGTTGAGACTTCATCCCCTTGGAAAGGTTTTTAACCTTCTGGTTTAAGGGGATTTCAAAAAGCTCAAGCAGCTTTTCCTCTCTTTCCTTACTCCAGTGAGGGTAGCAGTCTTTAGTAAAGGCAATAAGCTCGCAAACTTTAAAACTCTCATAAAAGATGCGGTTTTCCGAAACATAACCCACTCTTTCCTTGTAAGAAGTGGAAGTAAAGGGGTCTTCCCCTAAAACTTCCGCCTGGCCAGCCGTAGGGAAAATTAACCCAAGTAGAAGGCGGATTGTTGTAGTCTTGCCCGCCCCGTTAGGCCCAAGAAAGCCAAAAATAGAACCTCTCGGCACCTGTAAATTAAGGCCTTCCAGAGCTCTAACTGAGGCGTAGTCTTTAGTTAAGTTTGAAGTGCGAATGGCTTCCATCAGCCCTCACCCCTTTCATAATCCTTTAAAATATTTTTCACTGCTCTCAACACCTCCCCCCGACTAAAACCGGCCATTTCAGCCTCTTTAAGAAATTTTTCAATCAGAAGGGTCAATTTTTCTTCCTTCTGAAAACGATTAACTTTCCCAACAAAAGTTCCCTTCCCCCGTTTGGTTACCAGAACCTTTTCTTTTTTCAGCAGCTGATAAACTCGGGCAACAGTGTTAGGATTAACCCTTAATTCAACTGCCAGTTCTCTTACTGAGGGAAGCTTTTCTCCTTCCTTTATTAACCCCAGACTGACCAGACGACCTATCTCCTCCTTAATCTGCCAGTATAACGGAACCCCGGAAGTCGGGTTTATCCTTAATCTTAGTGACTTTAAAATCAACACTGTATTAATATACTAATACATTATGACAATTTGTCAACCCGAAAAGGTCTTTAAAAAATTCCAGTCCAATCTCGGACAGAGGTCCTGGAGAGAAATTTAGAGGAAAGGGGTTTAAAAAAGAGAAATAAAATGGTGGAGACGATGGGACTCGAACCCACGACCTCATCCACGCCAAGGATGCGCTCTCCCAGCTGAGCTACGTCCCCACACCAGAGAATTCTGACTTTTTAATCCCTGCTCGGCAAAAAAAATTATAAGTTGAAGCTCCCTTTTAGTCAATGCACTGTATGCGTGCCTGAGGCAAGAAACTCAGCGCAGTGAAGTTAGTCTTTCGCTATTTCTATTAAATCTTTTTCCAGAAGATTGTAAGCTAAAACAAAAGCTTCATACTCGGTGAAGCCCGCCTGGCGCTGAAGGTCTCCAAGTTTCTTTTCTCCATCGAGAAAGGAAAGAAAAAGCTTTTCTTCCTCGTCCACTAAATCATCCGCATTAGCATCTGCCTTCTTCTTCACCAAGACTTCAAGAGAAGTTATTCTTTTTTTAATCTCCTCAAGAGTCTTCTTCATCTGCCTGACTGCCTTTACCAGCTCCTCAACTTGAACAAGCTTCTCGTTTTCCTCAGCCATCTTCTCCAGAAAAGCAAACTCTCCTTTCTTTTTACTGGAAAGAAAGAAAAAACATTCTTCAATGTGCTCCCGAAGATATCCTTTTAGCTCTTCTTTTCTCACCCAACCTTTTTCCACCATTAACACCCCCAGAGGCTGGGAAAGGCTGTTAATTGATTTCTCATCAAGAAGGTCATCAAGCTGTTCTCGTGTTATCACCTTCTTTCTAACCAGCCTGTTTCCGAAAGGAACCGGGTTGGGATTGAGAGTAATCTTGTTTATCCAGTTCTGAGAAAAGTATATTTCTCCTTCCCCTTCTGGATAGGAAATTCTGATGCAACCCCGGCGACCAGTCTTAGCCAGTGAAGCAATCACCTCTAAAAGGTCGAAGTGCTCTAACTTCCCCTCCATAAAATCCTCCTTCAGAAAAATTTAAACTTTCTTCCTATCTCTCAATTTACCAGCCTTAACTTTACTGGTAGTATCTGGGAATTTTATAAACGGCGCATCCTTCCATAAACGTTCAAGCTGGTAATATTCTCGAAGTTTATCTTCAAAAAGATGAACCACCACATCACCGACATCAATCAGAACCCAGCCTGACTTTTCGTTGCCTTCAATCCTCAAAAAAGGCAACTTTAATTCCTTTGCTTTTTCCTGAACAACCTCAATAATTGAGCGCACCTGGCGAGAGCTTGCAACCGAAGCAATTAAAAAATAATCAGTCAAATAGAGGTAGTCTTTGACCTCTATTAACACAATGTCCTGAGCTTTCTTTTTCTCTACTTCCTCAGCTAACTTTAGAGCCAGGTCTTTACTTTTCAGCTAAAAACCTCCCTTTTTGTTTTTTTCAACTACTCGAGCAAAATCCCAGCCCAAAATAATAGTCAGGTCAACCACGGTTCCACCACCTTCTTCAAGCTTAACCAGCCCTGTGCCCAATAATTTTCTTACTTCTTCGGCCAATTCCTGCTTGCCTACAGCGCAAGAAATTAAAGTCTCTTTATAGCCAAAAGTATTTGCGTTTTTAACATCTACAACCCGAAAACCAGCATTTATTAACTTTTCGGCAGCTTTAGCCCCGAGACCGGGCTCTCCACAACCATTTAAAATAATCGCCTTCGGAGCCTGAGAAATAGCTGAAAATTCTCGGCCCCAGTAAAGAACAACCAGGCGCTCAATCTCGTCTCTTTTGGGTTGATAAAAAATTTCCTCTCCTACTTTAATTTCCTGGGAAGGAAGGGAAAGAAGCTTGCGATTTTCTTCCTTGATTAAAGAAAGTTTCTTCACAAAAGCCTTTCTTTCCCTCAAGGTCAAATCGCTCTGGATTGATTCCTTAAGAGGGGTAAAGTCGGTTGAAGCAATAATGGACTCGAACTTCCTGGATGGTATCTTAAAATAGTGGTCAATTTTGATTCCCAGAAGATTCCGCACGCTTAAAATAGCCAGGGGTACTCCACCCATCAAAACTGACTTTACTTTGTCTACCCCAAAAGAACCTGTTTCCAGCATCAGCTCGGGAGGCAAATAGAAAGAGTTTACCTCCTGGCTGGCAGGGTTATATAAAGCGATAATCAGCCCGCTGCATTCTTCTTTTTCTTTTGAGCTTTTACTCGAGCCAATAACCAGAAAAGTCTGGCTCTTCTCCCTGGTGGGTGAAACTTTGCCTGAAATGGGAGTTTTCGGTTTGGGAAGCCTTATAAAAGTAAAAAGCAAACCAATGGAAACCAACAGCAAAAAGAAAGTTACAAACTGAATAAATCTTTTTTTTCGCTTCTTAGCTACTCTTGAACCAAAATACTTTCTTACCCGACGCCGAGAAGAGTAAGGTACCTTCAATTAATCTTCCTCAACGATAAAGACCATTTTTATAAATAAAATTGGCCACTTCATCGGGAACAAGATACCTTATTGGTTCACCACTTTTAACCCTTCGCCTGATGTCAGTAGAAGATATAGCTAGAGCCGGAACCTCTAAAAAATAAACCTTTGGCAGAGTTCCCTTCTTTTCGGCGGAAGTCAAAGAAAGCTCTTTGAATTTTTCCAGAGAATAGCCAGGGCGAGTTGCAGCAATAAAGGAACACATCTCGTAAATTTTTTCCGAATCTTTCCAGGTCAAAATCTCTAAAATAGCATCAGCGCCGGTAATAAAAAAGTATTCGATATCTTCCCCGTAAATCTGATGAAGTTCCCTTAGAGTGTCAATAGCATAAGAGGGACCAGGTCTTTCAATTTCCAGACGGGAAACAAAAAAATGAGGATTGGAAGCTGTGGCAATAACTGTCATTAAATAGCGGTCTTCAGCTTGAGCAATTTCACCATCCTTTTTATGGGGGGGATGACCGGAAGGCATAAATATTACCAAATCCAAAGAAAACTGATAAAAAGATTCTTCAGCCGTAACCAGATGACCATAGTGGATGGGATTGAAAGTACCCCCCATAATGCCCAGTCTTTTTATGGCTTTTCCAGCAACCACTACTATTATTTTACTTTATCAAGGAGAAAAATTAAATTACCTTCACCTTAAAACTGAAAAACCGGGTTGTCTAACCTGGAGCTAAATAAAAATTAAAAAAAGAAGGGCTGCCAGAAAACCAGTTAGGGAACCAAAGTAAAAAGGAGCAGCCGGACTAATTAAGTTCCAGAGAAGGCCAGCAATAAAGGAAGCCGGAAAAAGACCCAGACCAATCAGAGTTGCGTGAAAACCAAGTAAAGTCGCTCTTCTAACCGCCGGTGCTAAATCAGTAACCAAGGCTTTCTCGACCCCCTCTGTCAAACCCATATAGATACCGTAAAGAAAGAAAAGGGCAATTATCCAGATTGAAGAAGGGGCAAGAGCAAAACCTAAATAAACCAGACTGTAAAAAAAATAGCCAAAAACAATTATCTTTTTTCGCCCAATTTTATCTGAAAGATGTCCTGCTGGATAAGAAAAAAGAGCATAGGAAAGATTGAAAAATAAATAAAGCAACAAAACATTAGCCACCGAGAAATTTAAGTTTTGAGCCCTTAAAAGCAAGAACTGGTTGGAAGAATTGCCCAGAGTAAATAAAGCACTTATCAATAAAAAAGCTTTCAGTCGGCGATCAAGTCTAAGAAAGCTTTTCCAGTTAATTTTCAATTTTTCGCCCGGGTGCGTTTCTTTTTGATGACTCTTGCTTTCCTGAACTAAAAACAATACCAGGACACCAAGGAAAGCTGGGATTATTGAGGCCAAAATGACTGGTTGATAGCCGTTTTTGTAGCTTTTTAGGATTAGATAAGCCAGAAGAACTCCGGTTAAGGCACCAGCTGTGTCCATCGTTCGATGCAAACCGTAAGCTTTTCCCCGCTTTTTGTGGTCAACACCATCAGCAATTAGAGCATCTCTGGGAGCGGTTCTTACTCCCTTTCCGAAGCGGTCAATAAAACGCCCTAATCCCACCAGCCACCAACCTGAAGCCAGATAAATAAAAATTTTGCCGAGAAGGGAAAAGGAATAGCCAAAGATAGTGAGAGGTTTTCTTTTCCCTAGGCGGTCAGAAATCGCCCCACTGAAAACTTTTAGCAAACTGGCAGTGCTTTCGGCCAGACCTTCAATCAGCCCAACCACGGCCGGAGTTGCCCCCAGTTGACTTACGAGGAAAAGGGGGACGACAGGATAAACCATTTCAGTGGAGACATCAGTGAAAAAGCTGGTCAAGCCCAACAAAAGAACATTTAAATAGCCTCTATCTTTAACTTTCTTAACCATTTTTGTTAGGACCTCTGGAGGCGGCGGGCGGATTTGAACCGCCGAATCGGGATTTTGCAGACCCCTGCCTTAACCTCTTGGCTACGCCGCCTCTTAAACTAAAACTTCCTGGGGACAGCTCAAACAACAAAGAATACAAGTAATTATTATAAAATTCTTTGGTCAAATATCAAAGAGAAAATTCAAATATCAAAGAGAAAATTAAAAAACGGAAATTAGACATCAACCATCCGTGCTGAAAATAATCTTAAGGTGAAGAGCTTTAAAAGGCCTCGAATTATTAAAAACACCGGTAAAGGGAAAGAGGGCAATAAAGATGTTTTTTGCCAAAGCTATTTTTAAAATCCCTGCCCTTGATTAAAAATAACTCTTTCCAAAATAAATGGAGCGGATGACGGGACTTGAACCCGCGACCTTCACCTTGGCAAGGTGACGCTCTACCAACTGAGCCACATCCGCTCGCTCCCTAAAATTTTAAAAAAGAACGGCTGCTAATTCAACTTCAAGATTGGTAGTTAAAAGAAGATTCAGAAAAGTTTACTGGGCCGCGTCGACAAAAACTTCAAAAGAAGTAACTTTATAGTAATCAGCCTGGGATTCAATCTTAAACTCTTTTTCCTCGCCCGCCTTGAAGTCTTTGAGAGAGACAAAAGGCTCATCAAGAACCGCACCGCTTTCATCTTTTAGCTGAGCTTTCAAAATAACCAGACGGGCGTCTTTTCCCTTATTCACCACTCTTCCTTCAATCATAGCCCGATTGGTGGAAGAAGCAGTCAAGGTTTTTTTGGTTATCTGAAAATTGCTTGAAATATCAGAGCCTTTACGGGTGAAAACAAAGAAAGAAATAAAAGCTAAAATAACAAATACACCGATAACCAGTTTCTTCAAACTAACTCACCTTCCTTGTAACTATTTTAACATTTTTGGGGTACTTCATCAAATAAATTTCGTTATTCTTCAACATTTGCTAAAATAGAGTAATGAAACATCCATACCAGCGTGTCGGCGTTTTTATTGATGTTCAGAATCTTTACTACTCTGCTCGAGCCCTCTACGGCTCGAAGGTAAACTTTTCCAATCTTCTAGAAGATGCTGTTTCCGATAGACAGCTTATCAGAGCCATCGCTTATGTAGTTAAAACAGACCTCGAGGAAGAAAAGGCCTTTTTTGAAGCTCTCTCTCGTGCGGGCTTTCAGGTAAGAACAAAAGACCTTCAGATTTTTCCCGATGGTACTCGAAAAGCCAACTGGGATGTAGGAATTGCTATGGACATTATTAAGATGGCTCCCAAGCTTGATGTGGTGGTTCTGGTCTCCGGAGACGGGGATTTTGTCGATTTAATTGAGTATTTAAAAAACCATGGTCATCTGGTAGAAGTAATGGCTTTTGGCCGCTCTACCTCCAACAAATTAAAAGAAGTTGCCGAACTTTTCCATGACCTGGATCAAAACCCTGATAGATACCTGCTCTCTGAGAAAAAGAAAAAGAAAACCCAGAATAAAACTCGCAACCTTTAAAAAGCCTCTTTTTGTCACACTCGTCTTTTAGAATTTCTTTTATGAGATACAGAAGAGAAGAAGCCATCTGGAAATCAACCGTTATTATAGCTTCCTTTCAGCTGCTCTATCTTTTTTTTCAGTTAGCCCGCTGGGCCTGGAACTTTTAAGGGGTTAAAGTTACTTGACTCCTAAAATCCGAGCGGCTTTTTGAAGCTTTAGCTCTGCTTGCTGAATTAGCTCAGCGCGGTTTCTCTCGCTAAGAGATAGAGCTTCAAGCGAAGTTGAAAAAAATTCTTTCATTTGCTCTTTAACTTTTTCTTTTTCTTCTTCTCCCATCCCCTGATTTTTGAGAAAACTTTCAGCCGTCTTTATTAAAATTTCCAGCTTACCAAAGTAAGAATTAACTTCATCAAAACTGATTAAAAGTTTCTGCTTGACCTGGCCAATAAGTTGTCGGCAGGAAAAAAGCTCGGCTTTTATTTTTTCAACCTCTTTTCGGGCTTCCTCCAGCTGGCTCTGGGAAATCAGGTTGAAAACCCGTGCCAGCTTACCGCTTAAACTGGTCAACCGCCAGCTGACTTCGGACAAAGTGTTGATTTCTTCCTCTGAGCTTAACTCAAAAATCAAAAAAGAATTAATTTCCTCAGCTGTTTCCGAAAGTAAAGACAAGCACTCTTCTTTTTTCCCGATTTCCATCTTCGAAAGGCTCTCTTCTGCCAAAATCTTTTTTAAAAGAGCCCTAGTTTTATCCAGCTCCTTTTTAATATTTACTGTTTCTCTCTGAAGGCGAGTCAGTGACTTTTTATCCTGATTTTTGCCTATCTCTCCCAGCAGTAGCTTTTCCTTTTTCCAGCAATTCTTTAAACTCTGGTCAAGTTGATAAGTTAAAGGGGGACTTGAAAAATCACATCCCAAAAAAAACAGCAAAAAAGCTATCAAAAAAATAAAGTAAAAACGTCTAAAAAAGAGTTCCATTTAAAAGGCAAGGCGATAAATTAGAAAAACTAAAGCCAGCAAAACCAAGACAATTACCAGCCAAAAAAGCGGACTGAAAGATTTAGTCTTTTCCTCGATAACCTCCTGTTCGGGGAGGGCATAAGACTGAGGCTCGTAAAGGCTTTCTTTCTTAACCAGCTCGCCAGTGTCTTCCTCAAACTCAAAGTAACGAGGAGGCCGGGCTGGTCTTATTTCTTCCCTGCTTTCTTCAATAGTTGGAAGGGAAGTTATTTTTTCCAGCGTTTCTTCCACTTCAACCACTGGTTTTTTTTCTCCTTCCTCAAATTTTTCCTCTTCCAGACTTTCAGCTAACCCCGCTTCAGCCGAAGGCAGTCCTTTCGCTCCTGCTGCCTCTTCCTCAACAGCCCTTTCGGGTTTCGCCACTTCATTTTCCAAATCCCGAGGTTTGCCTAGCTCTTTCGGAGCTTCAACTGGTTTTATTCGCGGATCCTTTTCAAATACATCTTTGGGGATTCCTTCTTCATTCATAATGAAATTATCTTATCAATTTGCCGTCTAACAAGCAATTAAACGCTAATTTTTCGAAATCAAACTAAACCGTTGATGCTCAGAGAAAAAAAACTCGGCCAAAATTATTTACTGCGCTGGTCTTTTAAAAGCTTTTTGCACTCTTCAGCTGCTGGACACCAGTCCAGACAAGAAGCGCCCCTGGCAAAAACCGGCTTACCGCAGGAAGGACAGTTTCGTTTGCTTTCATCAGAAAATATCTCTACCTCATATCCGCAGTTTGGGCACTTATAAAAAAGAGCTTTCAGGTCCCTAATCGACCTTCCAGAACAATACCTCATAAATAAATTATACTACAAATTATAGTATAGTCGCCAGCTCCTGAGTTGCCTGAAGGTAAGCCTGGTAGGTCCTGTTATCAAAAAGAACAAATCTTACTTCTTCATATCCATCTTTTTCCTTAAGAAAATCTAACACCGCCTGGATGGCCACTCTGGAAGCCAGCTCAACCGGGTAGCCATACACACCGGTGCTAATAGAAGGAAAAGCGATAGTCTTTACCCCCAGAGAAAGACCTTTTGACAGACTGTTTAAATAACAGTTGCGCAAAACCGTAGCCTCTCCCTGTTCGCCCCCACTCCAAATAGGTCCGGCGGTATGGATAACATACTGGGCTTTCAAATTCCCCGCAGTAGTAGCCACCGCCTCACCCCGAGGAAGGCGTCCACCAATCTCTTCCGCAATTTTAATGCATTCCTTAAGGATCTCCGGGCCTCCGGCCCGATGGATGGCTCCGTCAACCCCGCCTCCCCCCATTAAACTGGGGTTAGCTGCGTTAACAATGGCCTCTACTTCCTCTTTAGTAATGTCTCCCTCCTTTAAAATAAGGAAGGCTCCAAATACTTTAAACTTTTCCAACACTTCCACCCCCTTTCAGCCATTTTATAAGTTTAAACAAATCTGGAATAAAGGAAAAACCCTGAGATCCAACCCGCTCAAGGCCAAATTTATCCTCTGCGGCTAAAATTTTTGACCCTTAGCCCAAGATAAAGAAAAACGGCCACCAGAAAACCTAAAATTCCCGCATCAATCAGCCTCATAGATAAATAACTTTTCCCGAAGAACTGATAATAAAAAGCACCTATAAAAGCCAGCGCTGAGCCAAAAGTTGCCAGATAACTCAAGATTTGCCTTGTTCTTCCTTCCAGGCTTAAAGCCCCTAGAAGAAGAAAAGCTACCACAGCAGTTATAGTTGCCAGAACATGCCAGTGACCCACAGCAAAAGTTCTCTCTATTTGATAGGGCAAACTCCTAAACCTTTCCAGATTGATAGCCACATAAATTCCCGGAAGGGTGACGAAAAAGTTAACCGCCAGCAAATAAAAGAAAATCCCGAGCCAGGGAGCATCTTTCCATTTATCCTTTAACCCCTTAACCCCCAGGATTAAAGCGGGTAAAAGTAAAAAAATTGAGCCAAAGTTAATGATTTTATGAGCCATTTTCTCCCAAAAAATGACTGACCAAGTGCCTCCTGAAACTACCAAAATTCCGATTGGTACCAGAATAAGCAAAGTTTTTTTTAGCTTTTCCTCTACCTTGTAAGCCGAAATGACCAGCAATAGCAAAAAAACATCGATTAAAGCCAACATTAAATGAAGATGAGCAATGATTGTCCGCTGAAAAAGGTTGTGAGAGGCGCGAAGAACATCTTCGGCTAAAAAAGCTTTAAACCCCTGGCCAAAATAAGAAGCAACCATTGCTCCGATAACAACTGAGATCAAAATAAAAAGGGTTGTTAAAAAATAAGAAAAGGTCTCCAGGGAAAAATTTTTAGTTAAATTTTGGAAGAGCTCTTTAAGAAAAAGAAGGCCTGAGAAAAAAACCAGAGAAAGCCCGAAAATAAAAATGCCATGCAAAATCCAGTTTTTGCAAACATAAGCAAAGCCAATACCTCCCAGAGCAGTTAAGATATAGCCGGGGGTAGCAACCGCCGCAATCTCTCTTTTCTCCAGCCGGAAAATAAAAAAGTAAAGATAAAGCAAGGCCACGGCAAAAGGAACAGCTATTGAGTGGTAAACAAAAATCACCCGGGCAACCTTTCCGGAAGCCTGAAGATTAAAAATCTGACTTAAGTTTAGACCCATTTCTTGCCAGGGCTGGGAAAACAAGGAAAGAAAAAGAATCAGTCCGAGCTCAAACAGAAGAACCATATAAACCCTTCTCAGGTTTAAAAGCCTGACTTCATCCAAAGTCTCTACCCTTTTTAAAATTAAATTTCAAGTTAAAATGCCAGGTTTATTTCTTCTTCAAGAAGCCCTTGATGACTTCTTTTCCGGTTTTCGCCAGCAACCTCCCGAGACCACGATATTTCTGGCAAATTTCTCTTAAAGCCAGAACAACCCGGTCAAGCTGGCTTTCTTCAACTACTAAAGGTGGTTGAAGACGAATAACATTAGGATTATTAAGAGTATAGGCGGTTATTATCCGATGTTCGTTTAAAAGCTCAGAAGCCACCAGAGAAGCAAAGTACTCTTCAGAAAGCTTATTTAAAGTACCGCCAGTCGCCACTTCTACCCAACCTGAAGTCGGTTGATAGAACTCCATCCCAATCATTAAACCCCGACCTCTTACCTGTTTAATCATTTTATAGTGGTTTTTTAATTCTTCAAGCTTGGCTAGAAAATAAGTCCCTTTTCTTTCAGCTTCCTGCGGTAAGTTCTCGGTTAAAAGAACCTCAATTGAGGCCAGAGCCGCGGCACAAGCTAAAAGATTGCCACCGAAAGTTGAAGTGTGAAGAAGACAAGTACTCATCCCCCCATAGGCTTTTCCCCAAACCTCTTCTGTGGTAACAAAAGCTCCAATGGGCAGCAAACCGCCACCCAGAGACTTAGCTAAACAAAGAATATCTGGGTTAACTTCCTCATATTCGCAAGCAAACATCCTTCCCGTCCGCCCGAAACCAGTTTGAATCTCGTCAACAATTAGCAAAGAACCGTATCGCCGACAAAGCTCCTCTGAACCCTTCAAGTATCCTTCAGGAGGAATCACTACCCCGCCTTCTCCCTGTATAGGTTCGACAATAAAGGCGGCTGCCTCACCTTGGGAAAGAACTTCCTCTAAAGCCTTTAAGTCTCCAAAAGGAACAGCAACACAATCAGGAACCAGAGGCTCGAAAGGTTTTTGATATCTTTTCCGCCCAGTCACTGAAAGAGCCCCGAGAGTTTTCCCATGAAAAGAGTTTTCCGTATAAACTATTTTTGTTTTCCTGGTAGCCAGACGAGCTATCTTCAGAGCCCCTTCAACTGCTTCAGCTCCACTGTTGCAAAGAAAAGTGTGCTTCAACTCCCCCGGAGTTATTGCCGCCAGATTTTTAGCCAAAGCGCCGACCAGAGGACTAAGGGTAGCCTGAAGAAGAGCTGGCCTTCCTTTTACTTTCTCAATAGCTTCCCAGACTTTCGGGTGGTTATGACCGATGTTAAGCGAGCCATAACCTCCCAGAAAATCTAAATACTCCTGACCCGCAGCATCCCAGACCCTAGCCTCTTCCGCTTTGACATAATTGCGGTCAAAATCAAGCAAAGAAAGAAGGGAAACCAGAGCTGTATTAACATATTCCCGATGCCACTGGCGAACCTCTTCCCTGCTGGCTTTTAAAGCCTCGTCTAAAGAAACAAAATCTTTCTCCATAAATCGCTATTTTATCAGACCACAAAAAACAAAAAATAGTTAGGGTCTTTTTGCCCAATCAGCAGTACCTTAACTTATTTTTAAATCTTTAGCCATAAAAAATAGAGACTTTCAGCCTGATTAATTTAGCAACCTTACTAAATCACTTCATCAGGCAAATAAAGGATTTGAGCCGGAAAAAACTCATTGAAAGCATTCTTAATAAAAAAGGGAGGCTTTAAGTTTTTTGGTGGAGGCGGCGGGAATCGAACCCGCGTCCGCAAAAGCCCTGATAGGAAAGACTACGAGCGTAGCTGGTGATTGATTTCTCGCTCTCCCTTTGCTCACCAGCAAGCTCCGGGAAAGCCAGCCTTTTTGATTTCCGTTTACCAGCTTAAGGCAAACTGATAAACGTAGCCGCTTTTGGCGACGCCCCTCTGGAAGTAGCGGCACCTTCCAGAGAAACGTGGCTGCTAATTAAGCAGCCAGAGCAAGAGAATTGTCGGCGTGTTTTGCCGTGGAAGTTTTTAACGGGGACTTCCGCCCCGGCCCGCCTCTCCTATCCAAACTTCTACGTCGAAACCATTCGCCCCCGTAGTTAAAACCCAAAACTCTACCTGGAAATCACCCGAGGACATATCAGTAAGCTACTGTATAAAAACTACTCATTACGACCGATTGTCCGCTCTTTTAAAGCCCGCTCCATATCCCGCCTGGCTGACCTTTCCGCGATTTCCCGCCTCTTATCATATAGTTTTTTCCTTTTAGCTAGAGCTAACTCCACCTTAGCGTGAGGTCCTTTAAAATAAACGGAAAGAGGAACGAGCAAATAACCTTTTTCCTTTACCAGCCCAATTAACCTTCTAATCTCACGGCGATGCAAGAGAAGCTTCTTTTTTCGATCTGGCTGGGGGATGTAAGCCGAAGCCTTGGAATAGGGCGCTATATGCATATTGTAAAGGTACACCTCGCCTTGCTCTAAACGAGCAAAGCTGTCTTTCAAAGATACCCTCCCTTCCCGCAAGGACTTAACCTCGGAGCCCTGAAGAACCAGCCCGGCTTCAAAACTCTCTTCAATCTGGAAATCATGGTAAGCCTTGCGGTTGGAAGCCACTACTTTCACTCTTAAATTATACCAGAAAATTGGGGATAAAGCCAGATAAAGCAGCGTCCATAACCTACTGGACTCTTGACTCTAAAAACCCGAGGGTATTAAATCCCCCTTTCCCATCGTTTCCCCCCTTACTTGTAAGGAGGGACAGGGAGATTTTAAAGCCTGAGAAAAATTGAAAATAAGAACTCTTTTTAGCATTTCAGAATAGGTAGGGAGTTCTGATCTTCCGGTGATTCTAAGAGTAAGGGAAAACTCAAACCAGAACGAACTCTAATTTTTTCTCAGGAACATTAACCTCGACCAGTTTAACCCGCACTTTTTGTCCGAGACGGTAAATTTTACCGGTACTTTCCCCTCTGAACTGATGCCTTTCCTCTTCAAAGCGATAGTAATCATCATCAAGAGTCCGGATGGGAACCAGCCCTTCCGCTGTGTTTGGAAGCTCTACAAACAAACCAAAAGCAACCACCCCTGAGATTATCCCCTCAAAAACATCTCCCAGATGGTTTTCTTTCATATACTCAGCTATTTTGAGCTTCACTGACTCCCGCTCCATTTCTTCCGCTTCTCTTTCCAAAAAACTCATTTCTTCAGCCAGCGAGGGAAGAATCCGGGTCCAGACCGCTACTTGACCGTCAAAATCGCCTTTAAGAGCTTTTTTCAAAAATCTATGAACCATCAGGTCAGGGTAGCGCCTAATCGGAGAGGTGAAATGGAGATAATAAGCTAAACCCAGACCAAAATGTCTTTCCGGATAATGGGAGTAGCGAGCCTGCTTCATTGAGCGAAGAATAAGAAAGTTAAGCAAATGCTTGTCTTCGCGCTGACGGGAAAGTTCAATTAGTCTCTGTATCGCTCGGGGATTGGCTCTCTCCAAACCTTTAACCGGCAAACCAAGCTCGGTAAAAATCTCCGCCAACCTCACTAAATCTTCTTCATCAGGCTTTTCGTGTACCCGATAAAGAGCAGGAAATTTAGAAGAAAATAGCTTCTCAGCCACAACTTTATTAGTTACAATCATTGTCTCTTCAATTAGGCTAGTCGCCAAGGTTCTTTCTCTCAACTTTATCTCTACCGGCCTTTTTAAAGAATCAATAACAACCTTGGCTTCGGCTCTCTCAAAGTTTAATCTCCCTCTTTTCAAAGATTTTTTCTCCAACACACTTTTAAGGTCAGCCAGATTATTTAAGAAAATTTCAAGCTCAAGAGAGGGGAACTTACCTCTCTCAAAATACTCGTCAACTTCTTCATAGGTCAATCGGTAAGAGCTTCTTATAACCCCAGGATAAAAAGCTGACTTTATTACTTCCCCCTCCGAATCAATTTCCATTTCCACGGAAAAAGTTAAACGATCAACCCCTGGGTTCAAACTACATATGCCATTAGAAAGCTCAAAGGGGAGCATAGGCACAACCCTGTCCACCAGATAAACGCTGAAACCTCGCTTCCTAGCTTCCCGGTCAATCTTTGAGTCAAAGGGGACATAGTAAGAAACATCGGCAATGTGAACGGTTAAAAGAAAACTGTCGCCCTTCTTTTCCAGAGAAACAGCATCATCAAAGTCTTTAGCGTCCAGCCCGTCAATGGTAACTGTAAAAAGTGTACGGTAATCTTTTCTCCCGCTCAGCTGGCTCTTTTTTACCTCTAGAGGGATGTTCTTTACTTCTTCCTTGACCGCCATAGGAAATTCTTCTTCTCGCTCATGCTCTCTTAAAATAATCTCAATCTGAATGTTTGAGTCTTCAGCCTGGCCAATAACTCTTACCACCTCGCCACACATCAGTCGAGATCTTTCAGGAAAACGTTTAATTCGAGCTTCAACAATCGTTCCCTCTCGGACTTTTTCATTTTTGGGAAGCAAAAGGCGGTAAAAAAGGCGGCTATCAGCGGGGATTACAAACTTGCGTTTCTTTCTTTTCTCTACCTCTCCTATTATCCTATCCCGAGCTCGTTTGTTGATCCTGACAATGCGGCCTTCAAAATTCCCTGGGCCCTTTTTTAAAATCTGCACGGTAACCAGATCCCCGTGCATTGCCCCACCTACATTAGGAGGAGGGATAAAAACATCGAAATCCTCAGTAATTACAAAACCATAGCCCCTTTGATTGGCTTCGAATTTTCCTTCTCTGAGTTCAGTCTGAAAAGATTTAGGCTGCTTTCTTCTTTTTGATTTCTTCACTTAAAACTTTTATCGCCTTATCAAGCTGGGGGTCAGGCCCTCCCACCCGCATCTGGCCTTTCACCTCAATATCCGGTTTTATCCCTTTCTTACTTATGTTTTCCCCTCTGGGCGTATAGTAATGAGCGGTGGTTAAAATCATTCCGCCTTCGCTCAAATTGATTACATCCTGAACGCTGGCTTTGCCAAATGTTGTCTCACCAATAAGCAAACCTCGCTTGTTGTCACGGATGGCGCCGGAAAAAATCTCCGAGGCACTGGCGCTCCCCTTGTTAATCAAAACTACCAGGGGAAGGTCAAAAACTCTGGTTTCATGATAGTCGCTTACTGTATGATAAACCTGTTCTTTTCCGGTGCGGCCTTTTACCCTCACCACAACTCCTTTTTTAATAAATAAAGAAGCCAGGAAAACTGATTCATTTAAAAGTCCGCCTGGATTGTTGCGCAAATCAATAACTACTCCTTTAGCTCCCTTTTTCACCAGAGCCTCGAGAGCTTCCCTAACCTTATTAGCCGTTCCCTGATTAAAGGTGTGGATTCTAATATAAGCATACTTGCCTTCAATCAACTTGCTGGTAACATTGGGCTGTTCAATCCGGGTTCGGGTGAGATTAAAGATCAGAGGTTTGGTTGAGTGGCTGCGAAAAACTTTAAGCTTAACTTTGGTTCCTTCTTCGCCTCTGATCATTCCAACCACCTGGTCCAGGGGCAAGTCCCTGGTAGGGTGCCCGTCCACTTCCAGAATGACATCGCCAGCTTTCATCCCCGCTTTATAAGCTGGTGTTCCTTCAATCGGTGAGACCACCACCGGGTAGTGATCCTTTAAATCAATTTGGATTCCCACTCCATAAAAAAAGCCCGAGGTGTCATCCTGAAAAAGCTTAAAGTGCGTAGGGTCAAAAATATGAGAATAAGGGTCATCAAGGGCTTCAATCACCCCTTTCGCCGCACCTTTTATTAACTTATCTTCAGGAACTTCTTCCACATACCGCTCTTTCACTTTGTCGATAACTTCCTGAACATAGTCAAGCGATATTTTTTTGGAAGATTTTCCAACCGGGCTTTTAGGGTGTGGCAACAGGTAGCCGGCTGTCAGGCCCGAAACAAAAAAAACCAGCAAAAGAAAGATAAAGCCGATTATTTTTAGCGCTCTCAAACTTACCTCCTAAATAAAATACTCTTTTACAAATAGTTTAGAGGATTTTGAGGCTCGCCGTTAACTCTCACCTCAAAATGCAGATGAGGGCCAGTGCTATAGCCAGTTGAACCAACTCGGCCTACAACCTGTCCCTGGCTTACCTCTTCACCTTCTGAAACAATTATAGCACTGGCGTGAGCATAAAGGGTAGAGAAACCTCCCCCGTGGTCAATTATTACCGTGTTGCCATAGCCACCAAGCCAGCCAGAATAAATTACCTTCCCGGCCGCTGAAGCTTTAATGTTAGTGCCGTAAGCAGCAGCAATGTCAATCCCGGTGTGAAACTTTCTAACTTTCAAAATAGGATGAATTCTCCAGCCAAAATAGGAAGTCACCACCCCGTTCACCGGCCAGATATAAGAAGAAGGACGCTGGCTACTGGAACTCTGGCTTTCCAGGCGGCGAATTAAAGAAGTGAGATAGCGAGAAGTCCTCTCCAGCTCTTCTTCCAGCCGAGCAACTTCGGCTTTGTTTTTCAGAATCCTGGATAAGCGGGACTGCTTCTCAGCCAGAGTCTCTCTTATCAAAGACCTTTTGGCTAATCTCTCATTTTTTATCTGAGTAAGCTCATTAAGCTCGCCTTGAAGTCGAACTTTTTCCAGAAATACCAGTTCTTTCTGCCTTTCTAAATCAGCTCTCTCTTCGGCTAATAAGGCCCTTGTCCGCTTTATGTCTTGAATTAAGTTCTGGTCTGACCTCACAATATAGGAATAAACCGTCAGGCGGGAAATAAGCTCCGACAAGCTATGAGCCCCGAGTAAAACATCAAGATATTCGTAGTCACCAACGGTGTAAATCCGAACCAGTCTTTTGTTTAAAGCTTCGGTCTGAGAATTCAGTTTTTTCTGATAAACTCTAATCTGAGCGGTTTTTTTCTCGATCTTTTTCTCAAGCAGAGCAATTTTTTCTTCTCGCTGCTTAATCTGAACCTGCTTAAGCCGTGCCCTTGCCTCTAAACGATTAATCTCTCCTTGGACCAGATTAGCCTGAGCATCCAGGTTTCTAATCTGAGCGGAAATATCACGTTCTTGTTTCTTTAGGGTTTCAAGGCGCTGCTGAGTTTCTTTTAGCTGACTGTTTACCTGATTGAGCTCGGATTTCTTTTCCTCAATCGGGGAAGCAAAAACAACGGTAACAACGGTGAGACAGAAAAGGAGAGATAATATAATACTTTTACTACTACCTTTTAAGCTGCCATTCATAATATTTTTAAAAATAATAACAAAAATTTCTTATTTTTTCAAAACAAGATGATTCTTTCCCCCCAGAATTTAAAGAGCTTTCCCCGGCTTCCTTTTTTCGCTCTTTCTTTTTCCCTGGATCCCAAGGGATAAAAGGTAAAAAGCTTCATTTTAAAAATAAGAGAGGTGAGCCTTATTCCATTTCTTTAAGAAAGCCTGACAGAGAATTGAAAATTTATTTCTAAAAGTTGATAGAAAGAGGCTAAAAGATTTGACTGACCTAAGCTTGACGGCGGCTCAGAAAAAATTTATTATTGACTGACCAGTCAGTCAATAATTTAAAGGGTTTAAATTAAAGATGGAGAAAAAGGGTCAGTTAAATAATATTTTAAAGGTAGCAGAAAAATCGTTTGCTCAAAACGGCTACCGAGGCGTTTCTCTTCAAGGAATTGCGGAAAGCGCCGGCGTTTCTAAAAGTCTGATTTTTTACTACTTTAAAAACAAAAGTAAACTTTTCGAAGAGCTCATTA
>DAIRCJ010000015.1:0-25176 GCA_036796755.1 Candidatus Geothermocultoraceae bacterium | reverse complement strand
AGATGGGGTTTAACTCTTTCAAACTTTTGCTTTGCCATTTTGGGCCTCCTTTACCCTCATTAATATAAAATTTGATAAAAAAAAATTTAACCATAAAAAAACTAAGAAAACAACTGCCATTTCCAATCTGAACCTGAACTGTTCGGAAAAATCCCTCCTGAAAAGGAAACTTAACTCTGGTAGCGGTGGCAGGAGTCGAACCTGCGACGCCACGGGTATGAGCCGTGTGCTCTAACCACCTGAGCTACACCGCCATTCTTTAAGGGTCAGTTTTGTAAACCCATTTCTCAAATAAGAAAGCAAACTAACTTAACTGGAGCCCACGACCGGACTTGAACCGGTGACCTCTTCCTTACCAAGGAAGTGCTCCACCTCCTGAGCTACGTGGGCGCTTCAAGCCTTCCCTCCCCCTTAAAAATTTGATCTGATCAGGCTTGATTGAGCCAGAAAAAAGAATAAAAAAATCTTCTGCTGGCCCGGGATGGTGGGGGGGAGAGGATTTGAACCTCTGAAGGCATCGCCGGCGGGTTTACAGCCCGCTCCCATTGGCCGCTCGGGCACCCCCCCGATAAAAAAAGAAATTTCAAGGTTCAGAATTTTTTAACTGATTCCTGAATAATAAAAAAGGAAGGTAAGCTTGTCAATAAAGTCTAAGCTTGCCCGCTTATTTCTTTAGCTTTAGTTATTGCCGCTTCGATAATTTCCTTAGCCGCAATTTTTGCTTCTTCAATTATTTTTTGCTTTGCCTGTTCAATTTCGGCCAGACGTTTATTAGCTTCAGCTTCCGCCGCTTTGGCTTTTTTGACTTCCTCCTCAACTTTAGATAGCTTGTTATAAAGTTCTCTGAGAGTAAGAACGATTTCATCCAGGAACTGGTCAACTTCCGTGGTATTATAACCCATCATTGAACGATTAAACGCTTTGTTTTCTACATCTTCTGGTTTTAACATTTTTCTCTCCTCAAGCCTTTACATTTTATTCCATTATTGCTGTATATGTCAAGTATTTTCGCTAACAATTTAAGCAAATAATCCCTGGATATAAAAAAAGAGGCTCTTTAAGCTTTTCATTTATAAAACACCACTTCAGAAAGGCTTTTTTATTAAAGCCGGCTGGCACTCTTCGGCTGGAAGGGAAAATTTTCTTAAAAAAATTTAAAAAATAGGAGGAATTTTTTTATTCATTTGGGGCCTCTGAAAAAGTTTTAAAAGATGGAGCCGGCGAGCGGACTTGAACCGCTGACCTAGTGATTACAAGTCACTTGCTCTACCAACTGAGCTACGCCGGCAAAAATTAAAAATATAACCAGGTAAAATTATATCAAACTTTCTTTTTTTCCTTCAGTGCCTCAAGTTTTTTTAAGCTTTCTTTACTCAGGCGGTTAGCAAGTTTGAAAGAAAGCTTATCTCGGTTATTCTTCAAACTTTCTGACTTCCCGGCTAGCAAAGAGGAAAGTTTTTCCGGCTTTAAGCAAATAACCTTTTTCAGGTTAGCCAGGTCCCTTAAAGATCGGTCAGAAGTTATCAAATAAGTGGAGAACTTACCCGATGAGTTCAAAATCTCTTCTTCAATTAGCCTATCAGCTGGCTCACCTTTTCGGGGAAAGAGCAGGTAAATCTGGCCCACCCTTTCTTTTTTTCGCTCGGCAAATCCCTGGTCAAAGAAAACCATTACTTGATAATCTTTTTCGCTGGCTATCTTTACCAGAAGATTGAGAAGTCTCTCGCGCGCTACCTCCAGAGGAAGTCGGGGAAACAGAGAATGCAAGCAATTATTGCCATCAACCAGAATTTTGAGTTTCATATCTTCTTAAAACCTCATAAAGCAAAATTGCCCCAGCCACCGCTACATTTAAAGAGCCAATCTGTCCCTGAAGAGGAATGGAAACCAGCTCATCGCACTCTTCCTTTACCAGGCGACTTAAACCCCGACCTTCGCTTCCTAGAACTAATGCCAGCTTCGGGCTGGGGTCAATTCCCCAAACTGTCTTTTCTGAACTGGCTTCGGCTCCATATATCCAGAAGCCGGCTTTTTTCAAATCTCTTAAAGCCCGGGTAATATTCTTTACTCTTATCACCGAAACTCTCTCTGCAGCCCCAGCTGAAACCTTGTAGACCGTCGGAGTCATTTTAACCGAGCGCTTTTCCCTGACTACCACTCCGTCCCCGCCTAGGCACTCTATTGAGCGCAAGAGAGAGCCAAAGTTCTGAGGGTCTTCCACTCCATCCAGAACAACCAGGGTAACTTTTTTGCTTCCTTCAGTCTTTTTAAAAAATTCATCCAAGGAAAGATAGGGAAAGGGACGAGCAAAAGCTGCCACCCCTTGAGTTGACGGATAGGGAAACTTTTTATAAAAATCTTCTTTTCTCAGCCAGCTTAACTTTACTTTCTTTGTTTCCGCCAAAAAGGCTATCTCTTGAAGATTTCTTTTCTTTTCTTTAACCAGAAAGACTTCTTGAATTCGGGAAGAAAATAAAAGAGTTTCGCGAACCGGATTTTTACCGATTATTACTTCCATCAGTTTCGGCTTCTTCCACCACTTGAAAGCGCCAGCGAGGGCCAAAAAGAGTGTCCTCAACTTCAATTCCGGCTTCTTTTAATTTCTCCCGGATAGAATCGGCTTCAACCCAATTCTTGGTCAACCGAGCCTTTTCTCGTCGCTCCAAAGCCTCCGAAATTATTTCTTTTAACCCTTTAGACCTCAAACCCAGTTCCTGTTTGAGTTTAAAAATATCAGCCTTTCGATGCTCAAGATAAACATCCTTATAAGTTCCCAATTGAAGGCCGAAAATATAAGCTGCCTGGGAAAAAAATTCAGATACCTTAGAAAACAACTCCCTCTCTTTTTCAATCAGGGGCAAACGACGCCCCTGGAGATACTTGTTTACCTGTTTCACCAGCTCAAAAAGCGCCGCCAGAGCTCGGGCTGTATTTAAATCATTGGCCAGGCTCTCGTAAAAAGCTTTTCGGGAGTTTAAAAAAGCCTCCTCTGTTAGTCCCAATTCTTTATTGACCTCGCTAAAAACTTCTTTCCCCTTGAGCTGAAGAAAGAACTGAAGGCTATCCCAGGCCTGCTCCAGCCTTTCCCAGGCTTTAACCGCTTCAACCATCCTTTCTTCAGAATAATCAAGCTGACTGCGGTAACTGGTCGAGAGGTAAAATATTCGCAGAGCGTTTGGGTGATACTTTTTCAGCAGCTCTCTTAATAAAATTATGTTGCCCACCGACTTAGCCATCTTTTCAGACCTGATGGTCAAAAGACCGTTATGGAGCCAGTAGCGAACAAAGGGTTTAATCCCGGAAAAAGCTTCCGACTGGGCTATTTCGTTTTCGTGATGAGGAAAGATTAAATCCTCTCCGCCTCCGTGAATATCAAAAGTGGGGCCAAAGAAAGTGGAAGACATAGCGCTACACTCAATATGCCAGCCTGGCCTTCCCTTACCCCAGGGGCTCTCCCAGAAAGGCTCCCCCGGTTTAGCGCTCTTCCAGAGAGCAAAATCAAGAGGGTTTTCCTTTCTTTCATCCACTTCTACTCTGGCTCCAGCCAGAAGTTCTTCTTTGCTTCGACCGGATAGCTTGCCATAGTCAGGAAAACTGTCCACTCGAAAATAGACACTGCCTTCAATCTCATAAGCAAAACCTTTATCAATAAGAGTTTTAATAATCTCAATCATCCGATCAATAAACTCAGTTGCCCGCGGAGTGTAATCTGGCTTTTCCACTCCCAGGGCTTCCATATCCTCAATAAAAGCGGCTTCGTACTTCCGGCTTACCTCGGCCGGGGAAACTCCTTCTTCCTGAGCCCGCTTGATTATCTTGTCGTCCACATCAGTAAAGTTTTGAACATGAATAACTTTATAACCCTGAGACTTCAAAAAACGCTTCAGGACATCAAAAACAACATAACAACGAGCATTCCCAATGTGAATATAGTTGTAAACGGTAGGACCGCAAACATACATTTTTACCTCGTTTTTGCTTAAAGGCTCGAATTCTTGAACTTCGCGCCCGAGAGTGTTTAAAAAGCGAATTTTCATTTCTTTCTTTTTTTCTTTTTCTTCTCTTTTTTTCCGACTAACTCTTCCAGCATATACTCTAATTTGTCAATCCTTTTAAAAATGGTGTTAAAAGTTTCCAGAACGGGGTCGGGCAACCTTTCGTGGTGCAAGTCAAGAGGATGGACTTTCTTGCCTTCCTTCCTCACCACCCGACCAGGAACGCCTACCACTGTAGAGTTGGGAGGAACTGATTGAATTACTACTGCCCCAGCTCCCACTCTGGAGTTTTCGCCAATTTCTATCGGTCCTAATACAGTAGCATCTGCCGAAATTACCACATTATCCCTGATGGTTGGGTGTCTTTTCCCCTTCTCCTTTCCGGTGCCGCCAAGTGTTACCCCCTGATAAAGAGTGACATTGTTGCCGATTTCGGTAGTCTCTCCAATGACCACTCCCATCCCATGGTCAATAAAGAAACCTTCACCAATAGTTGCTCCAGGATGAATCTCAATTCCGGTCAGCCAGCGAGCAAAATGGGAAATAAGACGGGGAAGAGTCCTTAGGCCTTTCAGGTAAAGCCAGTGATTGAGGCGGTGAAACCAGATAGCATGAAGGCCAGGATAAGTTAATAAAATTTCCAGAGTATTGTTGGCAGCTGGGTCCCGCTCTTTTATGACCTCGATATCTTTCTTGATCCGGGAAAAAAGGTTCATTCCTTAATCTCCAAACCTTTTCGAATTAAAGATAAAGTTTTTTTCTTTCCGTAAAAACTTAAAATATCAGCAAGTGGCGGACCTTCTTCCCTAGAAGTTAAGACTAACCTCCACAATTTTAACACCTTTGAAGGTCGTTGACCTAAATCTTTCGCCATTTTCCTTGCCTTATCCACTAGCCTTTCTGCTGCTTCCCGATCAAAATCACTTTCTCTTCTGACTAAAACTTCCAGTTCCTGCAGTAATTTTCTGGATGACTCCGATTTTACCAAATCCTTTTGTTCTTGACTAAACTTTATATCTTCAAAAAGAAACACTTGAGCGTAATCTTCCAGATCTTTTAAGGTTAAAAGATTTTCTTTGATCAGTTCAAAAAAGCTCTCAAAACGAGGGTGCTCAAAAATCCTTCGCCACCTTGAATTGTCTAAAGACTTAAGGAGTTGCCGAATCCGATGAGGAGAAAGGCGGCGAAGATGCTCCTGGTTTAACCAGGCCAGACGAGAGCGGTCAAAAATGCTGGGGGCCTTGCCCACCCGTTCCAGAGAAAAAAGGTCGATCATCTCAGCTAAACTCAAAACTTCTTTTCCTTCTACTCCCGAAGACCAGCCAGTTAAAACCAGATAATTTAGAATTGCTTCCGGCAGAAAACCCTCCTGACGAAGCCTAGAAATAGAGAGGCTCTCCTCTCTTTTGGAAAGTTTGCTTCCGTCTTTTTCAATGAGCAAAGGAAGGTGAGCAAAAAGGGGAGGAGAAAGCTCGAGCGCCTGGTAAAGCAAAAGGTGATAAAGGGTGTTAGTCAGGTGGTCTTCGCCTCTTATCACATGGGTGATATTCATTAAAGCGTCATCAACCACCACTGCAAAATGAAAGGTTGGTTTGCCATCACTCTTAACCACCACAAAGTCCCCAAAATGTGAAGCTTCTATCTCAACCTCGCCTTTTATCAGGTCCCGCCACTTAACTTTTCCCTCCGGTACCCGAAAACGCCAGGCAAAAGGAGTATGGTGGGAAAGTTTTTCAACTTCAGTCGGGGTTAAATTAAAACAGGAACAAACCTGCTCTCGGGTCTTCAAGGAACGGGAAATCTTTTCCGGAGAACAAAAGCAAGGATAAACAACTTTTTTTCTTCTCAATTCTTCTAATTTTTGAAGATAGAGCTCGGTTCTCTGGCTTTGGCGGTAAGGGCCGTAGTCGCCGCCAATATCCGGACCTTCATCCCATTCCAGGCCCAGCCAGCTCAAGGAAGAGATTATCTCCTCCACCGCTCCCTCTACCTCCCGGGTAACATCGGTGTCTTCAATCCTTAAAATAAATCTACCCTTCTTCTTTTTAGCAAAGAGGAAGTTAAAAAGAGCGGTTCGGGCTCCCCCGAGGTGGAGAAATCCAGTAGGGGAAGGAGCAAATCTAACCCTTGGCTTCATCTTTCTCCTGAAGTAAAACCACAGCTTGAGCTGCTATTCCTTCTTTACGACCAACAAAACCAAGCTTCTCAGTCGTGGTAGCTTTCACCCCTACTTTTCCAGTTTCCACTCCCAGAGTACGCGCAATGCTTCTTCTCATTTCCTCCCGGTAAGGAGCTAAATAAGGTTCTTCAGCAATGATCACCAAATCAACATTGACTATTTGAAAACCGGCTAAAGAAACTTCCCTGACAACCTGTTTTAAAAGTTCGACTGAGGAGGCGTTTCGCCATCGGTCATCGGTGTCGGGGAAAAAATGGCCAATTTCCGGAAGAGCTGCCGCCCCCAACAAAGCATCCATTAGAGCATGTAAAGCTACATCCGCATCTGAATGACCAGCAAGTCCCAGCGGATAGGAAAGCTCAATTCCACCCAGAAAAAGCTTTCTCCCGGGGAGGAAAGGGTGAGCATCAAACCCTATGCCGACTCGCATCTTTCCCTTAAAACAGCCTCAGCCAGAACTAAATCAAGAGGGGTGGTAATTTTAAAGTTGGCATAATCGCCAAAAGTTACGGCGATTTTATAACCCAGAGCCTCAGCTGCCGCTGCCTCATCGGTAAACTCGAGATTTTCTCTCTCCAGAACCCGAAAGACCTCGCTTAAAACCCCTCGACGGAAAACTTGGGGGGTTTGAGCTTGCCAGATAAGCTTTCGGTCAAGGGTTCTCATAACCACACCTTCACTGACTTCTTTTAAAGTATCAACAGCCGGCACAGCTACAACAAGGCCGTCAAATGATTTCAAATCAGTAACTGCTCTTTCAATAACTGCTGGCTTGATTAACGGTCTTGCTCCATCATGAACTACTACAACTTCAGCTAAATCGGGTAAAGCGTTAAATCCTTTAAGCACTGAATCCTGTCTTCTTCGACCTCCCTCAACAATAGAAGCCACCTTGGAAAAATTCTCCTGACGGGTCATCTCTGCCGCCCTGTTTATCTCCTCAGCATTTACCACTAAAACCAGACTGTCAACAACCGAACACGCCTCAAAAGCTTTTAAAGTCCAGAAAAGAAGAGGTTTGCCAAGCAAGGAGAGGAACTGCTTTTTTTGCCCCATCCTTCGTCCCTCACCGGCAGCAGCTATTACTGCTCCGACCATTGAACTCCCTCAGTTGGTCGGGTAAAAACTATCTTGCCTGAAGAGGTTTGGATTAAGCCGGTCACAACTACTTCTATCTCTTCTCCGATAAAACGTCTTCCGTCTTCAATAACCACCAGAGTCCCGTCGTCGAGATAACCCGCCCCCTGACCTTTTTCCTTTCCCTCTTTTACCACTTTAATCTTTATTTTCTCGCCGGGCAAATAAACTGGCTTTAAAGCAACAGCCACTTCGTTCAGGTTCAAAACTTTCTGACCAGCCAGCGAAGCAACCTTTCCAAGGCTATAATCAGTGGTAACAATAGTTCCCTTCGTCTCCCTGGCTAAAGCAACCAGTTTATCATCAACGCTTTCAATCTGGGGGTACTCTTTTTCGTTTATCTTTAGCCCCCCCTGAGATTTCAGTTTCTCTAAAACCTCAAGGGCTCTTCTTCCTCGTGCTCGCTTGAGACTATCAAAAGAGTCAGCCAGGGCGTGGATTTCCTTCAAAACGAAGGAAGGCAGCACCAGCTCGCCCTCGAGGATGCCCAGCTCTCTCAAGTCCGCCAGCCGACCATCAACCACCGCGCTCGTATCCAGAATCTTTAATCTGGTTGGAGTAGATTTAGGCTCATCAAACTTTACCAACGACTTAAGTTCTCCTCTCTTCCGCCACCCCAAAAAAACTCCGCCAGAACCAAAAAAGAAAAAAATTAAAAAAATCAAAGGGTAAGAATAAGAAGCAGAAGAGAGATTAGTAAACAGGGGTAAGGAAATTAAGGCTGCTACTACCAAACCAACTAACAAACCAAAAACCAGTATCAGAAAGTCAATAGCCGGAACTTTTTCTAAGGCTTCCTCCAGTAAATCAGTCAATCGGGTAGCATGATAGCCAACATATCCTCCAAACAGGTAGCCAAAGCCGACAAACAAAAAAATGAACAGTAAATAAGAGGTTAAAGGCGAATAAAATCGCTCCAGGAAAGGCGAAACCAGAAAATAAACAAAGTAGCAAATCAAAGTTAAGAAAAAGATGATAATTAACCTGACAAGTTCCTTATACATTTCCGCTTTCTTTCTCCGAAAGAAATGGATTGAGACCGCTCTCTTCCTTTAAGCGATCCAGCCCCTGCTGAATTGCCCGAGCTCTCACTTCTCCCACTCCTTCAACATCATCAAGCTCCTCGGTGGTGGCTTCGGTAATTTTCAGTAGACTTTTAAACCTCTCCACCAGTTTGTCAACTACTCCAAGCGGCAATCTCGGGATTTTTCTCAAAACACGATAGCCACGAGGCTTTAAGTTTTCTTCCATTTTTTCCAGGTCTCCATCATAACCCAAAGCCTGGGCTACCCGAGACGGGTCCAGAAGTTCGTCCAGAGAGAAAGCAGCCAGAGTTTTTAAGACCTTCTCCCCGTTTTTTTCGTTTTTCACGTAGTCCTTTATCAGCATCAATCTTTCCTCTTCCAGCCCGGAAGCTAACTCCTCAAGTTGCATCTTAATTAATCTTCCCTCAACTCCAAGCTCGGCAATGTATCTTTCCACCTCTCGAGCTATCCGAGCAGCCATTTCTCCCCGCTGAATGGTGCTAACCACATCAGCCAGGGTAGCAACATCAGCCAGCTCCAGCTGAGTCAGGGTTGAACTCATTTTGTCAAAGCGCTCGCGATACCTTTCCAGAGTTTGAAGGGCCTGATTAGCTTTACCCAGCAACACCTCTACCTGGGGCAAAACATACTTATAACCCCGCAAATAAAGAGAAACAATGTTTCGGCGCTGAGAAATGGCAATGGCTAAAGCGTTAGTCTGTCGGGAAACCCTTTCAGCTGTTCGATGTCTCATCCCAGTCTCCGAAGTGCGTATTTTCGGGCTGGGATTAAGGTGGACATTAGCCATTAAGATACGACCCTTTTTCTCGTCCACCAGGATAGCTCCGTCCATCTTGGTTAGCTCGGTTAAGCGGGCCGCCGTTAAAGGACAATCAACCTTTATCCCCCCATCGGAGATTTTTAAAACCTCAGGGAGGTCGCCTATGATTATTAAAGCCCCAGTTCGACCACTTAAAATTTGCTCAACTGCTTCTCTCAACTCGGTCCCCGGAGCCAATAACTCAAAAACTTCCCGAAAAACCTCTTCCTTTACTGCTTTACTCCTGCCAATCATTTCTGGAAAGAAGCTCTAAAACCTCCCCGATATTTTCTTTAAAAATCAGCTTAAGCGAACCCTGACTTTCAATTTTATCATATTTTGGCAAAACAGCCCATTTAAAACTTAATTTTGCCGCTTCTTTCAGTCTTAAATTTATAAAAGGAACGGGTCTTAAATCACCCCCCAGACCAATCTCACCCAGAAAAACCAGGCCCTCAGCTAAAGCCAGGTCGCGTAAAGAACTGTAAACGCTAACTAAAACCGCCAGGTCAGCTGCCGGGTCATTGAGCTTGAGCCCGCCAGCGGTGCTTAAATAAATATCGTTTTCAAACAGCCGAAGCGAGGTGTTTTTTTCCAATATAGCCAGGATCAATAAGAGACGATTTAAGTCAATTCCCAGTGAAAGTCTTCGTGGATTAGGGAAAAAAGTTTTGTTAGTTAAAGCCTGGAATTCCAGAAGAAACGGTCTTGAGCCTTCCATTACCGCCGCCACCGCTACCCCTTTCCTCCCCCCCTTTCTGGAAAGGAAGTGAGAAGCCGGATTTTCCACTTCTTTTAAACCCTCGGCCCCCATCTCAAAAATCCCAACTTCATCAGTTGAACCAAAGCGATTTTTAACTGCTCTGATAATTCTGTGGAGGTCAGAAAGACTACTTTCAAAATAAAGAACGGTATCAACCAGATGCTCAATAATTTTGGGCCCCGCCAGCTGACCTTCTTTAGTTACCTGACCAATTAAAAAGAAAGTTATCCCTTTTTTTTTAGCTATTTCCACAATTTTTAAGGTGGTTTCCCGAAGCTGATTGGGGCTTCCCGGAAGAGAAGAAAGCTCTGGATAATAAAAAGACTGGATGGAATCGATAATAACCACTTCGGGCTGGTTCTCTTTAATTACTTCAAGAGCAATTCGAACATCAGTTTCAGTTAAAAGATAAACTTCCGAAAGCGAACACCCCAGCCTTTTTGACCGCATTCCTATTTGAGGAGGCGATTCTTCGCCAGATATATATAATACTCTTTTGCCCGCTCCGGACAAATTAGAAGCTACCTGTAAAAGAAGAGTAGATTTACCAATTCCCGGTTCGCCGCCGACTAAAACTACCGAACCTTTTACAACTCCCCCTCCCAAAACGCGGTCAAACTCGGAAAATCCTGAGCTAAAACGGGGTTCTTCCTGAAAATCAATCTGGGAAAGTGGTTTTGGTTGGGGTAAGTCAATCTCCAGTTTTTCTGAATCTTCTTTTTTTTCTTTAAAACTATCCCATTCCCCGCAGTTCGGGCATCTTCCAAGCCAGCCTGAGGCTTGATAACCGCAAGCCCGACACTGAAAGACGGGAGAAGACTTCATTCTTCTCTCTCAGTTGAGGTGGCAACTTTTTCCTTTTTGCCTTCTTTCACCCAGAAAAATATCTCTTTCTCGGAAGCATCCACCACCACAGTCTGACCAGGCTTAAAGTTCTCAGCCAGCAAAGCTTCAGAAAGAGGATCTTCAACCAGTCTCTGTAAAGCTCTTCTCAAAGGTCGGGCTCCCAGAGCAGGGTCAAAACCTTCTTTAATCAGAAACTTCGCTGCCTCCCTGGAAAGTTCCAGTTTTAAGCCTTTTCCTGCCATTCTTTCCTTTAAGCTGGAGAAAAGCTTTTCTACAATGGCTTCAATTTCCTTTTCACTAAGCTGATGAAAAACAATTATTTCATCTAAACGATTGAGAAACTCAGGCGGAAAAGTCTTTCTGGCCTCTTCCAAAAGACTAGCCTTCATCTTCTCGTAAGGAATTTTCCCTGAAGAATCAGTGGTAGCAAAACCAAGTTTGACCCCTTTTTGGATATCACGAGTGCCTAGATTGGAAGTCAAAATAATAATAGTGTTTTTAAAATCAACCGTTCGGCCCTGAGAGTCTGTCAAGCGTCCATCCTCCATAATTTGCAAAAGTATATTGAAGACATCGCGGTGAGCTTTTTCTATCTCATCAAACAGGACAACAGAAAAAGGCCTTCTTCGCACCGCTTCCGTAAGCTGGCCGCCTTCTTCGTAACCAACATAACCCGGGGGAGAACCAACGAGACGAGAAACTGAAAACTTTTCCATATACTCTGACATATCAAGCTGAACGAGAGCTTTTTCATCTCCAAATAAATACTCGGCTAAAGCTTTGGCGGTTTCGGTTTTCCCTACTCCCGAAGGGCCGAGGAACATAAAAGAACCCGTCGGCCGTTTGGGGTCTTTCAAGCCAGCCCGAGCCCGACGAACGGCTTTAGAAAGGGCTTTTACCGCCTCGTTCTGGCCAACAATTCGCCGATGGAGTCCCTCCTCCATCTTAATCAACTTCTGAGATTCTTCCTCGGTCAGACTGAAAACTGGAATTCCAGTCCAGAGAGAGGTAATCTCCGCTATTTCTTCCTCTCCAATCTTTGGAGAAAAGGTTTCCAGCTCTTTTTTCCAGGCTAACTCCCTCTTTTTCCTTTCAAGATAAAGTTTCTTCTCCTTATCGCGAAGAGAAGCGGCTTTTTCAAAGTCTTGAGCTTTAATTGCCTCTTCCTTTTCCGCCTTTATTTTCTTAATTTTCTCGTCTATTTCCTTTATTTCCACGGGAAGCTGGGTGGCTTTTATTCGCACCCGGGAGGCTGCCTCATCAATTAAATCAATAGCCTTATCAGGTAAGTAGCGATCATTGATATAGCGATGACTCAAGTTGGCCGCGGCTACTATTGCCTCATCAGTGATAATCACCCGGTGGTGAGCTTCGTAGCGACTACGCAAGCCTTTTAAAATTTCAATGCTTTCGGCAATACTTGGCTCTTCAACCATAACCGGTTGAAAGCGGCGCTCCAGAGCAGCATCTTTTTCAAAATGCTTCCGATACTCATCCAGAGTAGTGGCACCAATAGTTTGAATTTCTCCCCGAGCTAAAGCAGGCTTTAAAATGCTGGCGGCATCAATTGCCCCTTCAGCCGCTCCTGCTCCCACCAGAGTGTGGATCTCGTCAACAAACAAAACCACATTCCCCTTTTTCCTGATCTCCTTCATCACTCTTTTTAATCTTTCTTCAAACTCTCCGCGATATTTGGAGCCAGCTACCAGGGCTCCTAAATCGAGGGTGTATATCTCTTTATCGCTTAAAACCTCCGGGACTTCCCGCCGGGCAATCCGCTGAGCCAGACCTTCAACAATTGCTGTTTTACCAACACCCGGTTCCCCAATTAAGACCGGGTTGTTTTTGGTTCGACGAGTTAATATCTGCATTACTCTTTCGATTTCTTTTTCTCTCCCAATAACCGGATCCAGCTTGCCTTCTCTAGCTAGCCGAACAAGATTTCGCCCGTACTCTTCCAGAGGCGAACCCTTGCCCTGACGGGTCTGGGGCTCTGGTTCCGATAAAGGAGAACCAACATAGCCGCTTAAAGCTCTGACTACCTGGTTTCTTAAGTTTTCCAGCTCCACCCCGAGTTCAAACAAAACGTGAGCGGCCACACTTTCTCCTTCCCGAACCAGACCCAAAAGGATATGTTCGGTTCCGACATAGTTGTGACCAAGCTGCAAAGCTTCCCGAAAAGCCAGCTCGAGGACACGTTTAGCCCGATGAGAAAAAGGTATATTACCAGTGGGAAGAGAATCGCCCCGGCCGGTCAAGTCTTCAACCCTTTGCCTGATCTCCTCAGGATCAATTCCCAGGTCCTCAATAACCTGAACCGCCAAACAGTCTTCAACCCGCAAAATACCCAAAAGCAAATGCTCGGTTCCCACGTAGCTATGGTTTAAGAGTCGAGCCTCTTCCTGAGCATAAACTATTGCTCTGCGCGCTCGCTCGGTAAATCTTTCCGAATAATTTTCAGTCATTTTTTTAACCTCAAAACCTGAACTAACTAATATTTTCCCCCCGATTTAAGGTGTTTGTCAATCAAAGCCGGCTTGAAGTGGTAGTTTAAAAACTATCTCCCGAAGATTATCCTTCCGGGCGAAGCTGCGGAAAAAGCAAAACCTCTCTAATTGAGTAGACGTCGGCTAAAAGCATAACCAGTCTATCAACCCCCACTCCCAGCCCCCCGGTGGGAGGCATTCCATACTCTAAAGCCTGGAGAAAATCCCGGTCATAAAGTTGAATTTCTTCTTCCCCCTCTTGTTTCAGCCTGGCTTGCTCCTCAAAGCGTTTTTTTTGCTCGCGCGGGTCATTTAGCTCCGAAAAAGCATTAGCCAGCTCTCTGCCGGCTACTATAAGTTCAAACCTTTCAGTCAGTTCCGGATTTTCGGGATGCCGGCGAGCTAGAGGAGAGATCTCCCGTGGATAATCAAAAACAAAAGTCGGCTGGATTAACCTAGGCTCAACTAACTTTTCAAATAACTCAGCTATTATCTTCCCTTTACCCCAGTATTTTTTAACCTCAATTCCTTTTTTCTGGGCTAACTCTCTTAGCTCATTCAATTCCCAATTAAAGTTGACTTCCAAACCGGCAAATTCCTTCAAAGCCTCAAGATAGGTAATCACTGAAAACTCGGAAAAATCTATCTCCTTTCCCTGGTAGTTTATTTTCAGGCTCCCCCTGGTCTTTTCCACTACATACTTGAGCATTTCTTTAACCAGTTCCATCATATCACGGTAATCAGCATAGGCCTGGTAAACCTCAAGCATGGTAAACTCGGGATTGTGTTTTATTGAAATTCCCTCATTGCGAAAGCTTCGATTAAGCTCGTATACCTTTTCCATCCCTCCAACCACTAATCTTTTTAAGTAAAGTTCGGGAGCAATCCTTAAATATAGCTCAATTCCCAGAGCATTATGGTAAGTAGAAAAAGGTCGGGCCAGAGCTCCTCCCGGCAGCGGTTGAAGCATCGGGGTTTCCACTTCCTGAAAACCGCGCTGGTCTAAAAACTCTCTGATCAACTTAATTATCCTGGTTCTTAGCTCAAAAATCTCCCGAACCGAAGGGTTAACTATCAAGTCCAGATAACGCTGACGGTAACGAGCTTCCACATCCCGCAAACCATGCCATTTTTCCGGTAAAGGGTGCAGGGATTTAGCTAAAACCTTAAAGTCATCTACCTCGAGGGAAAGCTCCCCTCTCTTCGTCTTGAATACTTTTCCCTTAACCCCTAAGATATCACCCAAATCGACTAAATCCAGAAAAAGCTGGTATTTTTCTCCCAATTCCTGAGAGGAAAGGTATAGTTGCAGTTTACCGCTGCTATCTTTGAAGTCAGCAAAGGTAATCTTACCGTGATTTCTAATCCCCACCAACCTCCCGCCAACAAGGAACTCTTCATTAACCTTGCTTCCTGGCTCAAGGTAAGAATATTTTTCCCTGATTTCCTTAACCAGGTGACTTCGATGGAAAGAAGTTGAAAAAACTGCTTGCCCCTGTTCCTCTAACTTTCTTAATTTTTCTTCCCGAGAAAGCTTCTCCTGCGTCTCGCTCACTGACTTAACCTTACCGCTAGAACAAGATATCTAACTTTTCCAGCCGGGGTTTCAACTAAAACTTCCTCGCCCACCTTTCGCCCCAGCAAAGCTTTCCCCACTGGTGATTGATAAGAAATCTTTCCTCGGGAAGGATCGGCTTCTTCCGAACCGACAATGCGAAAACAACATCTTTCTCCCGTGCCTGCTTTTTCCAGGTAAACTTCCCGTCCCAGCGCAACTTCATCCTTTTTGCCAGGAGACTCCTCAATGATTTTGACTCCAGAAATTGCTGCTTTAACCGCCGCTATTCGTCCTTCAATGAAAGCCTGCTCTTCTTTGGCATCCGTGTACTCGGAGTTTTCAGAAAGATCGCCAAAATCAACCGCTTCTTTTATTCTTCGCGAAACTTCCTTCCTCTTTTTTTCCAGTTCCTCCAGCTCAGAAAGCAAAGCTTTATAACCTTCCAAAGTTAAATACTTTTCTTCTTTTTCGTTAGTTTCCACCAGAATCATCGCCTTCCCGATCTAAAAAATTTATAATCTTTCTTCTATCGGACAATCTTAGAAATGGGAATCTCTAAAATGTCTTCAGCTCCCGCCGCCTTCAATTTAGGAATCAACACATTAACCATATGCTTATCTACCACCGTAACCACCTCGTAATAATCTGATTGATAAAGTTCAGAAACGGTTGGCTTTTTCATCGCCGGTAGAATTTTAACCACATCCTCAAGCCGGTCAGCTTTGACATTTAAAGAGATAAGAACCCGACCCCGGGCTTCAATTACCCCTAAAAGTAAAAGTTTTATCTCCTCAATTGCTTTCCTTTTTTCTGGCTGGGAGTAAGACTCTAAATTGGCTATCAGTTTGGTGGTAGATTCAAGCAAAGTAGCTATAATCCTAAGGCGGTTCTTGCGTAAAGTTTCTCCCGTTTCGGTTAAGTCAACCACCGCATCAACGATGTCGGGCACTTTGGCTTCAGTTGCCCCATAAGAATAATAAACCTTAACATCCATTCCTAACTTTTCAAAAAACTCCCGTGTTATATTTGGAAACTCGGTAGCGATGCGAGCACCAGAAGGAAGGTCCTCGGGTTTGTAGTAACTGCTCTCCTCAGAAACCGCCAGAACCAGACGAACCGGCTCGTTAGTAACCTTGCTGTAAGGCAAATCCTCGATGACCTCTACCCGAGCACCAGTTTCTTTTAAGCAGTCATAACCAGTTATCCCTAAATCAAAGTAACCCTCTTCAACCAGCCGGGGTATTTCTTGAGGACGAAGAAGCCTGACCTCAGAAATTCTCGGGTCATCAACCTGAAGTTTATAAGAACGGGAAGCCTTCTTAATTTCCAAATCAGCTTGCTGAAAAAGCTTAAGGGTCTGCTCTTCCAAACTTCCCTTTGGTAAAACAATTTTAAGCATAATCTTTGACCTCCACAAATTTATACCATTCTAACCTTTGTAAATGAGAGCGTCAAACGAGGTATTTAAAAATAGTCATTGAAAAACAGGAGAAAGCCCAGCCTTGGCTTTTATTTCTTCGATTTTTTCAAGAGGCAAGACTTTTTCAAAACTTCTCAAACCGGCCAGAGCAAAGTTATGCTTTATAGCTAAAGATTTTATCTCTTCTACCTGCTCAAGAGTTATTTCCTTACCAATAGTAAAAGGTTCGTATCTTTCCTCTAAAGCCAGAATCATAGTCTCGGCCATACAAGCAAGGACAATTCCTTCTGGCAAGCCCAGGTCAAAGTCCATTTTTAAGTTTCCGGGAACCTTAACCACTCCCCCGTCAATCACCAGCACATCGTCCCTTTCCCGGGAAACCTTTTCCGAAACATCCCTGGGTCGCGCCACATCACAAACTACTGCTCCTTTTTTCAACCAGGAAGGCTCAATTAAAGATTCTGAAGCGCTGCTCACTGCTACCACTACCTCTCCCTCTTTCACTGCTTCCAGGCTGCGGGTGGTGAAAACATTTTTCCCTCCCCTTTTTTCCACTTCTTCCTTCACTTTCTCTAAGTAGCCTTCTCGCCGTCCGATTAAAATTATCCGCGAAAAGTAAGGAGCCAGAATTAAAGAGCAAGCCCGACCGATTGAACCAGTTGCCCCCAGAACCACCAAAGTTGAGCTTGAAAGATTTATTCCCATCAGAGAAGCTGCCTCAAAAACTCCGTCGACCGCAGTTGCTACCGTATAGCTATTGCCTGTAGTTACCGGAATATCGACCATTGAAAGGAGCTTTTTACCTCCCTCTCCCGGCAAAGCTGTGAAGGCTCCAAGACCAACTATTTTTGCTCCTTCTTTTTGAGCTAACTTACAAGCGCGAGCAATTTTCTTTAATACTTTCTCCTCGGGCAAATCAAAAAACTGAAAAGGCAGCAAAGGAACGGCAACAAAATAACCCCGGGCCTGAGCACCGGTGGGAGAAACAATTCCCTTTGCTTCAGTTAAGATGAGGGGTGGACGTCGTCGCAAAGCTGAAGCCACCAGGCGTGGTGAAAATTTCTTTGCCAGACGATACTTTTTCACCACATCATTGAGGCTCAGGGGATGGACTAAAAAACCAAAAACTCCCATCTTAATTAAGCTTGTCAATCGTCGGGGTAAACCCCAGTTTTCCGATAAGCTCCAGATAATCTTGCTCGCTTACTTCTTCAGGCTTTTTATTTAAAATGGCAATAAACAAAGCTTCCATCACATTGGTTCCAAAGGAGCGACCTTCAAAACGAGGAGTGGTGGTAATCAGATACTCGACCCCTCTTTCTTTTAAGTCTTTAATATCTTTAGCCGTCACCGTATTGGTGATAATCCACTTGCCTTTGAGTTCTTTCGGCATATACTTACGGATAAACAAATAGTCCCCAGCGATAATGTCAGCTTCCTGGTAATACTTAGCATAACGGGGATTGGGTTCTTTTTCCTGTTTTTCTCCGGTAGGGTAGAGAATTTGAAAAGGCATCCTGGTAATAATGGGTAAAAGCGTAAAAGCTAGAGCTTCAAAAACCTTAAAAGAATGGATAGGGACCGGGATATTTAATCCGAAAATTAAATCCCCGTAGGTTATTTCACAACCAGCTCGAAAAAGGCTTTCGGCCATACCAAAGCGGTCAACAGCACTCACCATTAAGGCTCTCTTTCCCCGAAGTTCAAATCCATTCTCAATCAAATACTCAATAGCTTTCCTTTCCAGAGTGTTTTTTAAGCCACTGCCATCCACCACCGGTGTTTTTTTCACTGCTTCCACTAGCTTTAAAGCATCACGAATAACATATCTTCGCCCAGCCCCGTAAAGATAAATATCAATCCCGCCTAATCCAATAGCCGCTACCTTCCCGTCGTAACTTTTTAAAAGCTCTATGGCTTTCTCAAAGTCACCGTCGGTTCCTTCTCGAGAAATCTCAAACTCTTCCCCGAGAAGTTCCACCTTAACTTTATGGTCTCTTCTTGAAGAACCTAAGCTTACGCTGACGACCTTTTTCACGCCACACCTCCCATTTTCTGGGCTTTACTGCTTTTTCAAGTAAAACTTCCAAAGTGCTTAAGTCAACTTCAACACTTTTGGAAATTGGAGATTTACCCAGGGAATAACCAACCACTCGCTGCCCGAGAATCTGCTCAAACTGGGTAATTCTTTTATCTGAACCCAGAAAAACCACTGAATCAAAGTTGACAAGAAAAGAAAGCACATCCAGCAATTCATTGAAAACTTCAGCTGAAGTCTTTTCTCTTTCCAGTGATTTTCTCTCTTCCTGGCTTAAAAGATAAACAAACTCAACTCCCTTTTTTAAAGCTAAATCCTCAACTTCCTTCTTGTTAGCTACCGGAAAACCAACCAGGGCAACTCTTTTGCCCGAGCGAACCTCTCCCAGGCCTTCTAAGTGCGAGATGAAAGAACGCTCTATTCCCAGACTGTTTGCTACATCAGCCTGGGTTGAACCACTGGCCCTGAGCTGAAGAATTTTGCTTATCAGGTTGTTAATCTTTTCTTTGCTTATAACTTTGTTGCCAACTCTAATAATTTCCATTTGTGCACACTCTTGTTAACAAATTAAATCATTTTTAAACTTAAAAAACAACTCTTTGGGGAAAAGTTGAATTCTCAAACTGGTTTGCTATAATAACCCTACCAAAACAGGGGAAGGGTAGAGTTGGCTCTTAACAATAATAAAATCGAAAGTTACTTAAAAAAGTACATTGTATCCTTTATTAGCTGGGATATAGTTACTTTTTTTGCTCACAACCGTGGTGTTTACGACACTGCTGAGGGTATAGCCCGTCGCCTGGGGCGAAAAACTGGAGAAGTAGAAAAAGAGCTGGATTATCTGGCTAAAATTTCTTTTTTAAATCGCAAACAAACCGAAAGCGGTATTGTTTACTCCCTGGCTCCCGTTCCCGAAAACGAAAAGTTTCTGGAGGAGTTTGTTGCCCGCATGGAAAACCGCATCTTCCGTTTAAACCTTATCTCCCAGGTTCTTAAAAAAAGAGCCGGAGCTGGCTAGAACAGTAACCTTTAATTAAACTGAATTTTTGACCGAAACTATTTGTTCTTTTCCCAGATAAATTTTAATCCCCAGAGAGTTAAATCGGGTTCCAGATGCTCCAAAGTTTGGCAAAGAGGCTTCATTAAGCTGGCTAACCCCCCGGTAGCAATCACCTGGCTTTCAAATCCGGTCTCTTTTTGAATTTTTCTTACCAGGCCATCCACTAAAGCAGCGAAACCAAATAATATACCCGACTGAAGACTATTCTGAGTATTTCGCCCAACTACCTGAGGAGGAGGAGAAAGTTCAACCCGGGAGAGTCGAGCCGCTCGAGTAAAAAGAGCTTCAGCCGCCGTTTCCAAGCCGGGAGCAATGGCTCCTCCCAGATACTCTCCTTGAGGAGACAAAACATCAAAAGTGGTGGCGGTACCAAAATCCACTACCAGAGCCGGTGGCCCGAAAAGCTCTTTAGCCCCCACAGCATTAGCTATTCGATCCGCCCCCACCTCTTGAGGATTCTCGTAAAGGATGGAAAGGCCCGTCTTTATCCCTGGCTTAACTATTAAAGGTGCAAAAGAAAAGTGGCTTTTAGAAAGCTCCAGCAAAGCCAGTGTGCAATGGGGAACCACTGAAGAAACCACCAGACCGTCAATAGCCGACAAACTTAAATCAGCCAGAGAAAGAAGGCCGTTAATGGTTACCGCCAGCTCGTCTCCGGTTTCCTCTCTGTTGGTTGAGTAACGCCAGGTGTGAACGAGTTTATCTTCCTGAAAAACCCCCAGGGTGGTCTGGGTATTTCCTACATCAACTGCTAGCAGCATATCTTTTATTATTTCATTTCAATTTCTTTAAAGCAACGAGCCCTTAAAGATAAACTTTCGCCAAATTTTAAGTCGTTTCCTGCTCCTTTAATAAACTAGCTTTTTTAAGTTTAAGAGCTAAAAAAACAGCCATTAAAGCTTTAATTAAATCAAAGGGAATAAAAGGGAGGGCACCGATTATAAAAGCTTTTTTAAAGCCTAAATTGAGAACTAAACTCAGCTGAAAAACGCCGAAAAAATAAATCATTAAGAGAGCTAAAACCGAGGCCAGAAAAAGTCTTAAGAAGTTAGAGCCTCTGCCCAGCAAACCAGCGACAAAAGAAGCAAAAACAAAACCAATCAAATAACCACCGGTTTTCCCCAGAATCACCCCTAAACCCCCGGAAAATTGAGCAAAAACGGGGAGGCCGACAGCCCCCATTAATAAATAAACGAGCTGAGAGAGAGCGCCATCAAAAGGTCCCAGAACCAAACCGGAAAGCAAAACAAACAAGACCTGTAAAGTGAAGGGAACCGAAGAAAAAGGAAGAGGAAGAGAAATCATCGCCCCGGTAGCAGTCAAGGCAGCAAAAACGGAAATGTAAGCAATCTTTCGAGCTTGCGATTCCAAATGTAAACCTCCTTATACTATTTCGTTAACAATTTGGAATAATTAAAAAGGAGGAGAAGGGATTTGTCAAGAGAAAATGAACTATACTTTAACAATTTCCCCACTGAAAAGCTTTGATATCTGACCCTTTTTCTCAACCACCAAGCGGCCAAGCTCATCCACTCCCAGCATCTTAACCCTTTCTAATCCCTCTGAAGTTCTCAAGACTACCTTTCTCCCCTTGAAAGCCATTTTCCCCTCAATTGCCTTGAGAAGAAGGGCAGTTTTCAAGTCTCGAAAAGAAAAATAAAAGCCCTCAAAGAAAAGCAAGAAGCTGGCGAGAATATCAGCTCTTCTTAATTTCTTCCCGCTAACCTCGGCCAAAGAAGTAGCCGGAAAGGCTGCTTGGGTTGGAGGCTGATTGTTTACATTCAAACCTAAGCCGAGCTGAACCGAGTGAACCTTTTCCAGCTCGCTTTGTACTTCTGTTAAAACTCCACCGACCTTGCGCCTGCCTATCAGTAAATCGTTTGGCCATTTCAGAGAAACTTCAACTCCGACTTCTTTCTCTATAGCCCGAGCCATTGCCAGAGCGGCTATCAAAGGAAGTAAGCCCAGGTTTTCAAAGCTAACTCCCTCGGGGTAAAGAAGAAGGGAAAACCAGAGCCCGCCAGCGGGTGAATCCCAACTCCTTCCCAGCCTCCCCCTTCCTCGGGTTTGAACTTCAGCTACTACCAGAGCTCCTTCAGCTTCTCCTTTTTCTGCCAGTTCACGGCAGAAATCCTGGGTGGAGCTTATCTCGGGAAAAAAATAAACTTGGCGACCAAGCTCCCGGGTAGCCAGCAAAGATTTAATTTCAAAATCAAACAGGACATCCGGAGCTTCCTTCAAGCAGTAGCCTCGTCGGGGAACGGCCTCAATCTGGTAGCCTAAATTTTTTAGCTGAAAGATATGCTTGTTTAAAGCTGCTCGGCTGAAACCGAGCTCTAAAGCCAGAGCCGCTCCCGAAACAAAGCCCCTATTTTCTCTTAGAACCTGGAGAATTTTCTCTTTTATTTTCCCACCACCAACCCAGGGCTATAAGCAGTAAGAGCATAAAAAGACCCAGATAGCTTGCTCTCTTAAGGAGTTTAACTATTAACTCAAGATTCTGGCCAAAATAAAAACCCAGCAAAGAAACTCCACTAACCCAGGTTAAGATAGCCGCCAGAGAATAAAAAGAAAAAGATAAAAAGGGAAGACGATAGGCGCCAGCCAGAGTTGGCATAAAAGTTCGAACGCCGGCAGCAAAACGAGCTAGAAAAACGGCTTTGCTACCGTGATTGGCAAAAAACTTTCTGGTCTTTTCCAGATTTTCCTTTGACAAAGGGAGAAAGGAAAAAATCATCTCTCCTTTCCATCGACCAAGAAAATAACCGACAAGATTTCCTGAAAAAGCTCCCAGAACGCCGAAAAAAATTAACTTCAAGAGGCTTAAGTGAGTTTCGCGCACCAGGAAAGCAGCCAGAAGAAGCATCACATCCCCCGGAAAAAACAACCCGACCAGAATCAGGTTTTCTAAAAATAAAACCAGAAAAACAATTAGATACCCTTGGTTTTGAAAAATAGCTATCAAAAAATTCAGCACTACGGGTTTACCTCTTTTTCGCTTCAACAACTTCCAGAGAAAAATCAATTGGCGGAGCGGCCATTGTTATCGCTGATAGTGATATATAATCAACCCCCAGTGAAGCAACTTTTCTCAAGCGCTCAAAGGTCATTCCCCCGGAAACCTCAATTTTAGCTCGGCCCGCTATCATCTCAACAGCTTTTTCGATTTCTTCGTCTTTAAAATTATCAAGCAGGACTGTGTCCGGCAAAAGGGGCAAAAGCTCCTCCAGCTGCTTTAGACTCTCCACTTCCACCTCAATTTCCTGGCCAGGCAAGGTTTTCCTTATTCGCTCCACTGCCTGTCTGGGATCAAAATAAGCCTTTAAATGGTTGTCTTTTATTAAAACGCCGTCGTAAAGGCCCAGCCGATGATTTTCCCCTCCCCCAATCTTCACAGCTTCTTTTTCCAAAAGTCGCATTCCCGGATGAGTTTTGCGAGTATCTCTTAACCGAACCCCGAAAGGTTCCACTTCTTTAACGAACTTTCGAGTAAGAGTGGCAACCCCCGAAAGGTGAGACAAGAAATTAAGAGCTGTTCTCTCACCTTTTAAAACTGACTTTAAACTTCCCTTAATAGAAAAAATTTTTTGCCCAGGGGAAAACTCCTCACCATTCTGGATTTTAGGCTCAACTGCTATTCTGTCATCTAAAAGCTTAAAAACCGCTTTAACCAGCTCAAGGCCGGCTAAAACTCCTCCCTCCCGGGCAATTATGGCTGCCCGAGCAAACCATTCTTCAGCCCCAAAAAGAGCTGAAGTGGTAAGGTCACCCTTAGCCCCCAAATCTTCTTCCAGAGCCAGCTTAACTATCCTTTCTATAGAATTCCAGTTCAACATGGTCTTCACCCCGTTGAAAAATAAAATGACCAAGAAATTTAGAATCGTTCCTTTCGGGAAAATCCTCCCGAAAATGGACTCCCCGAGACTCTCTCCTTTCCTGAGCGGCACGAGCAATCAACCAAGCCACTGTCCAGAGATTTACCAGTTCAATGTAGTCCCGTGAAATAAAGTCCATTTTCATCACCTGCTTGTTTGTCTCTAAAAAAAGGACTAAATCTTTAAGATAATCTTCGTTTCTTACTGGACCAGCCTTTTCTAACATTAGCTTACCCAGTTCCCCTCTCAATTCCGAAAGCTTTAACCCAACCTTGCTTTTATTCTTAACCTCAAAACTTATCTCTTCTCCTGTTTCAGGATAAGAAAAGGGAGAGGCAGTTTTCAAGTTATCCTCAACAGCTTCCCCCACTCGCCAGCCAAAAACCAGCCCTTCCAAAAGCGAGTTACTGGCCAGGCGATTGGCGCCATGCAGATAGGTTGCCGCTACTTCCCCGCAGGCATAAAGACCCTTTATTCCAGTAAAACCCCATAAATCGGTTTTTATTCCCCCAATAGAAAAATGAGCAGCTGGAGCAACCGGGATTAAATCCCTGACTAAATTAAACCCCGCTTCCTCCAGCCTTTGCCAGACATACCTAAACTTGGTTTTTATTTTTTCCGCTGGCAAATGGCGACAATCAAGAAAAACCCGATTTCCTTTTTTTTGTTCTTCCACCATTTGTCGAACCACAAGAAAACGAGGCGCCAGTTCTTTTAAGGGATGCACACCTTCCATTATCCTCTTCCCCTGCTGATTAAGGAGAAATGCTCCTTCTCCTCTTAAAGCTTCAGTTAAAAGCAGTCGCCGATGAGAAGCCTGATCCAAAGCGGTGGGGTGAAACTGAACAAACTCCATATCCGCTATTTGAGCTCCCGCCCTAAAAGCCGCCGCCAACCCATCACCTGTAGCAACGGGTGGATTAGTGGTATGAGAGTAAACCTCTCCCAGCCCTCCGGTAGCCAGAACAATTACCTTTGCCCGGATAATCTCTGGTTCGCCTTCAGGTGAAAGGACCAAAGCGCCAACCACCTGGTTGGAAAGGGTTAAGACATCCACAAGAGTGGTCTTTTCTCTGACCTCCAGAAGATTAAGTCGTTTGAGCTCCTTTTTAAGACCTTCAACTATTGCTTTCCCGGTTTGATCAGCCCGGTGAAGAATTCGAGGTCGGGAGTGCCCTCCTTCTAAGGAATAATCAAAGTCACCATTTAAACGGTCAAAACTTATTTTTATTTTTAACAATTCTTTTATTCTTTCTATGCCTTCCCGGGCCACAATTCTTGACACTTCTTCTGAACTCAAACCATCTCCAACTTTAAGGGTGTCCTCCGCGTGTTTTTCAAAGCTATCTTCAGGACTTAAAGCTACCGCCACCCCGCCCTGAGCCTCGTAACTCGAGCTTTCTGATAAGCTCCCCTTGGTGATAAGAAGAGTTTTGGCTTTATTGCCCAGTTTCAAAGCCACTGATAGACCAGCAACTCCGGAACCAACAATCAAAACATCCCAGAGGCTACTTCTCAATTTATCAGTTGAAAAACCAAGCAAATAACGGAAAAACAAACTTCCTCCTTTAAATGGTGTCTTAATTTTCCAACAATAATACTAATGTTACAAGTGAAGAAAAGGCTAATAAAATTAATTAGCAGCTGTCAAAATCGGGGTTGTATTTTTTAACTTCAGCTATTTCATTTTTTTCGTTGACAAAAACAACCAACGGTTGGTGCTTTTCCAACTCCTCCTGGTGAAGAAAGGTATAGGAAAGGACGATTATCAGATCGCCGGGATGAACAAGGCGAGCGGCCGCTCCATTAATAACCACCTCTCCGCTTCCTGGCTTTCCTTTTATAACATAGGTTTCCAGACGAGCTCCATTGGTGACATCAACAACCTGAACCTTTTCAAAAGGAGCAATTTTAGCTGCATAAAGTAGCTTCTCATCAATAGTAATGCTCCCCTGATAATTAATGTCAGCCGCG
>DAIRCJ010000014.1:0-25678 GCA_036796755.1 Candidatus Geothermocultoraceae bacterium | reverse complement strand
AGCCCCAACCTGACCAATGAGAAACAAATCAAGTCCTTAGAAAAAACGCCTCGGGGTAAAGTCCCTTTGAGCTTAAAGAGGATTGTTTCTGGAACTTTAAACCACATCTTTCCAGAAATCATAGCCGCAGCTAAATCAGTCGAGCCAACACCGGTCGCAAAAGCGCCCAGAGCTCCGTAGGTGCAAGTGTGAGAATCAGCGCCAATTACTACCTGACCGGGTGAAACATAACCCCTTTCTGGAACCAGCTGGTGACAAACCCCCTCCCCGATATCATAAATAATTAATTTATGCTCCCGAGCAAAATCTCTCATCTGCTTATGAAGTTCGGAAACACCCTGATTGGGGCTGGGAGCAGAGTGATCGATAACAAAAGCAATTTTTCCCGCCTCGAAAACCTTCTTCCCGCCCATTTCCTTAAAAGCTTTAATTGCCAGGGGCGAAGTGCCATCCTGACCCATCAGGAAATCAACGTCAACCAGGACAATCTCTCCCGGTTTAACTTCCCGACCAGTTTTAGCTGAGAAAATCTGCTGGGTTAAGGTTCCTTTCAACTTTTCTTAGCCTTTTTATAATCGTGATACAAAGTCATAAGTTCTTTATCAAAAAGAGCTCTTTTAAGTTCAACTGAAAGTTTTCTGACCTCCGGTAAAAGGCTTTGAGCTTCTTCAGGAGATAGTTCAATTCCATACTCCCTAAACTTTACCATCAAAGAATGGGTTCCCGAATGCTTCCCTATTAAGATCTGCCTCTCCAGACCCACCTCTTCAGGAGTAAAAGCTTCATAAGTTCTCGGGTCTTTTAAAACTCCGTCAGCGTGAATCCCTGATTCGTGAGCGAAGACATTATACCCAACAATTGCCTTCCAGACAGGAACACTTCGGGAAGAAGCCTGAGCAACATATTCAGCTACTTCTCTCAAAATCCTGGTATTACAATTAAGGTCGACGCCCATAGTATATTTTAAAGCCATTATTACTTCTTCCAGAGCAGCATTTCCAGCCCGTTCGCCCAGGCCAATAACAGTGGTGTTTACCCATTTAGCCCCAGCCTTCACTCCAGCTAAAGCATTTGCCACCGCCATACCAAAGTCATTATGAGTGTGCATTTCAATCTCAATTCCTACCTCGTCAATTATTGTCTTGATCTCCTGATAAATCTTGAAAGGTTCCATCAGTCCAATGGTGTCGCAATATCGCAAACGATCGGCCCCGTACTCCTTAGCTGTTCGGGCAAACTCAATTAAATAATTAAAGTCAGCCCGGGAAGCATCCTCAGCATTAACGGAAACATAAAGCCCTTTGGATTTAGCAAAGTCAAGGCTTTTCTTAACACTATCAAGAACCCACTGGCGATCTTTCTTCAACTTGTGCTGAATATGGATATCGGATACGGCAATGGAGATAGCTATGGCATCAACGCCGCAGTCCAGTGAATGTTTGATGTCTTCAACAACTGCCCGATTCCAGGCAAGAATGGAAGCATTCAAGCCCAGATCAACAATCTCCTTAATTGCTTTTTTTTCGTCGCCACCCATAGTTGGAATGCCTGCTTCAATCTGGTGAACACCAACCTCATCCAGATAGCGAGCTATCTGAATCTTTTCCCGGTTAGAAAAAACCACACCAGCTGTTTGCTCCCCATCACGCAGCGTAGTATCATCTATTTTTACTTCTATTTTTTCACCTGCTTTTTCCTTTTTCTTCTTTCCTTCAGCCATTAAACCTCCTTAAAAATAAGCTCTATTTTATTTAACCCTGGGATTTAAAGCAACCATAAAAGAAATTCTTCACAAAATTAGCCACGAAGGCTGGTTAAGGGAGCCGGTATTATTCCCCCTCTTTTTACAAAGGCCTGACAATTATATGGATTAACCTTGAGAACCGGGGCTCTGCCCAGAAGCCCGCCAAAATCCACCCAATCCCCTTCCTTCTTTCCAGGAACGGGTATCAAGCGGCAAGCTGTAGTTTTATTGTTAACCACCCCAATTGCCATCTCATCAAGAATTATCCCAGCAAGAGTTTCCGCTGAGGTTTCTCCTGGTAAAGCAACCATATCCAGACCAACCGAACAGACGGAGGTCATTGCCTCCAGTTTTTCCAGGCTTAAAGCTTTAACTCCCACCGCTTCAGCCGTTCCCTTATCCTCGCTTACGGGAATAAAGGCTCCGGAAAGACCGCCAACCCGCGAAGAAGCCATCAAGCCCCCTTTCTTTACTGCATCTACTAGCATCATCAGAGCAGCTGTGCTTCCCGGCGCTCCCATCCTTTCCAAACCCATAATCTGTAAAATTTCGGCTATGCTGTCTCCGGGAAAAGGAGTAGGAGCTAAAGACAGGTCAACTACTCCAAAATCAATTCCCAGCCTTTTGGCCGCTTCCCGACCAATTAACTCTCCCATTCGGGTTATTTTGAAAGATAGCTTTTTAATCTCTTCGGATAATTCATTCAAGCTTAAGTCCGGTCTGGCCTTTTTTAAAGCCGCACGAACCACACCGGGACCACTGACTCCCACATTTAACACTGCCTCAGCCTCGCCACAACCATGAAAAGCTCCCGCCATAAAAGGATTGTCCTCGGGAGCATTGGCAAAAATGACAAGTTTGGCGCAGGCAATGCCATTTTGTTCGCTTGAAAGTTCGGCTGCCTCCTTAATCTTCTGGCTGAGCAAATTGACAGCATCGACGTTAATTCCACTACGGGTGGAAGCCACATTAAAAGAAGAGCAAATGGCTACGTTTTCGGAAAGCAAATAAGGAAGGGCTTCTATTAATGCTCTTTCTGATGAAGTCAAACCCTTCTGAACCAGAGCCGAAAAACCACCCAAAAAATCAATCTCAAGCTCTTGTGCCAATCGGTCAAACTCGCCCGCAATTATTCGATAGTCTTCTGGGTGACCGGAAAACACAAGAGAAATTGGAGTTACCGCCAGACGGGCGTTAACAATTGGTAAACCGAACTCTTTTTCCAGCTCCTTCAGGACTGGTTTCAGTCTTTCCCCGTACCTGAAAATCTTTTCCCGAGCCTTCTTTAAAAACAAATCTTTATTGGAATCCGAACAGTCTATAAGGCTCAAGCCAAGTGTAACAGTCCGGATATCTAGATTCTCAAGCTGAATCATTCGAATAGTTTCTAATATCTCTTCAGGTGAGAAAAACAATTAACCAGGCCTCCTAAAAATAACTAAAATCTTTATATTCGGTGCATATAGCGAAAAATCTCTTCTCGCTGAATGTTAACCTGCACTCCAAGCTCTTTCCCTTTTTCCTCCAACGCCCTTTGTAAATCCTCAAAACTTCCTCTGACCCTGGAAACGTCAACCAGCATAATCATCGTAAAAATATCTTCAAAATTTGTCTGAGAGATATTGACAATATTAGCATTATGCTCGGCCAGAACGGTAGAAATGCCGGCCACTATCCCCACTCTATCAACCCCAATTATACTGACAATTGCTTTGCTCATTTTCTCCTCATTATCAGGCTAACAAAAAGCGAGTTTTTAGCCAGTTAGTAAAAAGCTCCCAGTACATTTTCAATCGATACAAAAATCCTTTCGGGTAACCGATTTTTTCTTCTTTCACCACCTGAGAAAGGCCTTCAAGATAAACTTCGCGAAATTTAAACCCCTGTTTTTCAAGATGCTGATTGATTATCACCTCACAACCAAATCCGCTTTCCGAAAGGTCGGGCAAGCCAGCCAGAAAAGACTTTTTGAAAGCTCGCTGACCGGAGATCTGGGGGGCTACGGCCTGGGCAAAGTCGGTTCTTAATCTTCCACCCTTAAAAATACCAACCGTCATAACCAGGTCTTCATCTTCCAAAAGTGGTTGGAGCATTTTCTTCAAATGCTCTTCTCTCAACCCAATAAGGTCAGCATCTATAAAAAAATAGATGTCAGCCTCTCCAGCAGCTTCAAGTCCTCTCTGTAAAGCAGCTCCCTTGCCCCGATTTTTTTCCAGACGATAAACTTCAGCCCCGGAATCACTGGCTACTTTAAAAGTTCCGTCCACCGAACCATCGTCAACCACCAGCACCCGGCAAAAAATACCCGATTTCAACAAGGGTTCAAGCACCCTCCCTATGCGTTTTTCCTCATTGTAAGCTGGAACTATGGCAACAACCTTCAAACCTTCAGTCCTCCTTGCCTTCTCTAACCTCTTCAATTGTATTTTTCACAAAACTTAAACCTTCCTCCAGAGGCAAATCTCTTCTCTCCCCCGTCCTCCTTATTTTTATCTCCACTTCCCCCTGAAGTGCTTTCTTACCAAAAATTACCTGAAGGGGTGCCCCGAGCAAATCAGCCTCGGCAAATTTCTCGCCCGGAGAAACTTCCAGGCGGTCGTCAAACAAAACCTCAAATCCTTTTCTCTTTAAATCCTGATAGAATTTTTCAGCTTTACCTTTCAGGTCTTCCTTTTCCGGAAAAACCAGGATTAAGTGTGCCTCAAAAGGAGCTATCGACCAGGGCCAGATTATTCCCTTCTCGTCGTAGTTTTGCTCAATTATGGCTGAAAGCAAGCGGGAAACACCAATTCCATAACAACCCATCTGGTAAGGTTTCAGGTTTCCATCAACATCGTTAAAATAAGCTTTCATTGCCTCACTATAGCGAGTCCCCAGCTGAAAAACATGCCCCAGCTCAATACCTCTTTTCAACTTCAACCTTCCCTTCAAGCAACGAGGACAAGCTTCTCCTTCTAAGGGAAAAGTAACGTCCCCAAAAACATCCACTTTAAAGTCTTTTAAATTAACATCAATTAGATGAGTGTCAGGTTTATTGGCTCCAACAACAAAATTTTTCATCCCTTTAACCCGACTATCAGCCAAAACTTTATCAACTTTTAGCCCAACCGGCCCGACAAAACCTTTAACCAGGCCATATTTTTCGAAGCCTTCATCTGAAAGCAGTTCAAAACGATCACTCTCAAGGAGAGAGGCCAGTTTCGATTCATTGACTTCTCTATTGCCAGGCACTAAAACAGCAATCGGGCGATTATTAAGAAGATAAATCATCGTTTTAACCAGCTTTCGAGGTTCAGTGTTTAAGAAATTTGAGACCTCTTCCACGGAAGTTAGAGAAGGAGTGAAAACTTCACGATACTCCCTTTCCTCTTCGTCTGAAAAGTAGTCTGCTCTGCTAGTTGCCAGTTCCGCATTAGCTCCATAATCGCAGCTGTCACAAGTGTAAATCAAGTCTTCGCCAGCTTCGGCTTCGGCTATAAACTCGTGAGAATAACGACCGCCAATCAAACCAGTTGCCGCTTCAACGACATAATACTTTAAACCTAGGCGGTCAAATATTTTCTGATAAGCCTGGTACATTTTTCGATATGACTCTTCCAGACCCTTTTCATCCCGATCAAAACTGTAAGCGTCTTTCATTAAAAACTCTCGCGCCCGCAAAATTCCAAAACGAGGCCTGGGTTCATCCCGATACTTAAACTGAATTTGATAAAGATTTAAAGGAAGGTCCTTATATGAGCGGATGGACTTGCGGACAATCTCAGTTATCAGCTCCTCGTGGGTCGGGCCCAAGCAAAAATCACGCTCATTGCGGTCCTTTAGTCGCCACATTTCAGCCCCATAAGCAAACCAGCGACCACTTTCCTGCCAAAGTTCAGCTGGTTGGAGAGCCGGCATTAGGAGTTCTTGAGCCCCAGCTTTATCCATTTCTTCCCGAACTATGCTCTCAATTCTCTTTAAAACTTTAAAACCCAGAGGCAAAAAGGTATAAATACCAGCAGCAACTTTGCGAATTAAGCCAGCCCGCAGCATTAAGCGGTGACTGACCACTTCAGCTTCGGCTGGTATTTCTTTTAAGGTCGGTAAAAAAAACTCTGACCTTTTCAAAACCTTTTTTCACTCCTCAATTTATTGGGAAACTAAGTTAATAATTTTAAAGCCTGCGAAAAGCCCAGAAGCTCTTGCCTTCAAAAAACCCATTTAGAAAATTTTGCCTAGTTTATTTTATCTTTTAACGATAGAAATTCAAAGTGTTTTGAAGCTCTTTTTCTGTAGACTCCTTTAACTTTAACTCTTCTTTTTATTCCTAAATTTACAAGAATGTTTTTTTCTGTTCCATCATAAGTAGAGGTAGGGAAAGAGCATTAACTAGAAAATTTAAAAAAAAATTTATTTCAACATTTCAAAAGCAGAAAAAGAGGTCTGACTTAAAATCTCCTTACAGGGTTACTTAGTTAATCAGGAATTTTTTTGATTTCCTCAAGCAAAGCAGGTAAAATCTCTTCAAACTTCAGTTTTTTTATGACTTTCCCTTTAACAAAAAGCAAGGCGCTGTCTTTTCCGCCTGCTACTCCCACGTCTGCCTCTTTTGCCTCCCCAGGTCCATTAACTGAACAACCCATTACCGCTACCTTTATAGCTTTTGGGACCTTCCAAAGAGCTCTCTCAACTTCCTGGACCAGGGCTTCAAGGTCAATTTCGCAGCGCCCACAGGTAGGGCAGGAAATCAAATCCGGACCTTTTCTTAAACCCAAAGCTTTCAGAAGTTCAAACCCCACCCTGACCTCATTCACTGGATTCCCAGTTAAGGAAACCCGAATGGTATCTCCAATGCCTTCTTTTAAAAGCTGGCTTAAAGTTAGAACAGATTTCACCGTTCCCGGGATTAAAGGACCAGCTTCAGTTAAACCAAGATGAAGAGGATAATCGGTTTTTTGAGAAAGGAGTTGATAGGCTTTTACGGTTTCCACAATCGTAGAAGCTTTTACCGAAACAATAATCCGATAAAAACCCCAGTCCTCAAAAAGCTTAATATAGTCCAGGGCTGCCTTTACCAAAGCCTCAGCTTTGTCCTTTATCTCCGAATAAGATTCGGGTAAAGAACCAGAATTAAGCCCTAAGCGAATAGGAACTTCTCTTTCCCGGCAAGCAAACACTACAATTTTAGCCTTATCCTCTCCCCCAATGGTTCCAGGATTTATTCTTATTTTGTCTGCCCCGGCTTCCACACTGGCCAGAGCCAGGCGGTAATTAAAGTGAATATCAGCAACCAGGGGAACAGAAAAATTTTTTTTCAACCGGGAGAAAGTTTTTAAAGCCTCTTGGCTTCTTATCGCTAACCTGATAATCTCACATCCAGATTCAATAAGCTCCTCTACCTGTTTGGCAGTAGCCTTTTCATCCTCAGTAGGGGTATTAGTCATTGACTGAACCCTAATAGGCTCTCCGCCACCCAGAAAAAGGTTCCCAACTCGGACTTTCCTGGTTTTCTTTCTGTTTATCATAGGCTTAAGGCGGGGTTATTTCAAAAAAACCCTGGACTCCGCGGGTAATCAAAATTTTTAAATCAGAAAAGATAACGTAAACAAAAAGAAAAACTAGTAAAGTTAACCCAACAAACTGAAGGGACTGAAGGATCTTCGGATTGATACGGCGACGGGTCAAGCCTTCGTAAACTTGAATTAAAATATTCCCACCATCAGCTGGTAAAATTGGTAGAAGATTAGCCAAAGCTAAAGCTAGAGAAATAGCAGCTAAAACTGAAAGGAACGAATCCCAACCTACCCTGGCAGCTTCAGTAGTAATAGCCGTTGCTCCAACTACACTGGTCGTGTACTTTAAAACCGTCCCCTGCAAAACAGTTTTTCCAAGCAAAAGAAAAGTGAATTTAATTTGCCACCAGGTAAAAGCTACTCCTTCGCGTAGGGCTTTAAAAAAAGGAAAAGAAACTTTAACCAGAGAAGGCTGAATTCCCAGGTAACCATTGTTTCCTTTAACGCCAATTCGAACTCTAATCTTTAGAATCCGCCCTTTCCTTAAAATCACAATAACTGTTTCCTTTTCGGGCAATGATTTGATAACGGTTGAAAGACTATCCCAGCTGATTGTGACTTTCTCGCCAACTTTTAAAATTTTATCCCCAGGCAAAAGGCCAGCTTTAGCCGCCGGCGAACTTTTCTCAACTTTAAAAATTGTTGTGGAAGGCAGGTAAACCCCTCGCATAAAAAAGAAGACCACGATGAAAAGAGCAAAAAGATAGTTAAAGAAAGGCCCAGCTAAGGTAATAGCAATTTTTTTATAAGCGGGCTGGTTTTGAAAAGAACTTTTGTCTTGACTTTCCTTCTCTTCAGGCTTTTCGCCATAAAGACTGACATAGCCTCCCAAAAGAACCCAGCGAAACCCATAAACCGTCTCCCCCCACTTAAAAGAAAAAATCGCAGGACCAAAGGGCAGACCAATAAAAAACTCTTTAACCTTAACTCCCAGAGCTTTAGCCAGAAGAAAATGACCAAGCTCGTGGATAAAAACCAGAAAGCCAATCCCAAAAACCGCTAAAATCCAGAAAAACAAATTTATCACTCCTTGGTTTTTAAAATTTGGCTGGCTTCCTTTCTTGCCCAGCCATCAACCTCTTCTACCACCTCAAGAGAAGTCAGTTCCACCGGTTTATGTTTTTCAATCACCTTCTCAATTATAACCGGAATCTGAGTAAAGCGAATTTTCTCTTTCAAAAAAGAAAAAACGGCAATTTCATTGGCTGCGTTCAAAACCACCGGATAGGACCTCCCCAGACAGGCTGCTTCCAAAGCAATCTTCAGGCAAGGAAAATTGGAAAAATCTGGTGGCTCAAAGTGAAAAGTAAGATTTGACAAATTCAGACTTTCTACCACTCTTTCGGCTCGAAAGGGATAAAAGAGAGCAAACTCAATCGGTAACCTCATATCAGTCGGTCCAATCTGAGCCTTAATTGAACCGTCGACAAACTCCACCAATCCATGAACCAGACTTTCGGGATGGATAACTACTTCAATATGATCATAAGGGATTTGAAAAAGAAAATGAGCTTCAATTACTTCCAGGCCTTTATTCATTAAAGTAGCCGAGTCAATGGTAATTTTAGGCCCCATTTTCCAGCGAGGATGAGCCAGGGCTTCCTTTACTGAAACCTTTTCAAGCTCTTTCCAGTTTCGGCCCCGAAAAGGACCTCCCGAACCAGTAATATAAATCTTTTTAACTTCCTCCCTCTTTTCCCCGGTCAAACACTGAAACAAAGCGCTGTGTTCGCTGTCAATCGGGACAATCGCTCCGCCCTTCTCTAAAGCTTTTAAAACAATTGGTCCCCCAGCAACCATTGATTCCTTGTTAGCCAAGGCAACGGTTTTGCCAGCTTCAAGAGCGGCCAGGGTCGACCTTAAACCAGCTGCTCCCACTAGAGCGTTAACTATAAGATCGGCTTCGGCTAGAGAAGCCAGAACAGCTAAAGCCTCATTGGAAGTTAAAAGTTCAATTCCGGAAGGTTTAATTTTTTTAAACTCTTCAGCCTTATCGGGGCTGACTACTCCTACGAAACGCGGTTTAAACTTTTCTACCTGGGAAAGGAGTAAATCAACACGGGAATGAGTGGCTAAACCAAGAACCTCAAAGTAATCTGGAAACTTACTGATAATCTCCAAGGTTTGGGTCCCAATCGAACCAGTTGAACCAAGAACAACTACTTTTTTCCTCACTGCCAGACTCCTAAAAAGCGCAGGTAAAAAAGGAAAAGTAAAGCGGAAAAAAGCAGACTATCGAACCGATCAAGAGCTCCCCCGTGCCCGGGGAAAAGAGAGCCCGAATCTTTTAAACCAAACTTCCTTTTCAAAGCGGATTCTATTAAATCTCCCACTGGGGAAGCAAAACCAACCATCAAAGAAGCTCCCAAAGAAAAATAAACATTAAGCTTGAAAAAGAAACTTAGAATAAGACCGGATAGAAGGGTGAAAAAAAAGCCTCCAATGACTCCTTCCCAGGTTTTATGAGGGCTTATTTCTGGAGCAACCTTTCTTTTCCCGAAAAGCAAACCGATAAAATAAGCCATTGTATCCCCTATCCAGACTAGAAGCAGAAGAAGCAAATAGAGTACTCTGCCCTGGGGCAGAAAAAAAAGAGAAGTCAAAGAAACAAAACAGGTTCCAAGATAAAAAGAGTAAAGAAAAGAAACTCCCAGTAAATTGAGATCAGAGTTCAAAAAAAGAGCGGCTAAAAAATAAAGTAAGAGTAAGAAAACCGAGGCCAGAAAAAAACCTGTCCCTCCGGAATAATTAGTAAGCCAGAACAAAGAAGCTCCTGAAAGCAGGCCAATAGCAAAAAGACCGGGTGATTTTAAAACATTCAACCCTAATTCATACAAGCAAAAAGAGAGAAGAAGAAAAAACCAGAGCTTCAAAAAAATTGAACCCAGAAAAAGTGGCAAAAGGAGAACGAAAGCTGTCAAAACCGCCCCGGCCAGCCGCAAGGGTAAATCACCAAACCGTCCCGACCTAATCTCCCTTAACACCGCCGAACCTTCTCTGTCTTCTCTGAAAGTCACTAATGGCTAACAGCAGATGGTAAGGTTTGAAATCCGGCCACAAAACATCAGTGACCCAGATTTCGGTATAAGCAATCTGCCAGAGCAGAAAGTTGCTTACCCTCAACTCCCCGCTGGTTCGAATTAGTAAATCGGGGTCGGGTAGCTCTGGAAGATAAAGGTATTTTTTAAAAATTTCCTCATCAACCCGTGGCAGGCTCCTCCCCTTTTGAACTTCACCCACAATCCTGTTTACCGCATCCAAAATCTCAGCTCTTCCTCCATAGTTTAAAGCTAAAGTTAAGGTTAATCTTTTCCCTTCGCTGGTTTCTTCAACCGCTTTCAGCATAGCCTCTTTAACTCTGGAAGGCAGTTCATCTATTCGGCCCGTCAACCTGAGTTTTACTCCGTTTCTTTTTAAGTTATCCGCTTCTTTTCTTGCCATTTCCTCAAACAAACTCATTAAACCTTCAACCTCATCTTTAGGGCGCGACCAGTTTTCCGTGGAAAAGGAATAAAAAGTGAGGAAGTCAATTTTTATCCGGGCCGCTTCTTCCACCACTCTCCGAATAGCTTCTACCCCCTGACGATGCCCGGCTATCCGCGGCAAGTTCCTTTTTTTAGCCCAGCGGCCATTGCCATCAGTGATTATAGCAATATGGCGGGGTAAGGGGTGACGGATCACCTTCCTTTCCAGGCGGTTGGTTTGAAGTTTTTCCCAAAATAAAAACAAGAGTTCTCCGTTAAACTTCCATTATTTCCGACTCTTTTTTCTTAAGCATCTGATTTATCTCTTCAATGTGCTTATCAGTTATTTTTTGAACTTCTTCGTGGCTCCTGCGCCAATCATCCTCAGAGATTTTATGCTCATCCTTGAGTTCTTTAAGTTTTTCATTAGCCTCTCTTCTTAAGTTTCGGATAGCTACCCTTCCTTCTTCGGCTATCTTCCCGGCTAATCTAACAAACTCCTTTCTTCTTTCCTCAGTTAAAGGAGGAAAGGGAACTCTGATAATCTGGCCATCGTTGGTGGGATTAACTCCTAAATCGGACTGAAGCAGTGCCCTCTCAATTTCTTTAATAATGTTTCGGTCCCAGGGTTGAATTATTAGAAGTAAAGGTTCAGGCGAGGAAACAGTAGCCAGATGGGGTATGGGAGTTGGAGTTCCATAATAATCGACCTTAATGTTTTCCAGTAAGGCCGGACTTACCCGACCGGTTCTCACCGTAAGAAACTCCTGAGCTACTGTCTGAACAGCCTTTTTCATTCGTTTCTCTGTGTCTTCAATTATTTCTCTAACTTCAGTCTTTTCCTCCAACTTACTCCCCCCTATCAATTAAGGTTCCAATTGGCTTTCCGCAAACCACACCTTTAATGTTACCCTCTTTTCTCAAATTAAAAACAATTAAGGGAAGAGAGTTGTCCATACAAAGAGAAATAGCTGTAGAATCCATCACCTGCAATCCTTTCTGTAAAACCTCAAGATAAGAAAGGCGGCTAAAAAGTCGGGCTTCAGGATGCTTAACTGGGTCAGCTTCAAAAACCCCATCGACTTTAGTTGCCTTTAAAATTACTTCAGCTCCTATCTCCAGCGCTCTTAAAGCTGCAGCCGTATCAGTGCTGAAGTAAGGGTTCCCCGTGCCAGCAGCAAAAATGACTACCCTGCCCTTCTCCAGGTGCCTGATTGCCCTTCTCCTGATATAAGGTTCAGCTACTTCTTGCATATTTATAGCTGTTTGCACCCGGGTAAAAACCCCCTTTCTTTCCAGGGCATCCTGTAAGGCTAAAGAGTTCATTACCGTTGCCAGCATCCCAATATAATCAGCAGTTGCCCTATCCATTCCCCTGGCGCTGGCCGCCAGCCCCCGGAAAAAATTGCCCCCGCCAACAATAATAGCAACCTCCACTCCCATTTCTTTTATTTCTTTGACCTGCTCGGCAACGGAAATCAGAATATCCGGGTCTATTCCAAAGCCCCCGTCATTGGTCAGGGCTTCGCCTGAAAGTTTCAGCAAAATTCGCTTATACTTCACCCCTGAACTAACCAAACTTCCCCTTTTTAGCTTTCTTCACCTAAAGCATAGCGAATAAAACGCCGTATAACAATATTTTCTCCTAACTTTCCGGCAATTTCGCCGTAATAATCCGCCACCTTAATCTCGGTATCCTTGATGTAAGGCTGGTCCAAAAGACAGTTTTCCTCATAAAACTTTTCCATTTTCCCCTTTACAATTTTTTCCACGACTTCGGCTGGCTTTCCAGCTTTCTCCGCTTCTTCCCGGTAAAAAGCTTCTTCCTTTTGTTTTACCTCCTCGGGCACATCTTCGCGGGAAACATAGCAGGGAGCGCTGGCAGCTATCTGCAAAGCTAAATTGTGGACAAACTCCTTAAACTCCTGATTGCGAGCTACAAAATCGGTTTCGCAGTTGACTTCAACTAAAACTCCGATGCGCCCACCCGGGTGAACATAAGATTCTATCAGACCTTCTTTAGCTGGCCGGTCAACCTTTTTCTTAACCTTCTCCAGCCCTTTTCGACGAAGGTATTCGTAAGCTTTTTCAAGATCGCCCTCGCACTCTCTTAAAGCTTCCCGACAATCAAGCAAACCTGCTCCGCTTTTAACTCTTAACTCTTTTATCTTATCCGCTGGAATCTCCATCCTTTCAGTCCTCCTTACAAATTTCTTATAAATTTTATAGTTGCCAAAATTTAATTTTCTGACTGGTTTTTAGTCGAAGAATCTTTTCTTTTTCCGGAAGAGGCAACTTTTTCTGTGGCAACCTCTTCCTTTGTTTTCTCGGCAACTTCCTCAGCGGAATTGCTCAGGGTTTCTGGCTCTTCTCTGGCAACAGCCTCTTCCACTGTCTCCTGGGTCAAGCTCTGTTCTTCTTTCTTGCTTTCTTCAGCTTCAACTGGTTCCTCTCTTTCAACTAATACTTCAACCATTTCGTAAGGCCTGGCCTCTTTTTCCGCTTCGGTTTCGGCAAACTCAATCTCCCCGGTTTCAATCTTTTTTTGATAAATGTTGCGGCCCTCTTGAACGGCATCAGCAATAACCCGACAAAACAATGAAGCCGAGCGAATGGCATCATCGTTGCCAGGAATGGGATACTCAACCTCTTCGGGGTCACAGTTAGTATCTACTACGGCAACAATTGGTATGCCAAGTTTCCGAGCTTCTCTAACCGCAATCTCTTCTTTTTTGGTATCAAGAACAAACAGAGCATCGGGAAGGGTTTTAAGCTCTCTAATTCCACCCAGGTTCTTCCGCAGTTTTTCAATTTCCTTCTCCAGATGAACTCTTTCCTTGCGAGGTAAGCGCTGAAGTTCGCCACTTTCCTGCTTTTTCTCTAGTTCATTCAGATAATCCAGTCTTTTTATAATAGTGGAAAAATTGGTTAACATTCCACCCAACCAGCGAAAGGAAACATAAGGCATTCCGCAACGGATTGCCTCCTCTTTCACAGCATCTTGAGTTTGCTTTTTAGTCCCCACAAAAAGAACTATCCCCCCGTTGGCACAAAGCTCTTTAATAAAATTGTATGCTTCTTCCAGCTTCTCCAGAGTCTTTTGTAAATCGATGATGTAGATGTCATTACGTTCGGTGAAAATGTAAGGCTTCATCTTGGGATTCCAGCGACGCTTCTGGTGACCGAAATGAACCCCAGCTTCAAGTAGTTCCTTCATTGAAACATTCATAATAAAAACCTCCTTTGGTTTTTCCTCCACCTGCTTTTTACCTCTTACGACCGGGTGGCACCTCAGAGGCTCAACAGGTGTGTGTAATTGAAGCAAATTTTACCACAAAGCTGAAAAATGAAAAACCAAATGCCTTTTCACAAAAATAATCTATTTGAAACGGGCTTTTTCCTCAAACTGTTTTCAAAATTCTCCTCCAATCCCCCCTTTAGATTAAAGGGAGGAGCAAAAAAAGATTTCCTTAAGAATTAAAAAGAACTCTTAATTATTTAAAATTTTAAGGGAAGCAAAGGTGCCATAAAAATTTAAGGGAAAGCCATTTTATTTCTCTTTTTCCAAATCTCACTTCCCTCTTTCCTCCCATCTTAAAAATTTAGGTCCGGGAAAATTAATAAACATTGGCTGGAATCTCTTTATCTGGCATTTCATCGCCTTTAGCCAGCTTGAACTGAAATTAGAAAGGTTTAATTGGCCAAAAATTCGGCAAACTTCCAAATAAAACTAATATCTAAATTACTAAATAAAATTTTTTTACATTCCAGAAGCATTCTTTTATAATTATCTAAAATTTTTCAAGGGGGTATGAGATGAAAAGAAAAACTTTGATTATTTCCCTGGCGCTCCTTTTAGTTCTGACCCTGGCTGGATGTGCCACTCAGGAAAAAACCAGAGAGACCCAAAAACCAGAGTCTTCGGAAAAAAACTTTAAAACTTTAAAAGAGGGAGTTCTTACCGTTGGAAGCGATGTAGCTTTTCCCCCTTTTGAATCCAAAGATGAAAAAACCCAGGAAATAGTAGGTTTTGATGTCGACTTAGCCAAAGAAGTTGGTAAAAAGCTGGGTCTGGAAGTAGAGTTTGTCCCGGCAAACTTTGATTCAATAATTCCGGCTTTGAAAGCTGGCAAGTTTGACTGCGTAATCTCAGCTATGACCATAACTGAAGAAAGAGAAAAACAGGTTGACTTTTCTGATCCTTATATTGATTCTGACCAATCACTGGCCGTTAAAACAGGCTCTCCTATTAAAAGTTCAAAAGACCTTCAAGGAAAAATCGTCGGCGTTCAGCGCGGCACCACCGGAGAGCTCAAGGCTAAAGAGCTTCAAAAGCAGTTTGGAATAAAAGAGGTCAGAGCTTATGATGACACTCTCCTGGCGTTTGAAGACCTGAAGGCAGGAAGAGTAGACGCCGTAGTTAACGATCTGCCCGTCACTGCCTACCTGGTAAAGAAACAGCCCGAGTTCCAGATAGTCGAAACAATTAAAACCGGAGAAAAATACGGCGTTGCTTTCCGGGAAGACCAGGATGAACTCCGAGAAGCTTTTAATAAAGCTTTATCAGAAATCAAAGCCGACGGAACCTACGACCGAATTTACGAGAAGTGGTTTGGAAAACAGTAAAACTTCTTTCAGCAATTTCGATCATCAAAAGGGGCAGCGAGAACTGCCCCTTTTGCTCTTCTAAGGAATGAAAGAGTGATTTTTCCCGCGGCTTTAGGACTGAAGCAACTAGCCGAGCAATACTTCAATCCTCGCTACGCAGTTCAGTTTTTTCCTTTCCTAATAATGGCGGTTAAATATGCCTTACTGATTTCCGTTCTTGGTGAATTTTTCGGAATAATAATCGCTGTCTTTTTAGCTTTAATGAAAATATCCCATTATAAACTTCTTCGGGCTATCGCCACCACTTACATCAACCTTTTCCGTGGCACTCCTCTTCTGGTTCAACTAATGCTCATTTATTATAGCCTTCCCTATGTGGGAATAAATTTCAGTCCAGTCGGGGCAGGCATTCTGGGCTTTTCTCTTAACAGTGGGGCTTATGTAGCTGAAATTTTCCGGGCTGGAATTCAATCAATTCCTCGGGGACAGATAGAAGCTGCTCGCTCTCTGGGGATGAGTTATGCCCAATCAATGATTTATGTTGTCCTCCCCCAAGCTTTCAAGCTGGTAATTCCTCCTCTGACCAACGAATTTGTGGCTCTCCTTAAAGACTCGGCTCTGGTTTCGGTTATTCAGGTTCAGGAAATTGCGGCCACTATGCGCTCCTTGGCTGCTGCTACTTACAACTCCACTTCCTACACTTTGGCAGCTGCTATTTATCTGGCGATGACCATACCTTTAACCCGCCTGGCTTCCTACCTTGAAAAAAAATTTACTCCGGTTAAGCATTGATGAGAAAAATGGTTTCTGCCGGAGCAAATAACCCAGTCTTGCCCTTTGAATCTATGGTCGAAGTTATTGACCTGAAGAAAGCTTTTGGTAAGAACTATGTTCTGAATGGTATTAGTTTTAAAGTCAAACCATCAGAAGTAATCTCAATAATTGGCCCCTCTGGAAGCGGGAAAAGTACTTTACTTCGCTGTATTAACCGCCTTGAAGAGCCAACTTCGGGAAAAGTTCTCATTGAAGGAGTTGATATCACCCAGCCAAAAACCGACCTGAATAAAGTTCGGCAGAAAGTAGGAATTGTTTTTCAAAGTTTTAACTTATTTCCCCACCTATCAGTAGAGCAAAATCTGATTATTGCTCCAACCAGAGTTCAGAAAAAACCCAGAAATGAGTGTTTGGAAAAAGCTCACCGTCTGCTGAAAAGAATAGGGCTGGAAGATAAAATTAAAGCTTATCCCGAACAACTTTCCGGAGGCGAACAGCAAAGGGTAGCCATTGCCCGTGCTCTTATGATGGATCCGGATGTAATGCTTTTTGATGAAGTGACTTCAGCTCTTGACCCGGAGCTGGTAAAAGAAGTTCTGGATACCATAAAGGAACTGGCAGCTGGGGGTATGACGATGATAATCGTCACCCACGAAATGGGCTTTGCCCGCGAAGTCTCTGATCGGGTAATTTTTATGGAAGAAGGCTTGATAGTTGAAGAAGGGCCTCCGGAAAAAATTTTTTCTTATCCGGAAAAAGAAAGGACAAAAGAGTTCCTTTCCCGAGTCCTTTAAGCCAAACTCAGACTTCTTTCCTAAAACTTTCACTCGAAGATTTCCCCCGGCCGTTAGAAAAAACTTCTGAAAAAGCCATAGCTAAAAGGATTAAAAGAGCTCCCATTAGCTTCCTTGAAGTCAGGCTTTCCTGAAGCCAGAAAAAACCAAAAACACCAGCAAAAACTGGTTCTCCCAGTAAAATTAAAGCAATACGAGTGGGGTGCATAAACTTTTGAGCATATATTTGAATCCAGAAAGCCACCACCGTTGCCAAAATGGAAGTCACCAGCAGAGTAAAAATAGAAACAGCTTGGGCAGGGAAAAAGTGGGAGTTTTCAGTTAAAAAAGTAACCCCGAATGAAATCAAAGCAACGACCAGAGTCTGAATCCAGGTGAGAAGAGCGGGGTCGAGATGAGAAGTGTACCTGCCCACCAGAACAATATAAACGGCGTAAGAAAAAGCAGCAAAGAGAGTTAACAAATCACCATAATTGAAAGTAAGCCGAGAGCTTAAAGTTAATAAACTCAAACCAAAAAAAGCTACAACCACACCGACGACCGAAGCCCAGTGAGGAAACCAGCGAAATATTAAAGCGCAAATTATCGGGGTGAAAACCACAAAAAGACCGGTTATAAAACCAGAGTTGATAGAGGTAGTAAATTTTAAACCAGCGGTTTGAAAAGCATAGCCAAGAAAAAGGACAAAGCCCAGTAAAACTCCCCAGTAAAGAGTTTCCCGGTCAATCAGCTTAAATTTATTAGTAAGCAAAGGGATAAAGAACAAAAAGGCAATTGAAAATCTTAAGAAAAGAAACCAGAAAACAGGCATTTCCGTAAGGGTTACTTTTATAAGAGAAAAGGTAGAACCCCAGATAAAAGCAACCATCAAAAGGGAAAGGTCCAGTAGATAACGATTTGGTTTAGTCAGCTGTTTTTCAGATCGAGCCTCTTTCATCCGAACATTTTCTCAAATTTAAACTGACTAAGCAAGCATTTTATTCAGTTTTCTCTGAGGAGCAATAAGAAAAGCCTTTTTAAGATGTATTTTTAAAATGGGCAAAATTTTTTTATACATTTTTAATACCTACAACTTTTTAAAGAGGTTCAAAGTCGAAATGGATTCAGAGTTGAGATTCCCTGAATTTGAAATAAATGTTACTATTACTCCCTGATGAAAAAAAATTACTTGATTGCTTTAGCCATTTTAACAGTAGTGATTTTGACCGCCTTCTTTGCCTACTTCATTCAGGTTAAAAGAAGGTTACCTGAAGCAAGCGCCCCGGAAAATCAAGCTCGGGTTTTTAAGGTAGGAAGCTGGTGGCAGTACAAAACCACTGAAGCAACCGTAACAGTTAAAATCACCTCCCTTAAAAAAATCGGCAAAGAAAAAGCCTTTGTTTATGAGTACAAAATTGCTGGAAGAAAAACTAAACCTCAAGGCGTTTATTACCTCCACACCGAAAAAGGACTCTGGCTGGCCGGCGTTTTCGCGGGTGAAACTTCCCTCTTTTACTATCCCCCGCCGATCATCTTTAAAAATCCTTTAAAAATCGGAAGCTACTGGGAAACTTTTTATGAACGCTCTGACTTACCTAAAGTCAAGTTTGTTTATAAATCTAAGATAACCAGGTTTTTTAAAGCAAAAATTAAAGGTAAAAAAGAGGCTGAGGAAATCAACTGTTACTTGATTGAACAGTCAACCTATCCCCTTTCCCAACCAGACCGAATTTTCCGAAAAACCGAGTGGTACTCCCCTGAACTGGGGATTGTTTATCACGCTTCCAAAGGGGAAATGTCCAGCACCCAAAGCACACTTTTCGACTACAAGCTGAAATTTTAGCTATCAGCCTGGGGCTTTACAATTTGGAGTAAGCATCTATAACATATCGGACTCTTGATAAAAAAATGGGGTTCTCAAATCCCCCTCAATCCCCCTAATTATTTATTGACTTTAAAGTGCTCATAACCTGGTTTTAAAGGTATCCTCTCCCCTCCCTTCACTAACCAGGCCCTCTTTCCTTCCACAACCCGGCCAACTTCTTTAAGCTTTAGCCCGGCTTCTCTCGCTCTTTTTATCAAAAAATTTTTTTTATCTTCCGGAACAGTAAAAACCAGCTCAAAATCTTCTCCTCCATACAAAATCAAATCCTCGGGGTTAAGACCCAGAGCTTGAGCTGCTCTTACAAACTTGCTATCCAGAGGTAGCTTCTCAGCAAAAATCTCGATTCCTACACCGCTTTCCTCAGCCAGGTGAATGGCTTCACTGGCCAGTCCATCGCTTATATCCTCCATCGCTTTAGCCCCTGAAGAAGCCAGTAATTGGGCTTCTTTTATTCTGGGCCTGGGTTTCAAATGAGCTTCAATAAAAGGAATAAAAGGCGAAGACTTTTGAGTAGCAGGAGGGATTCTTTTTAAGGCTTCCAGGCCAAGAGCAGAAAATCCCGGATTGCCGCTAACTAACAATACCTCGCCAGGTCTGGCCTCGCTTCGCCTTCGGAGAAGTTTCTTTTCCGCTCTCCCAAAAGCGGTTAAATTTACAAAAAAAAACGGAGAAGAAACAATATCACCACCCATTAGTTCAACCTGAAACTCCGAAGAAAGTTCAAAAAAGCCCTCGTATAATTTTTTAATTGCCCCAACTTCAAAATCGCCAGGAATTCCCAGAGCAACCAGAAAACCAACAGGCTCAGCCGCCATTGCTGCCAGATCGCTAAGGGTTGCCGCCAGAGAACGATATCCTATCTCTTTAAAACCAGCCCAGGCTAAAGAAAAATGAACATTCTCTACAAAGCTGTCGGTTGTTATCACCAGAAAATATTTTTTCTCCCAATCGACAACCGCTGCGTCATCGCCAATTCCCACCAGAGCTTTGTCGAAAACTTGATTTCCCGCTCTAATCAGCTTTATAAGCTCGAGCTCCCCTGCCTGAGAAACTTTTTTATTTGCCTGAGAAACCTTCTTATTTCTCATAATTTCTCTACCAAAGAAGAACATTGAAAACCATCAGGAACACTCACCAGACAAAGGTAAATTTAAAAAGTCTCTAACAATTTTCATCGCACAGTACTCACCACACATTGAACAAACTTCTTCAAGTTTTGGAGATAAGGACTTTCGCAGGCGGCGAGCTTTTACGGGATCAACCGAGAGCTCAACCTGTTTTTTCCAGTCAAGTTCTCGCCGTGCTTTGGCCATTTCCAGATCCCACTCTCTGGCTTTTTTATTTCCTCGAGCAACATCCGCTGCGTGAGCAGCAATCCGCGAAGCAATAATCCCTTCTCTGACATCATCTACCCCAGGTAGCCGCAAGTGCTCACTGGGAGTTACATAGCAAAGAAAGTCAGCGCCATAATAAGCAGCTATAGCTCCACCAATAGCTGAAACAATATGATCATAACCGGACCCGACATCGGTAACAAGAGGCCCCAAAACATAAAAGGGTGCTCCTTCGGTAATCGACTTCTGCAAGCGTATATTTTCTTCAATTTGATTTAAAGGTATATGACCAGGACCTTCAACCATTACTTGAACTTTTTGTTTTCGAGCTTCTTTTACCAGCTCGCCAAGGATAATTAGCTCCTCAATCTGGGCTCTATCAGTAGCATCAGCCAAACAGCCAGGACGAAGAGCATCTCCCAGACTTATCACAAAATCATAACGGTTCGCCAGTTCCAGTACCCGGTCAAACTCTTCGTAAAGAGGGTTTTCCTTTTGATGATGCTTCATCCAGGCAGCCAGCAAAGCTCCTCCCCGGCTAACAATACCGGTTACTCTCCCCTGCTTTTCCAAAACTTTCAAACTTCGCTGAGTTAAACCGGCATGAATGGTCATAAAATCTACGCCGTCCTGAGCCTGTTTCTCGATAGTTTCAAACAAATCTTCGGCTTTCAAATACAGGTAATTGCCTGCTTTTTCTTTCGCTTCAGCAAAGGCTTGATAGACTGGAACAGTTCCGACGGGAAGGGAGGAGTTTTTTATTATTTCCCTTCTGATTTTATCAATTTCCCCGCCGGTACTTAAATCCATCAAAGTGTCCGCACCACTTTCAACTGAAACTTTAACCTTTTTCAACTCAACCCCTAAATCAGCCTTATCTTCCGAGGTCCCAATATTTGCGTTTACTTTCACTGAAAGTCCCTGTCCGATAGCCGTCGGTTTCGCTGGCGAATGTAGAGGATTAAAGGGAATTACTACTCGCCCTTCCAGTAAATTTTCCTCCAGATAATCCTGGGTCACAACTTCTTTCTCAGCCAGGTTTTTAATTAGCCTCTGATAAGGTTCTTCTTTAATTCTTTCCAACCAGCTCATCATCTCTCCTTTTAAAAAGCTTAAGTTTTTCTTTAAACTTTAATGTTGCTTCAGTCATATCATCTGCCAGAGCAATAGCTGAAATCAGAGCTACTCCCTGAACCCCACATTTGAGAACCTGGTCAACATTTTCCAAGCTAATCCCTCCAATCGCAATGACTGGAATTCTGCTTTTCTCAACTATTTTCCTTAACACTTGCAAACCAAAAGGATTAGTGGCATCCGACTTTGAAGGCGTTGGAAAAACCGGCCCAGCTCCCAAATAAGCGGGTGAAAACCGGTTTAAGAGTTTAGTTTCTTTTAAATTGCGAGTGGAAAGACCGATTATCTTTAACTGACCCTTAAACTTGAAAGCTACATCAAAGGGCAAGTCATCCCAGCCTAAATGAACTCCGTCTGCTTCTACCGCCAGAGCTATATCCAATCGGTCATTTATTATCAATGGTCTCCGATAAGAGGCAGTCAAATCTCTTAACTTCAAAGCGACATTGTAAAGTTCTAAAGTAGTATAGCTTTTCTCTCGAAACTGAATAACTGTTGCCCCGCCCTCAAGAGCCGCTCGGGCCACATCCAGGTGACTTCGCTTTTTCTCTTTGACCTCAGTAGTGATGACATAAAGGCTCAAGTCAATCATAAAATTCAACTCTCCCTTTAAGGTTTATCTCTTCTGCTCTGAGCTGAGCCAGAGCGTCATAAAGGGATACATGAAAACTGCCAGGCTTCCCTTCGTTACCCTCAGCTGCCTGCTCCCCGGCAATGCCAAAAGCGACCAGCCCGCCGGTAGCAGCCAGCAAAAAATCATCTTCAACAGCTAGAAAACAACCGATTAAAGTAGTCGCCATACAACCGGTGCCTGTAATGGCAGAAAGCATTGAGTGACCATTCTTAACCAGAACCAGTTTCCGACCATCAGAAACCACATCTGTCTTGCCGGTAATAGCTACGACCGAATTAAGTCTGGCAGCAAAATCTTTAGCTACCTCCCTGGCTTCTTTGCCAACTTCCTCCGACTCCACTCCTCTTACCTTTCCCCCAAAACCTGCCAGAACAGAAATTTCACCCGCATTGCCCCGAACTACCGACACTTTAACTTCGTTTAAAATTCTTAAAGCTGTTTCCGTTCGCAAACGCGTTGCCCCGGCCCCAACGGGATCAAGGACAACTGGAACACCAAGCTCATTTGCTTTCTTGCCAGCCAGAAGCATTGAATCAATCCAGTAAGGTTCAAGGGTTCCGATATTCAAAACCAGGGCTGAAGCCAGAGAAACCATTTCCTCAACTTCTTCTTGAGCGTGAGCCATCACCGGCAAAGCCCCAACGGCCAGAGTAACATTAGCTGTTTCGTTCATCACCACATAGTTAGTCAGGTGGTGAACAAGCGGCTTTTTCTCTCTTATCTTTCCCCAGCTTTCGGCTATTTTTTCAATCACCAAACCACCCCCAAATTCCTAACTGGCAACCTATAAAAAAATAAAAGCCACCAGCAAAGCAGTGGCTTTAAACTTTTAAACCTCCCTTCGCTGGCATTACCCAGATCAGGTTCGAGCGGTCTCTGCCTTACCGGGCAGACTCTCAGCCCCCAAGAAGGAACTCCCGCAAGTATTAAATTGTCAACGAAACAATTTTAACAAAATAAACCCCGGAGAGCAACAAAAATTACCCCCGTTCAAAGGTCAAACATCTATTCTCTAAAAACCGCCTACTTTATTCCCACGCTATCTTATCCTGATCGAACCAAATTAAATAGTTGCTCTTCTGGCTTGTCTCTCAAATTGATTGCTAAACTTCTCCCCAATTATTAAACTAAGACTAAAATTTAAAAGGGAGGGAAAATGAACACGGAAAAGCCTGACGAAAGGGCTCCTAAAACTGGTCACCCCGTTTTTATCCTGATGGAAGAGCATAAAATTTTGCTGGATTTTTCCTCAAGATTCAAAAAACTAACAGGTTCTATAAAAAAAGAAGACTTAAAAGAAGAAAGTGAAAGTCTTGAGCAGCTCAATCATTTGATCAAGCATTTCAAGGAGTCTGAAAGCCATTATTTAAGGGAGGAAAACGTGCTTTTTCCTTATATTGAAAGACACGGCTTAACCGGTCCTCCACAGGCAATGTGGATGGAACACGACCTGATAAGAGGAGTAAAAAAAGAAATTTACCAGCTTATCAAAAAGCACCAGGAGCTTTCCTTTGAAGAATTTCGCTCTCAAATTAATTTAAAAGCCGATAACCTGGAACAACTTCTTCAATCCCATTTTGAAAAAGAAAACAATGTTTTATTCCCCGCATCCTTGCGGCTTTTAACTGAAAAAGAGTGGAAAGAAATTAAAGCCGAGTTTGACGAGGTTGGCTACTGCTGTTTCACTCCTGAAGAAACCTTGAAGTCGGTGGAAGAAAGGCTGGAAAAAGAAGAGAAAATACCTGCCGGGGAAGTAAACTTTGAAACGGGCTCTTTTAAAGTTTCTGAACTGGAAGCCTTGCTCAATTCTCTGCCGGTCGATATCACTTTCGTAGATAAAGAGGACAAAGTGAGGTACTTCAGCCAGGGCAAAGAACGCATATTTGTTCGAACCAGGGCGGTGCTTGGAAGGTCAGTTCAAAATTGTCACCCCCAAAAAAGCGTTCATATTGTCAATAAAATACTCGAAGATTTCAAGAACGGAAAAAGAGACAAAGCTGAGTTCTGGATTAACTTAAACCAGAGACTTATTTACATCAGATACTTTCCCGTGCGCGACCAGGAGGGAAATTACCTCGGCTGTCTGGAAGTAACTCAAGACATCACTGATATCAAAAAATTAGAGGGTGAAAAAAGACTTCTTGACTGAAGCTTACCCGGTTAAAGTTTAAGAATTTCCCTCAGCTTTTCCTTGACTTTTTCTTCTACCTCCTTGCGGTTTTTTTCTTTTAGCCAGAAGAACAAAACATCTTTTCTATTTTTAATCTTGAGGGTAAAACTGCAAGGCTTCATTTTAACCGTAGCCAGAACCGGCTTCGGGCTTTCCAGTGCCGAAAGAACCGCTTTTCTAAACCGAGGGGAAAAGAGCTCCATTTTGCCAATTTCATCTATCACCACAATCTCTGCTTCACTAATTGCTTTTAAAACCGCCTTCACTCCTACCTCTTCCAGATCTTTCAGATTAACCCCGTAACTTCCAACCCGGTAAGGACTTTCCAGATTTTTAAAAGCGAGAATCCCCTGAACGCCCGCAAAAGAACAAATTTTAAAGCCTTTTCTTGTCCCGCCCACTCTTATCTCATCGGTATAAAAACCTCCGGCTTTCAAAGAAAGCTCTTTGATTACTTTTTTGACCAGAGTAGTTTTCCCTACGCCCGGTTCGCTAGTTATCAGAATGTTCTTAACTTCTTCTTTCATTGCTGAATTTTTTGACTGCTTATAGTAATAAAAATTCCCATCAGGATAAAAGCGCCACCAATTAAGGTCAAAAAAGGAGGAACTTCGGAAAAGAGTAAAAAAGCAAGAAGAGAAGCACCAATCGGTTCTCCCAAAACCGATACCATCACGGTTGAGGTTTTGAGATGTTTTAGCGCCCAGTTCAGAGAAGTGTGTCCGACCATCTGGGGGAAAAGAGCTAAAAGAAACATCAAAAAAAACTGCCGGAAGCCGAAACCGAGCAAGTGAGATTGGCTGAAAGCCGCCCCAACCAGCAGAGCCAGAGAAGCAAAAGGAAAAATCAGGGATGTATAGTTAAACAGAGAGAGGTCTTTCCTTAAATTTCGGCCAATAATAAAATGGAAAGCAATAAACCAGGCTCCGACCAGAGCTAAAAAATCGCCCAGCAAAGCCCTCATAGAAAAACCGAAATCACCAAAACCAACCAGACTGCTGCCCAGAACAGCAAACCCTATCCCCATCCACTCCTTTTTGGAAAGACGCTCCTTAAGCCAGAAGTTTTCTACCAGAGCAACCCAGATAGGAGTGGTAGTGACTAAAACCACCGAGCTGGCCACTGTGGTTAACTTTAAAGATTGAAACCAGGCTAAAAAATGCAAACCGAGCAAAACTCCGGAAACAATTACAGGCAGCCCTTCTTCACTGTCAGGTAGTTTAAATTCCCCCCGGAAAACAGCAATTGGTATGGTCATCAAAGAAGCAAGAGTAAGCCTCCAGAAAGCGATGGTTAAAGCCGGAACTGAGGGTAAAAGCCTGACCAGTATAGAAGCAGTGGAAATAGCGGCAACTCCAGAGAATAAAACTACCCAGATAATCATGCCTCACCCTGGATTTCTAAAAATTCTTTTCAAAATAAGTCCCTGCGCTATAGCATACCAGAAAGACCCAATGAATCTCCTTTCCAATCCCCCTCTTATTATTTCCCTCATTTTGAAGCTTCCTTCTATTCCTTCCTTGCTCGTAAGAAGGGTTAGGGAAGATTGGAAAGTGAATTTGAAAATAAGAATTTATTTCAGTATTTGGGAAGAGGTATTGGGTCT
>DAIRCJ010000013.1:0-26629 GCA_036796755.1 Candidatus Geothermocultoraceae bacterium | reverse complement strand
AATCGAAGAATGAACAGAAGAAAGAATCTCTGAAGGATTAACATAAAAAGAAATAGTGCGGGTTCCTATAACACGTCTAAGTTTGGGGTCGGAATGGCAAACCAGACATCCAAGCTGACGCTGGTAATAGATGGTCGTCCCTTCTTTAGTCTTGACCACCCCCTGAGTTAGTCCCTTAACCTCTTTTTTAGCTACTTCTTTTTTTTCCGGCAGTTTGGGAGGAGAAGGGAAAACACCAATTTTAAAAGCGACCACCAGAAAAGAAACTAAAACTATTAACAGAAGAAGGGTGAAAAGAGTTATTTTTACGGTAACCGCTTTCAATTTATTCTCCCCCTCTCCAGCCAAAATCAGGCCCGGTACCGCCTGGCGGTGGATAAGGTAAGTCCTCCTCGGGAGTTGCAGGGGGAGAAGACCCGGCAGGACCTGACTCACCATGGCTTTCGCTCCCGTGATGACTATGGCCTTCGCCATGAGGAGCATGCTCAGCCGGAACCACACCGAAAAAGTCAAGCAAAGCGCTGAAGCCCTCGGTTGAAGCCAGATAGACGTGAACGGTGGTCAGAATAATAAAAAGCCAGGCAATAACATAATGGGCAATTCGAGCATAAGCAACTGCCCCGGAAATGCCAGCCAGCGGTTGAGCCCAGAAAAGAAAGATTTTAGGCCAGACCAGAGAAAGACCAGTGTAACCCTGTAAAATCATTAAAACCGGAAACATCACCCCATAGGTCAGCTTCTGCATCGGGTTGTACTTGGCCAAATGAGGCTTATCAGGTGCCATAAAAGCGTAATACATTACCGTCGCCGGGGTGGCTTTTATATCTTCCAGAGTTAAAACAAACTCCTTTTTGTCTCGAATGAAAGCATAATAAACTCGAGCTATAAAGTTAATCCCCACCACATACATAGCCACATAATGAATATAGCGAAAAGGAGTTCTGTCCATTATGGGAAAACGGATTAAAAACCCAGAAAAAGCCAGCAAAATCATACAGATAACATGAATTGCGTGCATAATTTTAGGAGCAGGAGGGATAATCTCCTCGTGAGCTGGCCATTGCCAGAGGAAAAAACGTTTATAAAAGCGGCCGGTAAGTATATTTCCGAGAAGATGGCCACCAAAAAGAGCCACCACTACTACTAAGTAAAGAGCAAAAAAAATAACATCAGCCCATTGATTAAGAGTTGCTATCATTTTCCCCCCTCATTTATATATTTTTTCTTTTCAACCACTTTAATTGGCATTCTAAACTATCCAATAATTTTTCGTCAATTCTTCGAAAAGTAAATCTATTTTATCAAAGATGGTTTTAAACTCTTTTTAATCCCTCTTCCTTTTGTCCCCCTTAGTTTTAGAAGATTTGTTAAAGTTTCCTCTTTCAAGGATAAGGTTTTCAAATCTCCCTTTTTTCCCAAAGCTCGCCCTAATTTCCCCCTTTTTAAAATTCTAACTTCTTCTCCCCTCTTCTCTCCAAAACTCACCTCACTCTCCCCCTTTACCTGTAAAGGGGTGTAAAGGGGTCAGGGGGAATTTTAAAAAGGGGGAAAAAAATTTTTTGAGTGGGAAAAAGAGGCAAAAATTTTTCGGAAAACTGGGCCATAAAGAAGAATTTTAGCAAGCAGAAAACTTTTCCTTGATACGGTTGCAACTTTTCCCGTTTTGAAAGAAAATAACTTAAGACTTAAAAATTAAAAAGAGGTGATTGCAGATGCTGGGGTTGGGCCCCCCGGAAATACTGATAATAGTTGTGCTGGCTCTACTTTTGTTTGGACCTAAAAGGCTGCCCGAAATGGGAAAAGCAGTCGGCAAAGCGATAAGAGAGTTTAAAAAGGCAACCTCCGAAGTTGAAGAACAAATTAAGAAAGAGGTTGAAGGGTTAGAGGAAACAGTAAATCCAATTAAAACCACCGTTGAAGAAGTTAAAAAGGTAACTAAAACCCCCGCTGGAAACTAAATGGAAGAGGAAGACATTTTAGACGACCTCTTAGGAGAAGAAGGTCCTGAAGCCCAAAAAATGGGGTTCCTTGAACATATGGAGGAACTCCGCCAGCGCTTGACCAAAGCCATTCTGGGAACAGTCATCGCTTCTTCTGTTGCCGGCATTTACTGGAAAGAGGTTTTTGAGTTGATTAAAAAGCCGGCTGGCAAACTTAAATTCCAGGCTCTACATGTTTTTGAGCCTTTTATGACCAAAGTTAAGGTCTCGGTAATAGCTGGCGTCTTCCTGGCTGCCCCTTTTATCATCTATCAGCTTGTTGCTTTCATTAAACCAGCCCTGAAGCCCAAAGAGAAGAAATATCTCTATCCACTCTTATTTTTTTTCATTTTCCTCTTTTATCTTGGAGTCTTTTTTGGCTACACCTACATTATGCCCCTGGCAACCGCCTGGCTCATCAGTCAGAGCGAAGGGGTAGCTACTCTTCAAGCCCGAATAAGCGACTACATTAGTTATGCTTCCATTTTTATCATTGGTTCCGGTTTTTCTTTCGAAGTTCCCATTGTAATTTACGCTCTGGCTAAAATCGGCCTTTTTGATGAAAAAGCTCTCCTCAGAAACTGGAGATTGGCTATTATCGTTATCGTCACAGCCGCTGCTATTCTTACCCCGGACTGGAGCCCGGTTACCATGATTTTATTTGCCTCTCCAATGGTTGTCCTTTACTTTTTGAGCATCCTCCTGGTAAGGTTTTTTTAGTACTTAACTTCTTAAGTCTCTCTTTCGAATTAAAGGGAGAAAAATCCCCCTCAGGCATAAGGGTTCAGGGAAGATTTTGAAAGCCAGAGAAAAATTGAAAATAAGAATTTATTTTAGCATCTCAGGTCAGGTAGAAAGGCCTGGCCCTGCTTGCTCTTCTAAGATTTTCACTACTTCTTCGTCGGAAACCGGAGAAAAATCAGTGTAAAACTGTCCGACCGCATAGAAAAAAGAAGGAGTCATTAAAGCAACTACTTCATCAGCTAAAGCAGATAAATCTCGAACGGTGCCCGGAGGAGCAACGGGGATTGCCAGTATAAGCTTAGAGGGCTGGCGCTTGAGCAAAATCTCAAGAGCCAGTCGAGCTGTTGCACCAGTAGCCAATCCATCATCAACTAAAATTACAACCTTACCCCGACACTCAACCGGCTTTCTCCCCTTCAGATATTTTTCTTTTCTTTCTTTTACCAGCTCAGCTTGCTTCTCTATTTCTTGAGCAATGTAAGATGAAGAAACGCCAAGCTCTTTGATGATAGAAGGGTTTAGAAAATACTCCTTTTCGCTAACCACTGCCCCGATTGCCAGCTCAGGGTTGCCCGGCGCACCCAGCTTACGCATCACCAGAATGTCAAGGGGCATTTTTAAGCTTTTCGCCACTTCCCGGGCGACTACCACCCCACCCCTAGGTATAGCTACAACAACCCCTTTTTTTCCCTGATAAGCCCTTAAGGCTTCGGCTAATTTCTTACCGGCTTCCCGACGATTTAAAAAGCTCACGGTAAAGAAGGAGTGGTCAGGCTTGATTGCTTTTTAAGCTCTTCAACTCGTTTCTTAACCATCTCCTGATACTGGCTTTTAGGAAAAAGTCTCAAAAACTCTTCCCAGCTTTGAATGGCTTCTTTTTTTCGGCCCATTTTTTCCAATGTCAAGGCGTAATTAAAGCGAGCTGGCTCGTGATCAGGATGGCCCTTAATAACCTTTTCCAGTTCTTTCAGAGCAGCCTCACTTTGATTGAGATAAAAAAGGCAAGCTGCCAGATCAGTGCGAACATCAGGGTCGTCAGGGTTTGTTTTGAGATAGTTCTGATAATTCTGGATAGCCCGGAAAAACTTCTCTGCTGCCCGACGGGTGTCTTTCTTTTCAAAAGCAAGATAGCTTCCCCAGTCAAAATAAGTATTTCCCAGTTCCCGAAGGGGAGTGGTATCAGTGGGACGAGCTTTTATCATTGCCTCAAGCTGAGAAACGCTTTCTTGAAGCTTAGCTTCTTGAGAGTCAGAAACTGTAGAAGCAGTTTTCCCTAGCCATTGAGGAGGAATTGCCCAGTAAACAATAGAAGCGGCAAAAGAAAGAACTATGAACAAAGCAGTCAGCTTTATCCAAAAAGCAGACTTACCTTTTTTTGTAAACAACTAAATCTCCAGCTTTACTTTTTTTTGGTTGGCGTCGTTTTTTGGGGGCTTTCCATGCCCGGAATTGGTGGGTGACCCGGTGGTAAAGTGGTCACACCTTCGGGAATGGGAGGGGCAGTAATACCCTGAGGAACCTCATTGGTTGGATTGGTTGAGGTGGTTGTTAAAGGTGAGAAAAAGCCTCTAACTAGGAAACCAACGAAGAAAGCAACTAACGCAATGATAGCTACCCAGGTAATATCGAGGCTTAAGCCAACCAGGCCCTCCTCTTCTTCCTCTTCAACAACCTTTCTGGCCTTTTCCTTGACCTCTTTAGGTTTTACTTCTTTCCTCGTTCCCCCCGACTTTCTTTGCCCGGCTCGAGAACTTCTTTTCTTCTCTGCCACTAAGAATACCTCCTCTCAGTTAAAAAACTTTCTATATAATAACCCTAAAACAAAATTTAGCCAACTTTTTTTAGGAAAATCTTTCTCTTAATTGCTCAAGCCTGAAGTTTCTCCTTGATTGAGCGGGTTTTCTTAACTATCTCTTCATAGTTAAGAGTATAAAAGTTTCCATCTTGATAAAGAATCTTCCCTTCCACCATAGTCATCCTTACATTATCCTGATTTGCCCAGTAAACTAGAAGAGCAAAGGGGTCGCGGCCAAAGGCTTCATGAGCCTCAGAAATATCAACCGCAATAATATCAGCTTTCTTGCCGACTTCAAGTGAACCAACTTGGTCATCCATCCCTAACACGCGAGCTCCACCCAGAGTTGCCATTTCCACAAATTTTTCCGCAGTCAAGCTTTTTACTTCGGCCGCTAAACCTCTCTGCAAGAGCAAGGAAACCCGCATTTCATCAAAAAAGTCATTGGTGTAATTGCTAGCTGGGCTGTCAGTTCCCAGCCCCGCCATAAAACCTCTTTTAAGAAAACTCCAGAGGGGAGTTATTCCCATTCCTAATTTTGAGCTTGTGCGAGGGCAATGAACTATTCTCACCCCGTAGCGTCTTAAAATTTCTATATCCTCTTCACTGACCTGAACGCAGTGAATAGCTATCGTACTGGGACTTAAAACCCGCCAGTTTTCTACATATCTCACTGGACTTACCCCGGTCGGCTGCCAGAGGAACTCCCCCCAACCCATCAGCTTTCGATATTGATGAGCGAGAGGACCTGAACCATACTTAACAAACTCATACTCCTCCCGAGAACCAGCCAGATGAATAGCAAACAAAACTTTTTCTTCTCGGCTAAACTCAGCCACTTCTTTTAAAAGCAAAGGACAGGAATTATAAACTGAGTAGGGTGAAACCCCGAGGGAAATCAGAGAATTCTTTGCTTCAGCTCGCCAGCTTTCAAGCCTTTTAGCCATTTCTTCCATAATCTTTCCAGTTTGCCGATGATCCATTCCAGAAACTTCAAGAAAAATGCATCCTCTCAAGCCAGCCCTCAGGGAAGCCCGCAAACTCGCTCCTGTCCTGGTTATATCCCCAATCGCAGTTATTCCGGCTCTGACCGCCTCCAGAACTCCAAGTTCAGCCGAACCTTCCCAGTCGCTTTCAGAAAGCCTCGGGCTGAGCTTGGTTATCTCCAGCTTCCAGTTCCAGAAAGGCAAATCAGCAACTACTCCACGGAAAGGGCTGTATTCCAGGTGGGTATGAGCATCAATGAAGCCAGGCAAAACTATGGAATCCTGGAAATCAAGCAGCTTTTCCTGAGAATATCGGGAAACCAGTTCTTCCTTTTTCCCAACCTCTACTATTGTGCCGTTTCTAACTAAAACAGCACCTTCAGAAATTGGAGGAGAAGTTACAGGCAAAACCCATTTACCGGCAATAATCAACTCTTAATAATACCTCTCTACTACAAACTTACTAATAAACAAAAGGCCCAGGCGAGCTTGTTCATCTTTAATTTTTTCAGCCACCTGAGTAGCCATTTTAACATAATTCTTTGCCTCTTTCTTTGCCCTTTCTATTCCTCTGGTGCCTTTAATCACCAGTAGAGCTTCTTTAACTGCTTTTTCACTGGAATCTCCTTGAATAACCTTAACTATCCGCTCATCATAGTTACTTTCTTCCAGAGCATAAATCACCGGCAGGGTAACTATCCCCTGGCGCAAATCAAGAGCTACCGGTTTCCCGGTTTCCTGAGGATCCCCCTGAACATCAAGAAGGTCATCAAGAATCTGAAAAGCCATCCCCAGACTTTCGCCATAGGAAGCCAGCTCCTTAACTAATCCTGCTGACTGGTTAGTAAGAACTGCTCCCAGCTCACAGCAAACAGAAAAAAGAACTGCCGTTTTCAACCTGATGCGGCGTAAATAGCTCATCGGAGTAGTCTCAGCCCAACCTTTCATTTGAATCTGGGCTAACTCCCCTTCGCTCAAAGCCTGAGCCGCTTTAGCCATCGCTGAGACTGATTCATCTCCTAAATCAGCAACCAGTTCGAAGGTGCGGCCAAATAAAAAATCCCCAGCTGAAATTGCCTTTTGACAGCCATAGCGGTGATTGACCGTGGGCACTCCCCTTCTCAGGTCAGCCCGGTCAATAACATCGTCATGGATTAAAGAACTGACATGAAGCATCTCCACACAGCAAGCAGCCAGAAGAACTTTTTCCCTATTAGCCTTTAAATTGCCCGCCCGGGCGCAAAGCAACAAAAGTAAGGGCCTGAGCATTTTACCCCCGCTTTCAAACAAAGGATAGACCGCCTCCTTAACTGAAGGGGGGAAACGGGAAATCAAAGAAAAGAGAATTTTTACTGTTTCTTTTAAGTCGTTTTTTACCTCAGTTGATATTTCATAAGTTGTAGCGCTCAAGAAAACCCCCAACTAAACTCGAGCCAAATGTAAAGAAACCGCCCCCAAAGTAAAGGAAAAAACCGAAACCTCGGAAAAGCCGTTAGAAAGAATCATTGTTTTTAATTCTTCAGGCGAAGGAAAATCCCTGATTGAGGAAGCAAGATAGTTATAGGCATCCCTTTCTCCCGAAACCAAACTGCCTAAAAGGGGAACGATTTTACTTAAATAAAAACTGTGAACTTTGCCTTTCAAACCTTTTGAGGGAGGAGAAAACTCTAAAATAGCCAGCTTCCCTCCCTTTTTAAGAACCCTTCGGAACTCTTTTAGTCCCCTTTCTCGGTCGGTGAGATTTCTAAACCCAAAAGCAATTGTCAAAGCATCAAAACTGGAAGAAGAAAAGGGCAGGTTGAGAGCGTTTGCTTTCTTGAACTCAAGATTTTCTTTTTTCTCCTTCCGGGCTCTTTCCTCCGCTATCTCCAGCATTTCCTGGCAGAAATCCACCGCGGTAACCTGTCCTTCCCGATCTAATTTTTCCGCTAAAAGAAAAGCCAGCTCACCTGTTCCCGTGCAAACATCTAAAATTTTTTCCCCACCTTCCAGAGAAAGCATCTCCACTGTTTTTCGCCGCCAGTACCTATCCCGACCAAAACTTAAAACCACATTAGCCAGCTCATAGCGTCTGGAAATGTTAGAAAAAATGGATTTTACCTGTTCTTCCATTAACACTACCAGTGGCGAGAGATAAGCATTGCCGCTATCTTGAGAATTTTAAACCTTTGGAGGGGAGACTTCCATTCCAGCTCCCTTTTTTCGCAAACAGTTGACATACTGTATTTGTCCATATCTTCCTTTAAAAAGGCAAACTGTTTTTCTCGCTCTTCAGGTGAGAATTTTTCCATTATCTCATCTATTCTTTTCATCACTTCCCGGGCTTTTTTAACCCTCTTCTCCACCTGCTTAGCTGTAACCTCGCTCACTGCCCCATATTTAGCCTTTAAGCTGTTTAAACCTAAAGCTACCTCATAAGTTGAATCAACAAGGTCATCGGGATTAAGAAAAGTGCTTTCATAATTCATTATATATTTCCAGCTGGGTTGGGTGAGAAGCTGACAATGGCCGGCTATGGTTTTAGTTTTCAAGCGGTAACCGTACTTCTCGGGATTCTCAAAAGCCAGACTTCCCGGATCCAGAAAAGGAGCCATCGGAGAAATAAAAACCAGCAGGCGAGAGTCGGCTTTTAACTCCTGAAAAAGTTCTTCGCAGTAAGGTAGGGTATTTAAAACCGAATCCCGGGTCTGAAAAGGAATGCCAGTCATAAAATAAAGGTCAAGGCGATCACAGTTATTAGCCAAAGCTGCCTTTAAAGAATCCCGCAACTGGTCATTAGAAAAAACTCCCTTGCCAAACCTTCTTCTCACATTTTCATCGGCGCTTTCTAAAGAAATCTCCATACTCCAGTGGGGAAAAACTTCTTTCAGCCTTTCATAAAACCAGTCAGGAGGAGGGGTGAAAAACTCAAAGGCCACCTGATTTTTAATCCTGAACTTACTGGCTTCAGAAAGAAACCTCAAAACATAATCTTCCCCAGCCTGGAAAAGATCACCCAGAACAAAAATCGGGCCGCGCATATAGCCAGCAATTTTTTTGATATCATTGGCTAAATCTTCAGGTTCCCGGAAAGCCGGCTCCCGACGGTTCATAAAATTGCGGAAAAAAAAGCTGGAGCCACCGCAGGTAGCACAGTTTTTGGTACAACCCCGGCAAGATAAGGCAGCTACAATTGGATACTCCCACCAATTAACAAAAGGGAGATGTCCGATTAAATCCCGATAGCGCATCACCGAGCGCATCATAAAAGAATAGTCAAGGTTTATATGATTGAGGTTTGATGGAACAAAGGTAAATGGATTTACCACCACCGCCCCACTTTTATCTTTATAGACAAGATTTGGAATGCCCGAAAGACTACCTTTACTTTTTAAAGCTTCCAGCAACAAACGCATTGGTTCTTCCGTTGAATCGCCTCGCATCACCATATCCACCATCGGATACTCAATCAACTCCGAATAAAAATAAGAAGAAGAAATCCCCCCAAAAATCACTGGCGTCTCTGGATGGTATTTTTTAACTATTTTTGCCACCTCAAGACTTCCCTGGGCGTGAGGCAACCAGTGAAGGTCAATGCCGAAGAGCAAAGGAGAATGAAGGGAAGCAATAAATCTTTCAACATCAAATTCCGGGTCTTTCAACATTCTAAGAGCCAGGTTAATGGTGCGAGTTTTAAAGCCCTGCTTTTCCAGATACTCACCGAGAATGGAAAAGCCAATCGGATACATCTCAAAAACCGGAGTAGAAGGTACAAGGTCGCTAACCGGACCAAACATTATAGATTGTTGACGAAAATCATAAACGCTCGGGGCGTGAAGAAAAATTAGATCCGCTTTCATTTCTCAATAGTTAAAGGGACCTCTGCCACCTCAAATCCCATCTCCCTGAAAGTATTGAGCTTTTCCTGAACCGCTGAGGCATAGTTTTGAATAATAGTTTCCCTGACCTTATCTGGCAAATTATCTGGCAGGTATTGATTTGCATAAAAAAGGCCGCCTAAGGAACGACCAAAGTCTTCCATAGTTTCTTTTAAGTCTTCGGGCAAGTTGGAGAGATAAGCTCCCAGGCGAGGAGCCGCAACATAAAGAGCCACCATCTTATCTATCCATTCCAGATAGCGGCTTACAACTTCTTTAGGTTTGCCCTCAACTGGAGGAGGAAAAGTCATCGCTTCGGCAATAGTGGCTACCGTTTCCGCTAAGACCCTGATTATTGAAACGTCTCTCAAGCCAGCAACCAGCATAATAGCTCGGGAATAATAATAATCACCGGTAATCAAAGACAGGTTATCAGAAAACTCATCCGAAGAAGCCCCTTCTTTCTTTTCGGAGCTTTCTTTTGGTAAGTAATGTTCCTCTACCGCCATTTCAATTAACTCCAGAGCCTCACCAACTAACTTTAGCTTTTCAAAATCATAGTCACCAAAGCGTGCGGTGAATAAAAAAATAGTCGCCAGCAAAGGAGTTTTTTCTCTCTCAGCTTTAGCAGCCAGCAAAGGATGATTAGAAGCTTCCTTTTTGACCTCAGCTTTTATCTCTTTAAGGTCCTTATCTATTTCATCAAAAACTGCCTGAGCTATTTAAAACACCCCCATAAAACCGGTGTGAATAATTTGTTAATGCTTTAACTTAACAAAAATTATATTAAAAAGTCAATAAAAAAACAGGAGAGCCAATCTCAATTTTCTGAAAGGTCGCTAATTTTCTTTCTAACCTGAGCCCACAATAAAAAACCCGCCAGAACAAGGGAAAACATCAAAAAATGTTTTACCAGCAAAGCAAGGACTATTCCTTTATTGGCCGCATCCCACCACTCATAACGTTTAAAAAAAATTGTTCTGGGAACCCCACCTAAGAGTATCCAGATAAGGGAAAAAACTGCCACCCTGGTGGTTGGCTGATAAATTTTCTTTACCAGCTCAACCTGGGGGGGATCCAAGCTTTCCCGGGAGACTATTCGCAAAACGAAAAGCATAACCAGAGCACTCGCTGCTAAAAGAGCTGTGGCCACATCGTGAAAATAATTATTCATCATTATAATTACTGGTAGCCAGCTATTCATTGACGATTTTCACCAATTCCCCAACAAGGAAATTTTACCCCTACTCTCGCTCTTTTTAAAGTAGAGTTTAAAAGTCTGAAAAATAAAGGGGGGAAAGTAACCGCGGCCGGGCTAATAAAAATACCAATTAATTTAAATTTGGGCAAAAAAGAGAGTTGATTTATAATTCTCTGATAATGGAAGCTCAGAGAGAGCGAAAAATAAGAGTTGCCATAATTGTGCTCCTTCTGATGGTTTTTTTCCTTTCTTACTTTTACTTTTTCTTTCCCCGCACTGGCCAGAGCCTGATTGAAGCAGGCACAGAAAACAAAAACAACATCCAGTTTATAATGGCTATCTACGGACCGGGTGGTAGAAGCAATCTTCCTTATTTCTGGCGGCCCCTGGGAGTGGCCACCGATGTTCAGGGAAGAATTTATGTTGCCGATACTAATAACCATCGCGTCTGCGTTTTCACCAACAAAGGGCTTTTTAATTTCGAGTTTGGAAAATACGGGACAGACCTGGGCGACGGCAAATGGCAGGGAGGAATGTTTAATCGCCCTTACGGAGTTGCCGTAAGCGAAGACGGAAGAATTTATGTTTCGGATATGTTCAACGGTCGAATCCAGGTTTTTGACCACTACGGGAGATTTATTGATTATTTCCCTAAAATCAAATCCATAGACCCAACTAATCCCTTTCATCCCTTAATGTTGCGACCAAGAGATATTGCCATTTACCGGGACAAACTTTATGTTTGCGACTCTTTTCGGGTAGCCATCTTCGACCTCAACGGCAACCTCATTGGCTCGCTGGGAACTGGAAAAATAGGAATTGGTCCCGGAGACTTAAAAACACCAAACGGAATAGCTATTGACTCTGATGGAACCATTTATGTTTCTGATTCCAATAACTTTCGTCTTCAAGCTTTCTCTCCAGAAGGAAAAGTTAAATGGGTAACACCCCAAATTGGGGTTCCTCGTGGATTAGGGATTGATAAAAAAGGCAATCTCCTGGTTGTTAACGCCATAAGCTCAAATATCCTGGTTTTTTCGCCGAAGGGTAAGTTTTTAGGATACGCTGGAGGCTTTGGAGAAGGAAAAGGAGAGTTTCTTTTCCCCAATGATCTGGCTGTTCAACCAAATGGGGATGTGATTGTCGCTGACAAAGACAACAACCGCATTCAAATAGTGCGCGTCAATTATTAGTTTTGAAATTAAAAAATCCGGGAAGAGTGGATTAATTCCCTTCAATCCTTCTTTTATCGTTTCCTTTTTTTTTCAAAGTCCCACTTCATTTCCCCTTAGGTATAAGGGGGCTAAGGAGACTCTCTTTTGTTCCCCTCTTTTTCAAAGGAGGACCGGGGCAGATTTAGAAAGCAAAAAATGGAAAATAAGAACTTATTTCAGCAATTCAAAGCGAGTAGGAAGTTCTAACCCCGGAGTTTTCACAAGGATTAAAGATCAGGCGCGCATTGCCAAGCGAACTGCTTCCGGCAACTTAATTTTCCTTAAAAGCTCACCGATACAGGAGTTATCCCGAAGAATACGAAAAACATTTTTCATATAATCTCTCTTAAAAGCAGACATTCTTGGAATTTGTTTCATCTTATGCATATAAAACTCGAGATGAGCCCGGTCGAGGGCTTCTCTTACTTCTTCCAGAGTCATCTCTTTAGGCTTAATGACCGGATTCATAAAGTTGTAAAGAGAGTAATCCTCGGTAGCCAGGGAATCCTTTAATTCTGGATAGATTTCTGAGTAAGGCCAGGGAGCGATAGCCAGAAAGAAAGTCAGGTCAGCATTGTAATACTTGGCAACCTCAATGGTTCTTTCTATTGTTTCTTCAGTCTCGTCTGGCATACCCACAACAAAAGAAGTTTCCGAAATAATATCAGCTTCATTAATAAGGTCAATCGCTTTTTTGGAAAGTCGGACGCTTAAGTTTTTCTTAAAAGTGTCCAGACGCTCTTGAGAAGCCGATTCGGCACCAACATAAATATGACTAACCCCTGCTCGCTTATATTTTTCCATAATGTCTTCGTCTCTAATAATATCGTCAACCCGAGTTTCAATTAAAAGTTCCATCCCCAAATTTTCTCGAATGAGAAGTTCAAGAATCCTTTCCCAACGTTCCCGATTACAGGTTGGATACTCATCAGAAAACATCGCCACTCCCACTCCATATTTCTCTTTAAGCATCTTCAACTCAGCCACTACTTTTTCAGGCTTCCTTGCCCGCCAGGTCTTCTCCCAGAAAAGCTGTTGAGAACAGAAGGTGCAACCCTGAATGCAGCCCCGGGAAGTAGAAACAATTGCCAGCCGCTTATTATCGCTGGCATAGTACTTATAAAGGTCCCATTCCACTAAATCCCAGGCGGGACTAAGAGCATCAAGGTCTTTAACCCTTGGCCTGAGAGGGGTAGAAACCGGCACCCCCTCTTTTTTATAGGCAATCCCTCTAACTTTGGAAAAATCCCCTTTGTTTAAAAGAACCTCAACCAGCTCAGCAAAGGTTTCTTCTCCTTCTCCCCTGATTACAAAATCAACTGCTTCATTATCTAAAGTGTCTCTCCACTGGAAAGTTGGGTGAACCCCGCCAATAACCGTCCAGGTGTGAGGATTAAGCTTCTTGGCTAACCTTAAGACCTCAACCGCCGCCGAAAAAGTAGGTGTATAAGCAGTTGTCGCGACCAGAAAAGGCTTTTTTTCTTCTAAATTTTTCTCAACATCCTCAAAAGAGTGAAATTTAGACATAGCGTCATAAATTTCAACCTCAACCGGTAAATGCTTCAAAGAGCCCCCTAAATAAACAAATCCCAGAGGAAGCCAGACCCCCGCTGATTCCAAAACTCCACAGTGATAAGGAGGGGTTACCAGCAAAACCTTCTTTTTTTGCACCATCTCACCACTTTCTTCTATTTTTCTCTACAAATTTAAAAACGAATTACTGCTTTTATTTTAACTCAATTCCGACCTTTTTGTCTTTTTTTGCTAAAAACCGAAAAAATTAAGCCCAAAACCAGAAACTCAAACCTGGTTTAGCCGAGAGAAATCTCATTTTCTTTCTTGAAATTTTCTTTCCTTGAAGCATAAAGTAAGTCCTTAATCTTTTCTGGTTCAAGGTCTTTCCGGGCCTCAAAAACCTCTCGAAAAGCCCTCCCCTGAGGATACTGAATCATCCAGGACATAAAATGAGAGGCCGGAAAACCTAGAGAGGAAATCTTAAAAATCCTTTTTACTATTCGGGAAAAAGTAAAAAGCTCCGCTCTTAACCATAGAAGAGCCGCTTCTCTGTTTTGCGGCGTCATCAAGGGGTCAGGGTGTTCAAACAAAGCCCGATTACCATCAAAATAATCCCAGTCAAAGTCGGGATAAAGATAAGGTTTATACTTTTCGTAAAGGTCGGTTCCGGGAAAAGGGGTTACCATAGTCGGGTGAGCACTAACATCAAGCTTGTCGCAGAGCTCTAAAATTCTTAAGTAATCTTCAAGACTTTCTTTTCTGCCTCCAACCATCACAAAAAGCATAACTTCAATTCCGTGGTCTCTTATCTTTTTTATAGAATCCACTCTTTTTTTACCCTGCTTGGAAAGGGCGCGGTACTCTTTTAAAGCTTCAAAATTCTCGCTTTCCCAGCCTACCAGCACCGCTCGCAAGCCTGCCTTCCTTGCCCAGGTTAAAAGCTCTTCAGCCCGAGGATGCTCCACTGTTACCAGATCAGCTGAGCCAAACCAGTACTTAAACCGAATGTTTTTGGCCATCTCTTTATAAAGCTCGATATTGCGCGAGACCTTTGTTCCCCAGACATTGTCATCAATTCCCCAGAAAAGGCGACGAGGTGAAGAGGCAACCTCTTTCACTACTTCCTCAATCGGCCGAAACCTCACCCTCTGCCCAAAAAATTTGTGGACAGAACAAAAAGAACAGCGAAAAGGACAACCCCGGGCAGTAAAGAAGGAGCCAAAAAGATACCTTCGCTGATGACGCCAGAGATTAGTAAGAGGAAAAGGAAGATCTTCTAATAAGGGGCGCTCACTTTGATAAACCGGCTTTAGCTTTCCTTCCTTGACGTCATCAAGAATCTCTCCCCAGATGTTTTCAACCTCGCCCAGAGCAACCGAATCGGCAAAACGGCTGGCTTCCTCAGGCAAAATGGTAGTATGAATTCCTCCTAATATAACTTTTATTCCCCTTTTTCTTAAAATCCTACTCATCCGATATACCCAGGGTGCTTGAGGTGTTAAAACCGTAAAACCAACCAAGTCCGATTCTACTTCTTCTGGTTTAAATTCCTCAAGGTTGGCGTCGATTAGTTCAATCTCAACTTCAGGACGCACTCTTCGAGTTAGTCCTGATAGTATTCGATAACAGGAGGTGCAATTGGCAAACCTTTACTTTTTTGCCCCTGTTCACTAAAGGGAGGAGAAACTAGAATAATCTTCATTAGAAATCAACCAGTAACTTTAATCTTGTCCAGGTTCCGAAAGAGATGGTAAGTTTGAGGAATTAGCTGAACGCCCCAGAAGCCAATATTAATAGTTAATAGCCCTAGCAAGGTAACCCAGGCTAACTTTCTGCCTCGCCAGCCGAGGGTCAAGCGCAAATGGAGGAAAAGGCCAAAAGCCAACCAGCTTATCAGGCTCCAGGTCTCCACCGGGTCCCACTTCCAGTAACTTCCCCAGAGATAGTGGGCCCAAATTGACCCGGAAGAAATCATCACCGCATTGGTCACAAAACCAAAAACTACAAAACGAAGCCAGAGAGAATCAATCTCTTCCTTATCCGGAAGCTTAACCGCCAGCTTGCCCTTTAACCTCCCACCTTCTCTCAAAAGGTAAAGGACTGCCAAAGCTGAAGCAATGGTATAGGAAGAATAAGCTAACCAAGCAAAAAAAACATGAATCCAAAGCCAGATACTTTTGTAAGGAGGAGTCAAAGGTTCAAGAGGAGGCACATTGGTTAAGCTATAGCCCATCACTAAAATTGAGAGGAAAAAAATCCCACTTCCAACCAGTTCTAAAGAAGGGAATTTTAGTAATAAAAGATAGTAAAAAGCCATTACAAAAGCTATTCCGGCTATAGCGTTCTCGTACCCTCCTTTTACCGGGAAATGGCCAGTGATAACCGTTCTGACGGTCAAGTTAGCCAGGTGAAAAACAAAGGCAACCAATCCAATCTGGCGGGCAAGAAAAAGAAGCCTCCTATTTTTAAAAAGAGTGAGGCTGGCTAAGTTTAAAATCCCAGCTAAAGCGTAACCAATGAGAGCTATCCAGAAAAAACCGCCTTCAAGAGTGCTCATGGCTTAATCTTACCATTGACTCAAATGTTTTTCTATTAATTTCAGTTCCCTTTCCTCAAAAATCTTGCCCAGTCGACTTTTTGCTCCCAAACCAACTTCCCAGTGTCTGCCCACCGGTTTAAACTCCAGAGTAATAGCCAGAGGATAAAAAAGTAGCCTGACAGTCAAACCCAGAACGGAAAGAAAAAAACCGAAGAAAATCAAAGACAAAAGAGGATTATAGGTCACCTGGAATAACACCCAGTAACGCAAATCAGCAAAAGAAAGAGTGCCCAAGGGTGTTTCTGTTACCTGACCCTGATAAATATTTCCTTTCCAAATAATCTTGCCTTTTCTTTTAATCTTTGCTTCAAGGCGCGGAAGCTGGGCCAGATAAATCCGCCGAAAATTGGCCGTGTTTGGAAAAAGTTCAAGTTCTACCCTGTAATCTTCCAGCCTGAAGAAATCAGCAAAACTCCGCTTCTTTTCCTTTCCCAAACTTACATAAGAAGAAAAAAACACCCTTCCTTTCTGGTCACTGAGGATTATCAAAGGAGAAAAGCCAATCTTTTCAATCAAAAAGCTGAAACCTTTATAAGAAAGCGGGTAATTCACCTTGATTAACTCTTCCCTTATCAAGTTTTTATCCTCTAATCGGACTTTTGCTTCGGCATCAGTCAAAACATCACCCTCATACCAGACCTTAAAACTTTCCAATCTAACTTTAAAAAACTGATGATTCTCGTAAAAAAAAGGAGCTTCATACAGGGTTTTATAGTCAAAGTGCCTCTCGGTAAAGGTTTCGCCTTCGGTTAACAAAGCACTGCCGCTTAAACCACTTGACTTGTCCGCCGCTATCGCCAACAGAAGAACCGCCATTCCTAGGTGAAATAAAATGGAGAAAAAGCGGCTGTCCAAACGAGAAGCATAAAATCGGAAAACTTTCCCGCTTTTTTCCAATTTTACCCGATAAAGACGCCTAACAAAAAGCTTCTTCATAGCATCAGCGTCAGGTTTTTGGCCAATTAAAACAATCTTTGAGGGTTTTAGTTTCTGAAACTTTTCCGCTGAAGGCTTACAGCGCAGAAGAGTACAAAGAAAAAGAGATAGGAAAAATAAGAAAAGCAGCAACAAAAACCACCAGCTATAAAAAACATTTGTGAGTCCAACTGCTTCGGCAAAGTGAGAAAGAAAAGGAAAACTTTGGCTCCACTCTTCCATATAATCCGGCGAATAAATGAATTTTTGAGGAACAATCATTCCTAAAACAGAAAACGAGGTAATCAAAAAAATCAAAACTGCTACTACTTTGGGGGAAGTCAGGAACTTAACCAGCAAAAGCTGGCTTAAACTATTGAGGAACTTTCTCCAGTAAGCCAAGGCTAATCAACTCCTCAAAAATTCGCTCAGCAATTACCCGGTGACCCACAGGATTAGGATGGATATCATAAGAGTAATAAAGGGGGTGCTCGGGATAGCTTTGAAGAAAAGAAAGAAGCTCAATATAAGGAAGTCTGTTCTCATAAGCAAACTCTTTGAAATCAGTAAACATTTTTTCAAAATTAACTCCTTCTAAATTGAAATTAAGAAGTCTTCTTCCTTCCCGCCACTCTTCATCCCCAACCAAAAAAGCGGGAGGACAAACTGTGAAAACCATTGGTATTCCCTTTTTTTTCAGCAAATCCCGACTTAATAAGATATACTTTTTGCTAAGACTCCATGCTTTCTCCCAGCTTTCAGTAGATCTTATCCCAAAAAGCATTGGCCTGAACCCCTCTTGAACACCTTTCTCGCCTTTAGAAAAAAGGTAATCAAGAATCAAATAAAGACGAAAAGTGCGACGCAAACTCAAAGAAAAATAAGATAAGAACCGCTTCAAACCTTTTTCTCGGTAATAACCTCCCGGACAGGCCTTTGGCTCTCCAAAAGAAGAAAACACAGCCTGACGAGAGTAATCATAGTCGTCAGATGGGTCTCCCATATCCATCATCATAATCACCAGGTCAGGCCGAAGTTCTAAGCCCTTCTTCTTTAAAAAAAGGTAATAAAGAAAAGGAGAATAGCTGGCAACTCCACCATTGATTACCTCAAACTTCCCTTCCCCAAAGCTTTCATTTAATTTTTTTTCCAGTTGCTTCACCCAGCTTTCCTTAAGTTCCACACCCCAGCCTTCTACCACGGAGTCACCAACAACTAAAATCCGAAAAACTCCTGGTTTTTTGGGACCAACTTCTTTATCTCGCAAGCCAATTTTATTTATCCGATACTCCACTTTAAACTCTTGAGAATTCATTACTGTCTTCGAACCAGGAATAAAAGAGTGGTGAAGCACCGGGTCAGGAACTCTAATCTCTGAAGACATGCCAAGCTGAGAAAACAGAAGACGACTTAAAACTTCCAGAAGGAGAAGAAAAAAAAAGATTAGGAGAAAAGAAAAAGAAAGCTGATAATAAAAGTTTCGCCTCTTATCCTTTCCCAACTCTTTCATCTTTCCTGCTCTATCTTAACCGTAAAGCAAGTCTCTGTCACTTTACTTTTAACTTTTTCTAAGAAAAAAATTGCCTAAGATAAGCGTCTTAACAGGCTTTTCCTGAAAAAACCTTAAGGCTTCTTCGGGAGTACTTATCAAAGGCTCACCCCGACCATTAAGAGAAGTGTTTAAAACCGCCGGTATTCCGAGCTCTTTCTCCACCTCTTCCAGCAGTAAATAGAAAAGCGGGTTGTCTGCTTTTTCCACCGCCTGAAAGCGAGCCGTCCCGTCCACCTGTAAGGCTCCTTTGAGTAAGTCTTTCTTCAGGCATTTGGCAACCAGAAGCATAAACTTTAAAGGATAGTTTTCTTTTATTTTCCCTAGTTGAAAAAACTCTTCTATTTTTTCAGACTTTATTGAAGGAGCAAAAGGCCGAAAAGGCTCCCTCTCTTTAACCTTAAGATTTAAAAAATCCTTAAGCTCTAAAGAATCAGGTCGGGTAATTAAACTGCGGTTTCCTAAAGCCCGCGGCCCCCACTCAAAACGCCCCTGAAACCAGGCAACCACTTCCCCTTGCCCAATCTCTTTAGCCGCTCTTTGGCAAAGTTCAGCTTCTTCCATCTCCTCGTACTTCCAACCCTTTAAAGCCCTTTTTATTTCTTCTCGAGAATAACTCTCACCCAGATAAGCATGGGAAAGCAAAAACCTCTTGTCATAATTTTCAGCTAAATAGTAAAGAGCTGCCCCTAAAGCTCCCCCAGCATCTCCAGCTGCCGGTTGAATATAGATTCTTTTGAAAGGTGTGTTTAAAAAAAGATGAGAGTTAGCCACACAGTTTAAAGCAACTCCCCCTGCCAAACAAAGGTTTTCCGAACCCGTTAAGCGGTGAGCTTCTTGAGCCATCTTTAAAAGAGCTTTCTCGGTAAAAACCTGAACCGAAGCCGCAAGGTCAGCATAAACCTGGTCTTCAGGTAAAAGCTCGCCGTTTTTTAGCTCCCAAGGCTTTCTAAATGGTCGCGGCGGACCAAAAAGTTCAATGAGGCGAGCCGAAAACATTTGCCTTAATGAGCGATGGAAAGAAAAATAAGCTAAATTAAGCTCTAACGCCCCATCTTCTTTAATAGATACCACCTTTGCCAGCTTTTCCTGAAAGTGAGGTTTTCCGTAAGCTGCCAGACCCATTAACTTGTTTTCCTCATTCACTTTAAAACCAAGAAAAGTGGTAAAAGTAGAGTAAAACAAGCCAAGAGAATGAGGAAAATAAAGCTCCTTTATAAGTCTAATTTTACTTCCCTCACCCTTGCCAATAGCCGCCGTTGCCCATTCTCCCACGCCGTCAACGGTTAAAATCGCTGCTTCTTTAAAGGGAGAGCAAAAATAAGCCGAAGCGGCATGAGATAAATGATGAGGGATGAAAAAAACTTTTTCCCGAGGAACGCTAAGATAGTCTATTAACTTCTCTCTTATCCATAGCTTATCTTTAGCCCAATTATAAGCTGCCTCTAAAAACAAAGGTAAAGAAAAAGGAGCCTCGCGGGTAAGGGTAAAAAAAACCCGATCTAACTTGCGCAGAGGCTTTTCAAAAAAGACCACCGCCTCTAAATCTTCTGGTCTTACTTTCCCCCTTCTTAAGCAAAAATCAATTGCTCGAGCTGGAAAAGAGTAATCATACTTAACACGACTGAACCTTTCTTCTTGAGCAGCAGCCACAATTTCGCTTTCATTTACCAGGGCCGCTGCCGCGTCGTGGTAGTAACCTGAAACTCCAAGCACTACTGCCACATTTCCTCCCTCAGTAAAGTCGAGTCTTATCCGTCAACTCTTCCGACTTCTGCCAGCCCACTGGATACCCTCTTGGTATTAGAAAAAATCTAAATGGTAAAATCAGCAAAAAATAAAGAAGAGTTAGAAAAAAATAAAGCAAAAGCAAGAAAACCGCGTTAACTATCTTTTGCCAGACCCGAAAAAAAGCTCTAAAAAAGGACATAGACAAAAGGATAAGTGCTAGCTTTTTGAACCAGCATGACTAAGATGACAACAAGAATCAAAGATAGCACAAAGGGTAAAAGCCACCAGATTTTCTTCCGAAAAAAGAAAGAAAGAACTTCAAAAAAAGTAAGGAAACCTGATTTCAGTTTAACTCCGAAACCCGACATTCTTACTCAAGCTCCCAGTTTTCTACGTTTAAAAAAGAAGTCTCCCAAAAAAGAGGTGGTTTATAATTCTTTAATCGGGGAACGGCGTAATAATAAAGATAGTTATAACCCAGGGGGACAAGCAAAGCTTGCTTATTTACTTCTTTATAAATCTTCTTTAGAAACTCCTTTTGCTTTGACAGAGAAGGATTTTTTTCCGCTTTTTGGTAATTTTCTTCAATATTTTTTGAAGAATAAAAAGTAAAATTCAAACCATCAAGCCTTGAGACAGGTTTTTCTTCAGCCGAGAAAACTTTTCTTAACAAAGGGTGAGGATAAAAAGTTTGGGAGTAAATCAAAAGCTGGTAAGCTCCCTTGGCTAAGGCGCCGCCTTTCTCTGAAGAGGAATTCAGAACTTTTGTTCCTCTGGTTATTGCTCGGGGAGACATTCCGGTTCTTTCAGCTTCTTTGCTTATCAATCTTACCCAAGCTTCATTTAAAATTGTGTTGTAGTTTTGCTGTTCAATATCAAATGTCAAATAGTAAATAAATAATTCATCTTTTCTTTTTTCCCAAAGACCATCTTTTCTCAAATTTTTATAACCTTCCGAATTTAACACTTTCACAGAATAAGGGCGATTCAGAAATACCTTATAAGTTTTAACCAAGTCAACATATGAAGAAAAGGGCGGCAGCCCATAGAGACCTGCCTCTTTCTTTTTTAAAAACCTCAATACTTTTGACCAGTCAATCCCCGCTATAATTGCCTTTCTTCTTTCTAGCTTAGAAAGCAAGCTATCACGAGCGTTTAAAAAAACACTCTGCCAAGAAATCGGGTAACCCCTTAAAGAAATCTTTTCTTTTTTAAGCCTTTTTGCCTCTTCCTCAGTTATATCTTGCCACAAATCTACTTTTCCCTGAGAAATTAGCTTAACCGCCCTTTCTTGGTTGACAAAACTGACTTCAATTTTTTTAATCTTTGGTAAAGAACCTTGAAAGTATGGATTGACTTCACACTCCATTCTTTTCCCCAATTCAAACTTTTTTAAACGGTAAGGACCACTTCCTACCGGATTAAGCCAGAAAGGCGAATTCCTGATACTTTTCTCTTTCTCCAGTTTGTGTCTTGGTAAAATGGCAGGAAAAAGAAAGCCAAACTGATAAAAAGGCTTCTTAAGATAGAAAACCAGATTTCTCTCGTCCTTAACCTCAACCTTTTCAATATAATCGTAAGCAGGATAAAGGTCGGGTTGATACTCGGGGTCCACCTTTCCTTTCAAAACCTTCCAGGTAAACTCGACATCTCCCGCAATTAGGGGTTCCCCATCACTCCATTTCAAGTTTTCCTTCAATCTAACCTCAACTTTTCTGCCTCCCTCTCTGAAAACGGGCCGATAAGCCAATCCTTCTTCCACCTCGCCCTTCTCATTTACCCGCCACAAACCAGAAAAAAACAGCTTTGACCATCTTTTTTCCTTCAGTGGCTGGGCAAGATAGGGATCAAAAGAGCGGGGCTCAGAAGTTGAAACCATTTTTAAGACCACGCGGCTTTCCCCCCTCGACATCTGGCAGCCAGCAAGCACCAAAGAGAAAAGAAGCGAAGAAAAAGAAAGGAAAGCCAAGGCTTTCATCCATTTTTTCAAGTCAGATAACATAAGCTAATTTTAGCCTATTCAAAACTCTATTTAAAGTTCCAATCTTTTTATCTCAGTTCATCTTAAAAACACTTCTTCCAGAGTTTCAAGTTTAAAAATCAACCTCTTTAAATAAACCCATTTCTAGACCCTCAGAAAAAGCTCAAGCTAATTAAAAAGTGTTGTTATAATTAAAAGGAGAGAAACCAAGCGATGAGAATAAACAAAGAAAGTGAAAGAGAAAACCTGAAATTAGCCTTTCTTTCCCTTTTTGTTTCCGCTCTCTTTTTCTTCGCAGGATGGGTAACCGCTCACACTAACCGTCACTTTTTGGAGGGGAAACAAACTAGAAAAGTTATTTTAAGGGAAGGAAAAAATTTTATAGAGCAAATGGAAAAATTCAATCTGAGGGGAAGAACTCTACTCATCCTCGCTACTTCAACTTTCTCAAAAACTCCCCTTTTTGTGCCCTCTAACGACGCCGAACAAAACATCAGAGGAATGGAAAATATGTTAAATCCAGAAAAAATCGAAGTAAACAACGAAAACTTCACTTATGTTGCCCTGCTTAAAAGGCTGATAAAAAGAGTTTATCTAATTCTGCCCGAAAAAGAATGGAAAAAGAGAAAGTACGAATCTTGGGGTCCCTATCTTAAACTCAAAGGGGAAATCATTGAGGGAACTCTGGAAGAAGGAACCCCTTGTACTATTTCCTCAGAAAAAAAACCCATTTTACCCAGAGAAAGACCGGTTGTCCTAATTAAGCCTGAGATCTTTAGAAATTGGGAAGCCTTAGTTCAAAAAGCCTACCCCGACATTATATTTTTTTGGTACAAAGATGAAAAAAATTAGTAGCTGCTTAATACCCATAGTTTTTTTGGCCCTTTTTAACCGCTTTTTCTTTCTCAAAAATCAGTTAGTTTCCTGTGACGAGGGTTCTATAATTGCTTCTTTAAATGCTTATTTTTGGCACGGTTTCTTCCCCATTCGCAACTGGCACCATCCTCCTTTCCGCTACTTCTTTTTTTATCTCTCGAGCCAGCTTTTCGGGAAAAATTTCTTTGCTTACCGTCTTCCATCAGCTATTTTTGCTGTTTTAAGTATTTTTTTGACTTACCTTTTAACCCGCAAATTTTTCAAAACCCGCGTTGCCTTGCTGGCAGCCTTGTTTTTGACCGTTGACCCCCTTCATACCGCCTTTTCTCGTCTGGCTTTTGAAGAATCCCAGATTACCTTCTTCATTCTTTTAAGTCTTTTTTTAGCCTTTACTTATGAGGAAAAGAAAAACCCTTTTCTCCTTCTTCCCCTCGGCCTTTCTCTCGGTTTAGGAAGCGGAACTAAATGGCTATTTCTCCCGGTTTACCTTTTTATCGCTCTTTATCTTTTTTGGAAACAAAAGGCCTGGCAGCAACCTTCTCTCCTTTTGCTTCTTATCTCCACTTTAGTTGTTTTACCTCTGGCAACTTACCAACTTACCTTCCTTCCATGGTTAAAGAGAGGTTTTACTTTTCCCGAATGGATAGATTTCAATCTAAGGATGGCTAAATCAGTAACCAGCGTTTCAGTTGTTGACTACGGAGATTTGTTAGGACGAAGCTCTAATGCCCTCTTCTGGTTTTTTTATCCTTTAAGTTTCTCTTATCGCCTAATAGTCGAACAGGGATTAATTACTTCAGTTACTGCTTTTACTCTACCTTTTCTCTGGCTACCCTTCTTTCCTTCCCTAATCTATCTTCTAACTAAAAAAGAAAATAAAAAAATAACTTATCTTTCTTTGCCCTTTTTGATGTATCTAGCTCCTCTTCTTTTCGTTTCTCGCCCCATCTTTCTTTATTCAGCCACTCCATTCACCCCTTTTGTAGTTATCATCCTGGCTGCTTTTCTTGAGCGCCTGGGAAGCGAAAAACCCACCTTAAAAAAAATCACTTCATTATATGCCACCTTGATTGTAATCTCTTCTTTATACCTTTTCCCTTTGGAAGTAGGATATCCTGTCCCAGTCAGCCTTTACCAGCCAATTTTTTCCCTTTTTTGGCAATAAATTCCTCCTTTCCCAAGAGCGCCTCGAGGGTCAAGCCTCCCTGCACCCTCTAAAATGCTGAAATAATTTCTTATTTTTTTATTTTTTCTCAGGCTTTCAAATCCCCCTGACTTCCCCTTTTATATGTAAAAAGGGGGACCAATAAAAAACTTCCTCTTTAAATTCTAAAGCTTTTATCTTGGAGAAAGAGCGTGTGGCCATTATTACTACTCCAAGCCAATAAAAAACTTCCTCTTTAAATTCTAAAGCTTTTCCCGTCTCTTTTATAATTTTTTAAAGGTCTCAGGAAAGCTTTGAAAAAGGCGAAATAGGATGGCTTTTCCTGCAATCTTAAGAACCTTTCTTTCTGCTTCCCTTTTTAATTTTTAAGGGATAGGCAATAAACTCTTATCCCCAAGAAAAATAAATCCCTCCCTTTAATCTAAAGGCGTATTTTGCTCCCTTTTAATTCAAAAGAAAAGTTAAAAAAATAAAAAACGAAAAAAACTATTAGCCAATTAAGGAAGATTGGGCAAAAACTTTTTTATCTCAACTCCTTTTGAGCTCTCAGAAAGAGACCAAATTTCACCCTCCGGACCTACCCAAACATAAAATTTCTTATACATACTTGGTTCAATAAAGCTTTCAATATTCAACAAATGAGTTATTCTTCCTTCTGGGGAAACCCGATAAACAAATCGCGGAGCCTTCAAATACTCAGAACGATTTTCACTATCAGCCTCAAAAGAAAATTCTCGTTCCCGCAGCACATATATGTAACCCTTTTTATCCACTCCAACCAGCTTAATTTCCCAAGGAAAAACAAATTTTTTTTCGGGCACATTTTCCTTTATCGGACCAAACAAAAATATATTCCCTTTGAAGGGTTTACCACTAACCGACCTTATTTCCCGGTTGCCAAAAAAGTAAAAGTTGCCATCCCAGCCCATATAATTAGCTCCAATTCTTTCTTTAGTTTTGAGCCCGACTAACGCAGGGTAGTAAAGAGCCCAGAAATCTTCACCGGGTTGGTAGCGAGGAGGAGCTAAATAGCTTTCCTGAAGGACCCAAATATCTTGCTTATTTGAATAAATTTCTCCAACATTAATGTCCGGAGGGACTTTTATTCTTTCCTTGATCCCACCCTTGCCATTCTCAACTACTACCAAGCCTTCGCTTCCATAAACTCCCTGAGGATGGTGATAAATGAACTCCCCTTTCAAGTTTGTAGTAAACAAAGTAGAAGGCTTGAGTTTTCTTACCAAAAGAAGTTTGCCATCAGGAAAGGAAAACTTTTGCACTCGGGCACCGTTAACTGTTGGTGGGTGATCAACCAAATAAACTTCGCTGTTAGGCGTGGGTACAAAGCGTTCAACACCTATAATGCTTTCCAAACCAAACTCTTCAGGAAGAACCTGAGGAAAAACTGAACCTTCAGTGCCCTTTTGACTGAAAGGAACAAACATTGAATCCACTAAATAATAATTCTTTATTCTTGTTGATATTCCTTGAACTGTTAATTGCTTTGGCGCTTCCAGCTCTCTTTTTTTCAAAACTTCCGGCTTTTCTTCGACTCTAGCAGAACAGGAGGAAAGAAAAAGAAGACTTAACAAAATTAAAATAATAATTTTTTTAATCTCTCTCAATCTATTCATTCCTCAAATCCGCTTTTTTCTCTCTTTTAGCACTTTAACCTCATCAACTAAAAAACTCAAGCCTACTCTCTTAAGGTTGTAAAGAACTTCATAATTATAAACATAAACAGCTCCAGCTTTGCCTGTAGCCTGATTGACTGTCTGAAAAAACCACTTTTCCTGGGTAACTACTTTCACTCCGTTCCAATTCCAGCCAAAGCCTTTGTATTTTAACTCTTGTAATTCCATAATCGGATGTTTCTTATAAAAACGATAGTTTTGGATCACTATAGATAGCTTTCTTACCTCATTTTGTGATGAAACCAGCCTTAAAACCTCAGGGTCAAGAGTAGCATAAGCCTGGGTTAGCAAACTGTTGTATGTGATGATGGTTTTTTTAGCGCTGGAATAAAGGGAAAAAAGAATAGATATTATAAAAAAAACAAACAGCAAGAAAGCAGCGATTAGTTTAGTCTTATAAGTCTTATAAAGAATTTTAAGAGAAGGCTTTCCTCTTTTTTCTCTTTTTGGTTCTTCCTTCATAAATTCTTTTCTAAAAAACTTTCTTTTCCTTCCTAAACTTCCTTATTATCTCATTTTTCTCTCTTTATTTCTTCTTCTTTAAAAATCCTCTGAGCACCCTTTCATCCTAATTAGCTTCCATTCAAAATAAAAAATAAAAAGAAGTTTCAGAGCCCTTTTCAAGCCTACCTCTTTCTTTTTCTAAAGCTCGCTTTCTTGCCCCTTTTTCAACCCACTTTACTTTGTCTTTCTGAAAAGAAGCAGAAAAGCTAAAAGAAAGGGGGGCAGATCCTTTCTTTTAGCTAAAAAGATCTGACCCCAGGTTTCAAACTTTAATAAGCATAAATTTTTGTAGACTCAGCTCTTCCGCCAGAGTGAGAAGAGCAA
>DAIRCJ010000012.1:0-28330 GCA_036796755.1 Candidatus Geothermocultoraceae bacterium | reverse complement strand
ATAAACTTCAAAAAGAAGCGGAAAGGTTAAGACAGACCCTTAAAAACCGCAACAACCTTATTACTTGACAGTTAAAGGGAGAAAAGATAAAATGAAATTGATAATCATTTGCAAATAGGAGATGCTATGCACCAGCACGGTAGAAAAAAAGCCGAACGAAAGCGCCATCGCTACGGCCAGAGAGAGTGCTTCCAAAAAGAAACTCCTGAAAAAGAGGTAATTCTTCTGGTCGGTCCGCCAAATGTGGGAAAAAGCGTCATTTTTACCATTCTTACTGGCCAGTATGTTGAGGTCTCTAACTACCCGGGGACAACAGTTGAAGTTTTTTCCGGGCTTTCCAACTTTTCCCCTCAGGTTGAAGTTGTTGACACCCCGGGTATAAACAATTTATTCCCCCACTCCTTAGAAGAAGAAGTTGCCAGAGACATCATCTTAAAAAACAAAGACAATTCAGAAGTGGTATTAATTGTTGACGCTAAAAACCTCCGCCGGGGTTTACTTCTTGCCACCCAGCTGGCTGAAATTGGGGTGCCTTTCATTTTAAACTTAAACATGGCCGATGAGGCGGAAAGGCTTGGCCTCTCAATTGACCTTTCAAAACTTTCAACAGAATTAAAAACTGAGGTAAACACAACTGTCGCCGTGGAAAAAAAAGGAATTTCCGAACTAAAAGCCAAGCTTAAATTAGCCAGAAAATCTGATTTTTACCCCCGCTTTGATCAAAAGATTGAAAAAGCAATCAAAGAAATCCTTGATCTATTACCTCAGTCTTCCACTCGCTACGAAGCCCTGGCTGTCTTAATCAATGACCGCTTCTATCTGGCCAAGCTGGCCAAAACTCTGGATAAATCAACTTTCCAAAAAATTTCCAACTTCAGGGAAGATTTAGCCTCCCGCTACAGCGAACCCCTGGCTTTAGTAATTGAATCAACCCGCGCCTCCTTCATTGAAAAACTGCTAAAAAAAGTTTTGACCTGCAAAGAAAAGGAGACAGAAAAAGGAGAAAATCTTCTTGACCAGCTTGCTCTTCATCCCCTTTTTGGTTTCTTTTTCCTGGCTCTTGTCCTTTACTTCGTTTACCTCTTTGTTGGAGTGCTGGGAGCTCAAATCACCGTTGACTTCATTGAAAACTCCATCTTTAATAAGTTCGTTAATCCTTTTTGGGTAAAGCTGGCTTCTTTTCTTCCCTGGAAAACTCTCCAGGATTTTCTGGCGGGAAAATACGGATTACTAACCGTTGGCCTTACTTATGCTTTAGCAATTGTCTTTCCTATAGTCCTCTTTTTCTTTCTGGCTTTTTCTTTTCTTGAAGATTCAGGCTATCTGCCTCGCCTGGCTACCTTGCTAAACCGCACTTTCAGAATAATGGGGCTAAATGGCAAAGCAGTTCTTCCAATGATTTTAGGGCTAGGCTGCGACACAATGGCTACCTTAACCACCCGAATTTTAGACACCCCTAAAGAAAGAATAATTGCCACTTTGCTTTTAGCCCTCGGAATACCCTGTTCAGCTCAGCTAGGGGTAATAACCGGGCTTTTAGGAGCCCTTTCTTTTAAAGCCCTTTTAATTTTTATTCTGGTTATAATTTCTCAGCTTCTTTTGGTAGGCTTTCTGGCTTCCCGCTTGCTTCCCGGTAAACCCTCCGATTTTTTAATTGAAATTCCCCCCTTAAGAATCCCCAAGCTAACCAACATTTTTCTTAAAACCAGCTACCGGGTTGAGTGGTATCTCAAAGAAGCTGTACCTTTATTCTTACTGGGAACAGCCTTGCTTTTTTTCCTTGACTTCACTGGTGTGATAAAAATAATTGAAAATCTAGCTCGCCCGGTTGTCACTTCTTTTCTGGGCTTGCCAATTGAAACAACAACAGCTTTCATCCTTGGCTTTCTGCGCCGTGATTACGGAGCGGCCGGGCTTTACCGCCTGGCTAAAGCCGGCTTTTTAAACCCTCAGCAAGTCGTGGTAAGCCTGGTAACAATTACTCTTTTTGTTCCCTGCATTGCTAACTTTCTGGTAATCATAAAAGAAAGAGGCTGGAAGGTAGCCTTAGCAATCGTTGCTTTTATTTTCCCCTTTGCTTTTCTGGTCGGAGGGGTTTTAAACTGGTTTTTAAATTATTTTGCTATAAAGATTTAGAATCAAAAGAGGGGAAATGAAAAAAACCTGAGTCAGAAAAGCCTGGTTAAAAAAGAAAAGCTGGACAAGCTAAAATGTCCCCTTTGCGGGTTTAAGTTTAATCCAGAAGAAAACCCGGCTTGTTCCTCCTGTCCTTTTCAAAAAAAATGCCAGGTAGTTTGCTGCCCCAACTGTGGCTACCAAACTGTGGCTAAGGCTGAGTTCACCGACTTTCTCTCCCGCCTTTTCCCTTTAAGAAAGGAGAAAAAAAATGGAAGAACATAAAATTGATGAAGCTCTTGAAGCCCTCTGGATGCTAAAGGAAACCTTTCCTGATGAAGACTTCTTCCCAGTTAGCGGCTGCTTTAAGGAAGCCTCTATCCTTAAAAAAATGGAAAAGCAAGGACTTATTGCCTGGAACAAAAAGAAGGTTGGCTTTACTAAAGAGGGAGAAGAAAGAGCTAAAAACATCGTTCGTCGTCATCGTTTAGCCGAAAGGCTTTTCAATGATGTTCTCGACCTGGAGCAAGACCAAATTGAAGGTCAAGCCTGCCATTACGAGCATATCTTAAGCGAGAAATCAGCCGATAGCATCTGCATTCTTCTGGGGCATCCCCGAACCTGCCCCCACGGCAAGCCAATTCCCCCTGGCGAATGCTGTCTTAAGGGCTTAAAAGAAGTCAGGCCTCTGGTAATTCCGGTAACTCTGCTAAAAAAAGGAGAAAAAGCTAAAATTGCCTACATTGGTACGCGAAACGAAGCCCGCTTAACCCGAATCATCAGTCTGGGTATTATTCCGGGAAATGAAATCACTCTCCTTCAGGACAAACCCTCTTTTATCGTTAAAATAGACGAAACCAGAGTAGCTCTGGACGAAAAAATAGCCGTGGAAATCTTTGTCCGCCGCGAGGTGAAGTAATGGTAAGTTCAGAGAAAAAAGGAAAAAAATTTCCCCCGGAAATGCGGCTAACCGCCCAACGAAAAGTCCTCTGGGAGATAATTCAGGAAACCGGGCACCTGGACGCTGAGGAGCTTTTCCTGAAAGCCAAAGAGAAATCCCCCCGAATTTCTCTTTCCACTGTCTACCGCTCTCTTGCCGCTTTTAAAAAAAATGGTTATCTTCAAGACCTTAACTACGACCGCTCCCATCGTCACTTTGAAATAAAGCAGGGTGACCATCTTCACTTTGTTTGCTCTAAATGCGGAAAAATAGAAGAGCTCAATACTAAAACCTTAAATAAAATTAAAAAAGAGGCTGAAGAGGTTTTAAAGGTTAAAATTGAAGAAACTAACCTCAGCCTAACCGGCCTTTGTAAAAAATGCCAGGAAGAAAAGAAAAGCCTGGTTTAGTACCTCTTTTTCTCCTGATTTTACTTTGCTAAAATTTCTTTATAGATTTAAATCAAGGGCCGGTGGTGGAACTGGCAGACACCGCGGACTTAAAATCCGCTGCCCTCTGGGCGTGTGGGTTCGACTCCCGCCCGGCCCACCATTAGTTTTCTTCCAAATTCAAACCAGTTCTTCTCTATTTCTTACAAGACAAACATCCCTAACCGCTCTGAAAAGCTGAAATAAGTTCTAATTTTTAGTTTTTAAATCCCCAGTTCTTAGAATCAAGTGTCAATATGTTATGAACGCTTAAAGTTTCTTCTTCAAAAAACCAAACTGAGCTAAAATAATCTGGAGCGCCGATGGAAAAAGAAAAAAAGTTTAGCTTTGTGGTTGCTTCCGACCATACCGACCGCGGGAAAAGGATTGCCCGAGCTATTATCGAATTTCTCAAAGCTCAAGGTCATAGAGGGATTCTTTATGACAAAGACTGCGGACCTCAAGATGACTTCCCAATTATTGCCAGGGGAGCAGTAGAAAAAATCTGTTCCGGGGAGATTGACCGGGCCATCTTAATAGGTGGTTCAGGAAGTGGCATGGCCATGGTAGCCAACAAATTTAAAGGAATTCGGGCAGCCGTAGTGGGAAACGCCGACGATATGCGCCACATCGCCAAACGAGACTTTCCTAACGTCATCTGCCTTCCCGCCTGGAATTTTGACCCGGGTTTAGCCGTCCACCTTGTCCGAATCTGGCTGACCACTCCTCCCAGCGAGGAGCCAAAGTATCTTCGCCGGGTAGAAGAGATAAAAAGCATTGAAGAACAGAATTTTAAGTAGGTCGGGAATCGGAAAGAAACAAAAAACTTTTCAAAATAAACTTACTCAACTTCAAAAACCCTGCTTTTTCAGGATATTTTAGCAAGTGATATAATTTTTTTATGCTTACTTTTGGCTTAGAGGAAGAAGTCTTCCTCCTGGAAAAAGAAAAGCCCAGCCTTCAGTCTCTCTATTATTTAGCTCGCCTTCTTAAAAAAAATCCCCTTTTTTACTTCACCCACTCGGCTTCTAATTTTGCTCAGGGAAAAGACCTGAAGGTTTCTTTAATGGGTGGAGTTGAAATTGCCACCGAAATTAAAAACCGTCCATCGGAGTTGATTGAGGACCTTAAAAAAAGGCGAGAAGATTTAATTGAAGCCTGCCGCAATGAATGTCTGATAATCCCTCTTGGCTCTTTGCTTCATTTGAGCGCTCCTACTCTGACCTGTGCCCTTCAGGTTCACATTGGGGGATTTAAAGATCCTGACAGAGTTTATCAAAATTTGGCTTACTTTCTTCCTCTCTTAATCCTGGCAACGGCCAACTCCCCGGCTTATAACGGAAAATATTTTGGGCCTTCCTATCGGCTGGCTAACTCTTTTGCTATTGGCCCCTTAAAAGAAGAAGACTATCTTTCCCGTTTCCAGGATTTAATTATTTCTCGACGCTTAAAGACCATTGAAATAAGGGTTTTTGACCCTATTTGGGACCTGGAGCGTCTGAAAAAAGTTCTGGAAATCATTGAAGCCATAGTGAAGATTGAAGAGGAGCTTCCTTTTGATTACCAGAAATACCGGGAGTTGAGAGAAAAAGTTACCCGCTATGGCTACTGTAAGGAAGTTGAGTTTCTATATCGGGAACTAAACAACTACTTCGCCTGCCCAAAAGAATTATTTCTGCGACCTCCGGCAGAACAGGTCTGGTTTGCCTACCAGAAAATGGGTCTGGAAAAAACTTACTCAGCCTTGGATAACGCTTATCGAGAGGGAGAGTTTAAACCGTCAGAGAAAAAAATACCCCCTCCCCGACTCTGGAAAAAAATTGCTGGCTTTAGCTTTTATTACCTGCCAAAATTACCTTACATTAGCTGGAAATTTTTGAGAGAGCACGGCTATATCTAAACAAAGCTTTTTGGCTTCCGGCAAACTCAAAAAGCCTTGAATTAATTAGAAGTTTCAGGAAAAAGGCTGACCATAATCTTTCCAGCTCAAAGCCAGGCCGTCCAGAAAGTCGCTTTCACTAACCACCAGACCCTGAGCCTGAAAAAAATCTATTATTTCCAGAGTTAGAAAAGCTCCTCCAACAATAACATCAGCCCGAGCAGGTTCCAGCCCTTTAACTTTTTTTCTTGCCCTCAGGGGTAAAGAAGCCAGAAAAAAAGCCACCCGTTCTGCCTCTTCCTTCTTTAAATAATAACCGTGAACAAATTCAGAGCTGTAAGGTTCAAGCTGGTTAGCCACAGCCACTATGGTGGTGACGGTTCCTGCAACCCCATAAAGAATGCCCCTGGGAAAGCCCTCCAGGCTTTTCAAATCTTTCCTTACTTTTTTCTTTAAATTTTCAATCTCTTCCCTGGTGGGAGGGTCCGAATGAAGGTAAAGCTCAGTTAAGCGCACCGAACCAATCGGCAAGCTCATTATTTTTTTGACCTTTACTTCCTCGCTGTTTTCCCCGTACACAAACTCGGTGCTTCCCCCTCCAATGTCAAAAACCACCGCTCCCGAAGGGAGCTGGAAAGAGCGAGAAACTGCTTTATACATAAGCTCTCCCTCTTTCTCCGCCGGGATAACCAGGCAGTTAAAGCCAGTTTCTTCCTTAACTCGTCTTAAGAAAAGCTGACTGTCCCCGGCTTCTCTTAAGGCTTGAGTGCCAGCCAGAACCAACAATTCTATTCGGTTCTTCCGGGCAAGGTTCAGATACCTATTTATTACTTTCAGAGTCTTCTCAACTGAAGTCTTACTGAGCCGGTTTTGTGAGCTTATCCCTTTCCCCAGGCGAGTAATAGCTGTCTTCTTAACTAAAGGTTGATAAAAGTCCTCTCTGACCTCAGCCAGAACCAACCGCACCGAGTTAGTTCCAATGTCAATTGCGGCCACCTTCATCAAGAGCAAGGAGAAGAACAGGTAGAGTAAATCCGCTGATGGAGATATGAACCGATGGGGTTAACACCAAAAATTAACCAGCTGGCGTAGTGAGCATGAAGACATTTGACTTTTTCCCAGTCCGAGACCCCTCCTATTCCTCGCTTTAGCAAGTCTCCTTTAATTCCTGGAGGCAAAGCAGGTTCCAGCTCAATCAGGCTTTCTTTAAAGCGATAAAAGATTAAATGAGACTGGTAATAAGCTCGGGCAAAGACTTCATCTTCTTTCAACCTTTTTTGAAACTTTTTCACCCAGCCTTCTGCCTCCCACTTTGCCAATTCCTTGACCAGCCAGGGGCAAGAAAGCCAGAAAAGGTTGGAAAAGTATTTTTCCTCACCGAACTTGAAGTGAGCCAGAATAACCAGAGGGCGACCATAGTCGCAACGTTTAATAACCGTTATTTTCCCCCGAGGTGGACGTTTAAGCTGTTGGGTTAAAACTAAATAGTCGGAATAAAAACCCGGCTTACCAGCGCTTACCATCGCGACGGCGCTTTAAATCGCTCTGGTTTTCTTCGCTGGCCCTTAAGTAGGAACGAAGCATCTGCTCAAAGTCAGGATTAGAACCTTTCCTGACTCGAGTGGTTGGGCGGCTTCTCTCGTTTTCCAGTTCTTTGATGGATAAATCTACTTTGCCATTGCCCTTTACTTCTCTAACTTTAGCCTTTACCACCTCACCGACTCGGAGATAGTCGGAAACATTCTTTACGTAGTTCCGGGAAATCTGGGAAATGTGGATTAATCCTTGCGTGCCATCGTCAAGTTCAACAAAGGCTCCAAAGTTGGTAATCTTTACCACCTTGCCTTCGACAACCTGACCAACCTGAAAACTCAAACAAACAACTCCTTTCTTTCAAATTTAACTTTGATTTTAAATCCTTAAATAAGAGGTGTCAATAAAGCTCCCTTTTAAGCCAGTTAAGAAACCTTTCCCACCCGCTTTTTTCTTTTTTTAAAGGCTTGCTTTCGGTGGTTTCTTCCGGTTTCTCAGGTTCAATTAAAACATAAGCTTTTTCTCCAGGTTTCACAAGCCCAAAATCTCGCCGAGCAATTTCCTCAATGTAACTTTCCGAACGTAACCTTTTTATTTCCTTTTCTAACTCCCGATTGTTTTTTACTTGAGCTTTTAATTCTCTTTCCAGTTTGATTTTTAACTCTCGCTGTTTTTTCCAGTCATAATAAGCCGGGCAAGTGAGAAACGAGGTGAAAATCAAAACTAGAAAGAAGAAAAACAAAACCTTAAGCCAGTTACTCTTTCGTCTCTTCATTAGCTAAATTTTAGGGCTTAAAAACATCTGGTCCAGCATAAACTGCTTTTTCTCCTAACTCCTCTTCTATTCGCAAAAGCTGATTGTACTTAGCCACTCTTTCCGAGCGAGCCGGGGCTCCAGTTTTAATCTGACCTGAAGCCGTTGCCACCACTAAATCAGCAATAAACGGGTCTTCTGTCTCACCTGAGCGGTGAGAAATCACCAGACGATAATTATTATCTTTAGCCATCTTTATGGTTTGAAAAGTCTCGGTCAAGGTGCCGATCTGATTTAATTTTATCAAGATGGCGTTGCCAACTTTTTCTTCAATTCCTTTTCTAAAGATGCCCGGGTTGGTAACAAAAATATCGTCTCCTACCAGCTGGACTTTTTCCCCCAGTTCAAAAGTTAAATTTTTCCAACCTGACCAGTCATTTTCCGCCAGACCATCCTCAATTGAAACAATAGGGTATTCCTCGACTAACTTTTTTAAATAAGCAATCATTTGTTCTGAGGAAAGGAGAAGTCCTTCCTCGGGAATTTTATAAACTCCGTCTTGATAAAACTCACTGGCTGCCGGGTCAAGAGCCAGAAAAACCTCCTCTCCCGGTCGGTAGCCCGCCGTCTCAATAGCCTCAATTAAACATTCAAGGACCTCCGTAGTAGAACTCAAATCGGGAGCAAATCCCCCTTCATCTCCAACCGCCGTGGAAAGAGATTTCCCTTGAAGAACTTCTTTTAAAGCTTGATAGACTTCAACCCCGGCCCGCAGAGCCTCCTTAAAGGAACTAAAAACAGCTGGTGCAATCATAAACTCCTGAAGAGTGAGGTTATTCTGAGCATGAACTCCGCCGTTTAAAACATTCATCAAAGGAACCGGCAAAAGAAAAGCTTTTTCCCCGCTTAAATTTCCTAAATACTGGTAGAGAGGAAGGTTCAAATCAAGACTGGCCGCCCGCGCTACAGCCAGCGAGACTCCGAGAATAGCATTTGCTCCAAGTTTTTCCTTGTTGGGAGTCCCGTCAAGTTCAATTAACAAGTTATCAATTTTTTCCTGCTCTGAGACTTCTAAGCCAATCAATTGGGGAGCAATAACCTCGTTTACATTGCTCACAGCTTTTAGAACCCCTTTTCCTTTATATCTTGTCTTGTCTCCGTCTCTCAGCTCCAGAGCCTCCCGGCTTCCCGTTGAAGCTCCCGAGGGCACTGCCGCTCTTCCTTTCACCCCGCTACTCAAAACTACTTCAACTTCAACTGTGGGATTCCCCCGAGAATCAAGAATTTCTCGAGCCTTAACCTCTTTAACCGCACTCATCTTTACCTCCTTTCCTTTTCTTTAGCTCTTTCCCAGAGCTTATCCAGTTCTTCTAAAGAAAGGTTCTCAAGTTTAACTCCTTTTTCCTCGGCCTCTTTTTCCATCTGAAGAAACCGCTTTTTAAACCTTTCTGTTGCCTGACGCAAAGCTTCTTCCGGATTAATTTTTTTTCTCCTTGCCAGGTTGACCAAAGAAAACAAAATGTCTCCCATCTCTGCTTGAAGTTCCTTCTCGTCTTTAGCTTCAGTAAACTCCTTCAGTTCTTCAATAGCTTTCTCCACCACTCCTTTCTCGTCCGACCAGTCAAAACCAACCCGTCGAGCTCTCTCCTGAACCGCTTTGGCATAAAGCAAAGCGGGAAGGGCAGGAGGTAAAGAATCAAACAATCCCTTCCCCTCTTTCTTCGCCTTTAACTTTTCCCAGTTTTTCAAAACCTCTTCCGCCGTTTCTAACTTTTCCGAACCAAAGACATGAGGATGGCGCTGATAAAGTTTGTTGAGCAAACCCTCAATCACCATATTCAAATTAAAAGCTTTCCTTTCCTTTGCCATCTGGGAATGGAAAACAACCTGAAGCAGAACATCTCCTAACTCTTCTTTCAAAAGCTCGTCGTTCCCTTCAGCTACTGCCTGGCAAACTTCGTAAGCCTCTTCAACCAGATTTTCCACTATAGTAGAGTGAGTTTGCTCCCGATCCCAGGGGCAGCCATCGGGACCTCGTAAAATCTCCATCGTTTTTACCAGTCGAAGGAAACTCTCACCAAGCTTTAAATCTTCTGGTAACTCTTTACTGGTGTTCTTTTCTCCAGCTTTTTTATTAACCTTCCCCATGCCTCTTCCTTGTGACGCTGATAAAGTAAGTTGTTAATATAATCCTTGACTTCAGCAAATGGCCTTAAGCGCTTTTCTTCTTTATCTATTAGCTTTACCAGACACCAGTCTTCCCCGATTTTAAAAGGGGTCAGCACCTGACCAACCTTTAACTTCTCTACTTTTTTATAAACTGCTAAAGGTAGCTCTGATTTCTCTTTCCAGCCAGTGTCAAAATCATCCTGGTTTTTTAAAGGACAGAGGTTAAACTGAGAAACCAACTGGGGAAAGTCGGCTTTTTTCTTTTTTAACTCTTTCTCCACCTTCTTAGCCTTTTGGGAAGAAGAAATTTGAGCCAGCAAAAGGCGATAGCGAGGCTCAACCACAAAATCATCTTTATGCTTTTGATAATAAGCTTCCACTTCCTCTGAAGTAACTGGCTTGATGTCCTTTTCCACCAGCTTGATAGCTTTTCTAAATAAAAGACTGCGAAAAACAGAGTAGCGAAAGCCTTCTTCGGTAAAGCCAAAGTTCTTTAAAGCCCTGGAAAACTTCTTACCGTAAAACTTCTTATATTTATTTATTTCCGCCTTAATTTCCTGGTCAGTTACTTTTAATCCCAGGTAATCCAGGTTGTTTTCGATTAAAGCCCCGGTGATCAAACCTTTAATGACTTTCTTTCTTACCTCTTCTTCAAAACCTCTTCTCTCAAAAAAGCCCGGATGCTCTGCTTTTAAACGGTTAACGATTGTTTCAACTTCCGAGGTCTTTATCTCTATCTTTCCCACTTTTGCCAGCAAATCACTTCTCTGGCAACCAGCCAGAAAAAGGCCAGGGATAACCAGTATTAAAAACAGCCGGGCAACATTGGACTTCTTAACCAACCGCTATCACTTTCTGGATTATACCATTTAAAAAGGATTTTAAATAACTGACTTTTTCTTCAACTGAAGCAACTGGCGGCCTGAGAACCAGGCTGTTAAATCTTTTCTTAAAAACAAAACCGGCCGGGGCTATCCTGGCCAGTCGGTCCAGATCAGTTGCCTTCAAAAATATTCCTTCCTTCCGCACTTTTACCTCGTTTATTCCCAATTCTTCCGCCAGAAGACGAATTTCCACCGCTTCAAATAAATTTTCCACTTCCGGAGGCGGAAAGCCAAAACGGTCAAGGATTTCTGCTTTTAAATCTTTTAAATCTGCCTCTTTTTCCACTTCGGCTAACCGATGGTAAACTTCCAACCTCAACCTCTCATCAGGCAAATAGCTGTCGGGAATGAAAGCCGAAAGACCTAGGTCTAAAAGAATTGTTTTTGGTTTTAAAACTTCTCCTTTTATTTCCCGAACTGCTTCCTCTATAAGCTGCGTGTAAAGGTCAAAACCAACTGCTTTAATATGTCCGTGCTGCTCAAAACTAAAAAGACTTCCGGCTCCCCTGATCTGAAGATCTTTTAAAGCCAGCTTTAAACCTGAACCCAGGTCAGAAAGCTCAGCTACCGCTTTAAGCCTTTCCCAGCCCGCCTGAGTCAAAGAGGCCGGGTTGTAAAGAAAATAAGCGTAAGCCTGGCGGTCGGAGCGCCCAACCCGACCTCTCAACTGATAAATCTGAGCTAGCCCCAGACGTTCGGCATCGTCAACTATTAAAGTATTAGCTTGAGGGAAATCGAGACCGGCTTCGATTATGGTAGTACAGACCATTATGTCATAGTCGCCCTGACTAAAACCCCACATTGCCAACTCCAGGTCTTCCTGGTCAAGCTGGCCGTGAACCACGCTCAACCTTGCTTCCGGAAAAAGTTCTCTTAAGTTTTTCGCAACTTTCTCCAGCTCCTCTATTCTGTTGTGAAGATAAAAAACCTGGCCACCACGGCTTAGTTCTCTAAGAATAGCTAGCTTTACCAGCTGAGAGTCGTAAGGCTCAACAAAGGTGACAACCGGAAGGCGATTAGCCGGCGGGGTTTCGATTAAACTCACCTCCCGCACTCCCGATAGAGCCATCTGCAAGGTCCGGGGGATGGGAGTAGCACTTAAAGAAAGAACATCAACCCGGGGATACGCCTCCTTTATTTTTTCTTTTTGTCCGACCCCAAAACGGTGTTCTTCATCTATTATTAAAAGTCCAAGCTTTCGCGGTTTGACATCAGCCGAAAGGAGCCGATGGGTTCCGATTAAAATATCAACTTTGCCCAAAGAAAAATCCCGAAGAATTTCTTTTTGCTCAGCTAAGCTTAAAAGGCGAGAAATCGCTTCAACCCTCAGAGGAAAAGGCGCCAGCCTTTCTTTAAATGTTTGTCGGTGTTGTTCGGCCAGAACAGTTGTCGGAACCATAACCATAACCTGAAAACCATCCATTACCGCCTTAAAAGAAGCTCGTATAGCAACCTCGGTTTTACCAAACCCGACGTCACCAAAGACCAGGCGATCCATAACCTGAGGAGATTCCATATCTTTTTTAATCTCCTCAATAGCCTTTCTCTGATCCTCGGTTTCTTCAAAAGGAAAACTTTCCTCCAATTCTTTTTGCCAGGGAGTATCGGGGGAAAAGCTAAAACCCGGCAATAAACGGCGCCTGGCATAAAGTTTTACCAGGTTTATTGCCAGTTTGCGGGCGGCTTTCCGGGCTTGCTCTTTTTTTCTCTGCCAGTCCCGGGAATTCAGAGAAGAAAGCTTAACTTCTTCCTCCTCCCCCCCATAATACTTAGTCAGGTCTCTAAAGTTTTCCGGCCTAATTTTTAGTTTTCCATCGGCATATTCCAAAACGAGATAATCCTGATAAACGCCGTCAAGAAAAACTTTTTCCATCCCCAAATACCTTCCTATTCCGTAACGGGAATGAACGGCTAATTCACCTGGTTTTAGCTCAAAGGAAGCTGAAAAAGGCTGTTCAATCGCCACTTCTTTGGTTCGGTAAGGGTAGGAAAATAGCTCGCTCATTGAGAGGCAAATAACCTTTAAACCCTCAAAAGCAAAGCTCTGAGCTAAGTTAAAAGGGAGAAAAAGCAAGCTGCCTTTCTCCCCGGGCTTTGAAGAAAAGCTTAAATCATTTTCTTTTAGCTCTTTTTCGGCTCGGGATCGGTACTCTTTTTTTCCGGCCAGAATTAGATTATAACCAGCTTTTAGCCAGCTCTTGACCTTCTCCATTCTTTGCTCTCTTTGAAAATCAAGACTTAGAGGAAAAGTTATCTTTTCTCTCTTTAGTAAAGAAAAAGAAACTTTTTTATTACCTCTCAAAACCTCTTTCAGTCTTAAAAAAGGCTGGTTTCTGCTTAGAGGAGGCAAGTTCCTTTTGATAGCCGCTCTTTCCCAGGACTCCTTCAGCCACCTCAAATAAGTTCCGCTCTTTTCTTCAATTAACTCTTCCTCTACCAGAACAAAAAGAGAGTTTCGAGAGGGACAAACATTGCCAAGGTGCCGAAGGTTAAAAATATAAGGCCAGTAACTACCCCAGCCTGGAAAACTCTTTCCCTGCAAAAGAAGCTCGGCTTCTTCTTCAGGAACCCAGGGCAAGATCTTTTTTACTCTTTCTCTTTCCTCAGAAGTTAAAACTGCTTCTTTGAAAGGAGCAATTGTCACTGTCTTGAGAACATCGGTCGAACGCTGGCTAGCCAGAGAAAAGGTCTTAATTGCCTCCAGAGTATCTCCGGAAAAATCCAAGCGGACTGGCTTAAACCCGACCGGATAAAGGTCAATTAAGCCGCCCCGAACCGCATACTCGCCTTCTCTTTCCACCAGATAGTTTCTTTCGTAGCCAAAATCTTCAAGCTTCTGAATTAACTTCTCTCGTTCATAAGAAAAACCTTCTTTTAAATTAATCGGTGGTTGAAAATTCCAAGGAAAAGTCAGAAGAGCCTGACTGAAAGGGGTAAAAACCCTGAACAACTCTTTACTCTGAACCAAATTTTTAAGCCGAAGATAAGGCTCTACCTCACCTCTTTCGGACCTACCTTCTTCCCAAGGCAGAATTTTTCTTTCCCTTAAAAGAAGAGAGTTTTTCGGCTGGTCAATCTCGTAAAATAACCTTTCCCCAAGGGTCTCTTCAGGCAAAATAACGAAAATATTTTTCTTCTCCCGTTGAAATAAGTACTCTAGGAAAAGAGCCAAGCTAGCTTCAGATAGGGAGACTACTTCTTGATCTAAATCAAAAGATTTTAATTTATTCTCAAACAAATCAAAAAGATAAGCGCCAATGGTTGTTTTCATCTTTAAAATTACCAGCTTTAAAGAAATTTAAGTCACTGGCTCAGAAATAAAATCTTCCAGCAAACGCAAGCCTTTCTCAATAGCCTCCATTAAAACTTTTTCCTCTCCTTTCTTAAAAGGAGAAAGGACGTAATCAGCCTCCCTGCCTTGTACTCTGGGCCGACCAATGCCCAGTCTCAAACGAGGAAAATCGCTGGTTTTCAGCTCTTCAATAATTGATTCCAGGCCGTGATGACCACCGCTCCCCCCTTTAAATCTCAAGCGAATTTCTCCTAAAGGAAGGTCCAAATCATCCAGAACAACCAGCAGATTGGTTAAAGGGAGGTTTAAATGCTCAACCCATTTTTTTACAGCCAAGCCACTTCGATTCATAAAAGTTTGGGGCTTAACCAGGTAAGTTTCCCTTTCCGGAGAATAAGCGTAAAAAGAAGAAAACTTTTTCTTTTTTAGTTCGAGCTGCCAGGTTTTGGCCAGCTGGTCAATGACCATAAAACCAATGTTGTGACGCGTCTTTTCGTATTCCGCGCCGGGGTTTCCCAGCCCCACCAAAAGCCACATTACTCTGTTGTTTCTTCAGAAGAAAGAGCTTCTTCTGCTGGCTTTTCTTCGGCTGCTTCCTCCTCGGCCACTTCTTCAACAGCTTCTTTGTATATTGTTGGAGGAAGAATGGTCAGGATAACTTCCTCCGGGTCCTCGAGAATAGTTACACCGGGAGGGGGAAGTAAATCAGCTACTTTAGCGCTGTCACCGATCTCGAAATTGGAAATGTCAATTTCAAATCTTTCCGGCAAGTCCCTGGGCAAAGCTTCAATTTCGATCTCGTTCAAGCCGTGCTGAAGAACCCCGCCCATCTTAAGACCTGGGGAAACTTCTTCGCCTTTAATAACTATAGGAACGGTAGTAGAAACTTTCTCATCCAGACTTATTTTTTGAAAATCAATGTGAAGATAGCTATCTCTCACCGGGTCCAGAGTCACTTCTTTAATTAAAGCTGGCAACTCTTTTCCTTCCAGATTAAGCTTGACAACCACCCCGGAACGCCCGGACTGATGAGTCAGGTGGATAAAATCCTTTAGAGGAACGCTGACCGGCAGGGGAGGGAATTCGTGGCCGTAAATAATTCCCGGGATATACCCTTTGCGGCGCCAGGCCCGCGCACTTGACTTGCCTGTTTTATCTCGAGCTACCACCTGAAGCTCAGCAAATTTCATTAATTAAACCTCCTTTAATTTTTAACTTTTAAAAGTTAAACTAAAAAAGTTATTATCTCTGATTTTTGAGTTAATTTCAAGAAAAACGACCGGGAACTTCTCTGCCTTCTCAAACCCCCCATTCCCCCTTAAGATTTAAAGTAAAAGATTTTTGACCAAAGGGAGCAGGGTGAGATTTGAAAGAAAAATTGAAAATAAGAATTTATTTCAACCTTTCAAAGTAGGCGGGCAGGCCTGAAAACGAGCTTTATCAATATTCTAATCCTTTGAAAAGCTCACTCACTGAGGAGTCTTCATGGACATTAAAAATCGCTTGAGCTAGCAAGTGAGCAACGGAAAGGGTTTTAATCTTTGAGCTTCTAACTTTAAAAGGGACCGTATCAGTCACTACCACCTCTTTTATCGGAGAAGAATCAATTAAGTCTTGAGCCTGACGAGAGAAAAGGCCGTGAGTGGCACAGACATAAACTTCTTTAGCCCCTTTTTCCATTAAAGCTTGAGCCCCGCTAACAACTGTTCCCGCCGTATCTATCATATCATCTACGATAACCGCTGTCTTCCCTTCTACTTCACCCACCACATGGGTTACTTCGGCTAAATTATGGGCGGGACGAGTCTTGTGTAAAATCACCAAGGGAGCTCCCAAAACATCGCCAAACTTCTTAACCGTTTTCACCCGACCTACATCTGGAGCCACCGCAATTAAATCGCTCAAATCTTTCTCACGAAAATAATCAGCCAGAATCGGTAAAGCAGTTAAGTGGTCAACTGGCAAATCAAAAAAACCCTGAATTTGGCCGGCGTGAAGGTCCATAGTAATTACCCGATTAACACCAGCTGTGACTAAAAGATTAGCTACCAGCTTGGCTGTTATAGGCTCGCGGGCAGCCGTTTTTTTGTCCTGTCGGGCGTAGCCAAAATGAGGAATAACCGCAGTTATTCTTTCAGCTGAAGCTCGCCGTAAAGCGTCAACCATAATCAAAAGCTCCATTAAACTCCGGTTTACGGGCTGATAAATTGTCTGGATAACAAATACATCAGCCCCCCGAACACTTTCCAGAAAACGGACATAAATTTCCCCATTAGCAAAAACTCCTAACTCAACCTTCCCTAACGGATAATTAAGCTTTTTTGCTATCTCCTGACCAAGTTTAGGATGAGCTGAGCCGCTAAAAACCTTCATTAATCGGCGAGGAATGTGAACTTCAGCTTCTTTTTCCAATTAACTGCCTCCTTCCTTTAATCTTTTTTTCTTTCTTCTTTTTACCCAGCCCTCAATTATCTTCTCCTGACTCCGCTCAATAGCCAGCGAGCCCGACGGAACATTATGGCTTAAAACCGAGCCAGCCCCGGTTACCGCCCCTTTGCCAATTTTTATTGGTGCCACCAGAATGGTATCGCTACCAATAAAAGCTCCGTTTTCGATAACGGTAGGATGCTTCTTTTCTCCATCAAAATTGCAGGTTATTGTTCCAGCTCCAATGTTTACCTTTTCCCCCACCACCGCGTCACCAAGATAGCTTAAGTGAGGAACCTTGCTTTCCCTGCCAATTTTGCTTTTCTTTATTTCCACAAAAGTTCCTACCCGCGCCTTCCTGCCAATTTGCGCCCCTTCCCGCAAACGAGCAAAAGGTCCAACCTGAGCCTCATCCTCAATCACTGCTCTTTCTCCCCAGGCATAACAAATACTCACCCTTTTCCCTAAACGACAGTCGGTTAAATCGACCGAGGGACCGATAAACGAACCTTCGCCAACCTCAGTTTTTCCTTTCAAAAAGGTCAGGGGAAAAATAGTAACATCCCGGGCCAGTTTCGCCAAAGGGCCAATATAGGTTAAATCAGGGTCAACAATGGTTACACCCCGCTCAAGCCAGTATGAGTTAATTCTTTCCTGAAGAACCTTCTGGGCCTCAACCAAATCCTTTCGCGAGTTAACATTGGTTGTTTCTCGCCAATCAGTGGCGGCAACTGCTCCTACCTTATGACCATCATCAGTTAAAAGCCCGATAACATCAGTAAGGTAATACTCTTTAGCTTTGTTTTCGTTTTTTATCTTCTTTAAATACTTAAAAAGAACTTCTTTTTGAAAAACATAAAATCCAGTGTTAACTTCCCCAATTTTTCTCTCCTTAACTGAAGCGTCCTTTTCTTCAACAATTTTTGCCACTTTGTCTCCATCGCGGGCTACCCTTCCGTAACCCGTCGGGTCAGGCGGAAAAGAGGTAAGCATCGTAGCTTTATTCCCTTGTCTACGGTGGGCAGAAATTAAAGACTTTAAAGTTTGAGCGGTAATGAGAGGCGTGTCTCCGTTAACAATCATCACTTCCCCTTCAAAATCTCCAAGCTCAGGAAGACAACAACGAACGGCATCTCCAGTGCCCAGGGGTTTGGGTTGTTTTACCGTTTTGACCTCCGATGGCAACACCTTTTTCACTTCTTCCGCTCCCTTTCCCACCACCACCATTAGTTTTTTTGGCTTAAGAGCAAGCGCCGCCCTTACCACATAAGAAATCTGTGGCTCTCCCAAAAGAGGATGTAAAACTTTGGGAAGAGCCGATTTCATTCGTTTACCTTCACCAGCTGCTAAAATAACAATGGTTAAATGAGATTTCATTTCTCACTCCAAAACCGAAAATGCCATTAAAGATATTAAACCTAAGGGTGGTTTAGTTCAATAGGAAAGAGAAAGAAAACAATCCCAATAAGTTAAAGCTGAACTTCTCTTTGGGCTTCCTCAATTATAATTTCTGAAAACAAGCCTAACTCCCGAATTTCTTCTTCGGCTCTTCGCTTAACTTCTTCTTTGTAAGGATAGTCGGGAGATGGGTACTGAAAAACTATTTTAATTTTTGAGTCCTCAATAGAAATCTCTTTAACCAAGCCAGCTTGACAAAAAGACAAACCACTTAAAGGCTCAGTAAGGTGGTCTAAAACCAACCTTATTTCTTCTTCCCTAACCACTCTATATTTATTAACGAAAAAAAAGCCAACTTTATTCGCTTAAACCTGATAGCCCGAGGGCACTCTAAGGTTCTTAAAATCCTTTTAAGGTTCTTCCCGAAGCAAGTCGGGAAAAATTAACTCTTCTCTCTTCTCCGCAAAACACTCTCCCGCTCAAAAACCGGGGCTTTCGCCGCTCTATTTCAAGCCATTCTCAAGCCAGAAAAACTAAACCAGATAAAACCTTACTGTGCTTATGGCTGGGGCGGGAGGATTCGAACCTCCGATTACGGGATCCAAAGTCCCGCGCCTTACCAGCTTGGCCACGCCCCAATCGGATTACAGCAAATTAGAAATGATACTACTAAGGTTTGGTCGGGTAAAGTTTAGCCGCTTTTCTTATTTTCATACTCAGCTAAAACTGCTTGCTGAATTTTCTCCCTCATCTCAGTCTTGATCGGATGGGCTACATCTTTGTAACTTCCATCCGGTAACTTACGGCTGGGCATAGCTACAAAAAATCCCTTGTCCCCTTCTACCAGCCGAATGTCGTTAACCACAAACTCCTCATCAAAGGTAACAGAAGCAATAGCCCGGACCTTGTTCATATTTTCCACCAGGCGAAGATTAACTTTAGTAATTTCCATCAAACTCCTCCTTAAGTTAAGCTTGAGACCAGGCGATAGCCGAAATTTCAACTCGCGCCTTCAAAGGCAAAGCTGAAACTTCAACACATTCTCGCGCTGGGTAGACCTTCTCAAAAACCTCTTCGCAAATTTGGTTGAAGGTCGGAAAAAGAGAAAGGTCAGAGAGAAAGACCGTTAACTTCACTACTTTTTTTAAGTCAGAATCACCTCCTTTTAAAATTGCTTCCAGGTTTCTAAAAGCCTGCCTCACCTCCTCTTCGAATCTTTCTTTCAGTTCTCCGGTCAATGGGTCAATCCCCAGCTGACCAGAGGCAAAAATAAGATTGCCTACCTTTAAGCCCTGAGAGTAAGGCCCTAAAGGTCGTGGTGCTTCTTCAGTTAAAATCCTTATCATTTACCCTCCTCTAAAAATTTCTTGACCAGCTCAAAGTCTTCTTCTTTGTCAACATCCAGACCAATTTCGGCAAAGGGCGAAAAAACAGCTTTTAAGGTGTAACCGGTAATCCGGGAAAGTCTTTCTTCAGCTTCTTTAATCGTTAAAACTCTAAAAGCAAACTTTAAAACGGTATCAAAACCTAAAATTTGAGCTAACTGAACCGGCTTTTTCCTGGCTGCAAGGATTTTCTCGGCTAAACTCCAGTTATCAGTAAGGACTTGAGGGCGAATTAAAATAACATTCCCACCGGTCAGGCACCCTTCCTTCAGCTTTCCGTAAGTTCGCTTGGTGTGAGGAAACTTATTTTCCATTGTCTCCCGGGAAAGAACAGGGTAGTAGCCGTCGGCAGAAAAATAAAAACACCTTTTTAGAAAGTCGCTTAAAGATTCAGGAGTTAAGAGGGGCAGATCCCCGCTGACCAGAAGCAGCCACTCCGAACGGACAAAAAAATCAACTCCCCGTGCCAACTTGGTCAGTAAGTCGTCTTCTGAGAACTCAACCTTAACACCGGAAAACTTCTTTTTCTCACCCGGCGGCAAAAAAACCAGAATTTCTCCCAGATCCGGAGTTGACTTCAGGGCCTCAAGAGTCCACTCTATCATCCAGCGACCATTTAAAGGAAGAAATGACTTTGGCTGGCTGAAACCTTTTAGACTGCCACCGCCTAAAACCACTACCGGAATTGACAACTTAACTTCTCCTTCCCCTCACTGGTTTCAAAAACAGCTTCAATGACCTTTCCGGGCAACCTTTCCCAGGCTTTTTTTAAATTTCTTAATCGGCCAGCTTCTTGAGACAGAGCAAAAAGGGCTGAACCAGTCCCGCTCAGGCCGGTGAACTCAACACCTATTTCTTGAGCTATCTTCCTAACTTCTTTTAAAAGGGGGTATCTTTCCAGAATAACCTTTTCAAAATCGTTTTCTCCCCAGCTTATCCGGGTGTAATCCAAAGAGTTAAACTCTTTTAAAAGCTCGGGATTTTGAGCTACATACCCATCCCACCAGGAATAAGCCAGAGCGGTAGAAATTGAAAAATGAGGTAAAAAGAGAAGCAAGGGGCAGGCCGGTAAGGAAGAAAGCTTTTTGACCACCTCCCCCCGTCCTTTAACCAAACAAGTCCCGCCAACTAAAAAATAAGGGACATCGGAACCGACTTCCAGAGATAGCTTTCTAAGGTTCTCAAAACTTAAACCCAGGGCAAAAAAATTATTTATCCCTTTAAGAACAGAAGCTGCGTCTGAACTTGCTCCGCCCAGTCCGCTACCAGGAGGGATGTTTTTCTTAAGTTTAATCTCCAGAGGAGGAAAATCAGCTTTAGCCCGCAGTTTTTTTAAAGCCTTGAAAACCAGGTTTTCTTCTGGAAGGAGGGGTAGGTCGCAAATGAGGCTGTCAGTAGAAGAAGTGGTAATTTCTATTTCATCAAAGAGAGATATGGTCTGGAAAAGACTCAAGATACTATGATAACCATCAGCTCTTTTGGGACCAATCTTTAGAAACAAATTAAGCTTAGCGGGAGCTTTGAGAAAAAATTTCACCGGGCTATTTTGGTTTCCATATTACTGCTATTTTAGTTTAGCCAGGGGAAAAGACTTTCTCCGTCGTGAGGAGAAGAAAGCTCAACCGTCTTGGTTAAGACATCAACATAGGTATAGGAAATACGGCGAACAGTTTCTCCTTCCACAACTTTAATCACGAATAAGTTTTGATAGACTTCTTCCAGAACCCCAACTCTTTCCAGAACTCGACAGCGCCCCAGATTGGTTCGGAATCTCATTTCGCTTCCCAGGCGAGAGGAAAGGTTATCCCGAATTTTAACTAATGCTTCAAGCTGCGTTCTCCGATCAGCCATTCAACCTCTCTCTGTGTATAACTCAAATTAAATAACAAATATAACAAATTTTGTTAGGGAAAGCAAATTTTTTTATTAAAATCCCCTCTACCCCCCTTATGCCTGAGAAAGGATAAAAAGAAGGAAAAGGGAAATTTACTTAACGGTATTTACCTTTGGGATGGCATAAATCGCAAAGATGGGGACCGTGGCAGGCAAAACATCTTTCCCGGTTTCCATAACGATGGGTCTGAACAAAATTTGAACCGTGAGGCCACTGCCCTTTCCCTCCCAACCCGATATGGCAACCAGCACAAAAACCCGGCTTTGGGTGACAGCGATAGCAGTTTTGCTTGTTAACAAAGGCTTCCCGGGCATGAGCCCCTTCACGCCAGCCTAAAGGATGGGGCATCTGGGTCTGGTGACAGTAATTGCATTCTCGGGTGGTGGCTGGTTTATGGCAGTGGTTACAGTTTGGCTTTTTAACAAGATGAGAAAGGCGATATCCAGAAAGATCTACTTCGGGATTGTAAGCAATGTCAACCTTATGGCAGCTTGAGCATTTAAAAGCTTGACCCTTTTTCAAATGGCAGGGGAGGCACTCATTCATCACTGCCACCGCTTTTTTTTCTTCGTGGCCCTGCTCTGGATGACACTCAAAGCAGTGTTTGCCAATAAGAACTTCCCGGTGGCTCATCCTGATTTTTTCCCCAACTATTTTCTCCCTGATTTCCTGATGACAGGAAAGACAGGAAAGGTCAGAAACTCTTTCTTTGTACTGCCTTTTTTTCTTAAAAACATAAAGCCAGAGATTTTCCAGACCTTTAAGACGCACTTCTAACCAGCTATCAAAGGTTGGTTTCTGATGACAGGAAAGACAGTTAGCCCGAGCGTGCTTCGAAGTTCTCCAGGAAAGGTAATAAGGTCGGATGTTATGGCAGCTGGAGCAAAACAGGGGAGAAGAGGAAAGGGAAAAGAGAAGAACCAGAAGAAGGAAGAGAATTGCCAGAGTTGTCAACCAGGTTTCCCTTTTTTGAAAAACTCTTTCTCTCTCTTCCTCCTCTCTTTCTTCTTTTTTCTTTTCTTCTTCCAATTTCTCTTCGGTTAAAAAGTAAAGGAGCAAGGCTAATAAGGCTACAATCAGAGTAAAAACGGTTAAAATGCTTAACAAAAGGGCGGCTTCTTTGGGAGAAGAACGAGGGTTCTTAAAAACCGTTACGGCTCTTTTCCAGACTTCCTGAAGAATAGAAAAAAGCTCGGATAGTCGGCTTTGCCTGGAATAAAAAAGCAATCTTAAAAGCATAAAAAAAGTTTAGCACATCAGAGCAAAAATAAAGAAGGAGGAAAAGTTTTCCTGGCGGTTACTTCACTCCACAGCTACTTCAAACTTTTTAACCTTGTAAAAATTAACCGAGCTTTTTACTTCAAAATCGGCTGTTTCCCCTTTCTTAACCGATACCATTTCAAAGGGTTCATCCAAAACATTACCGGCATCATCAAAAAGCTTGGCTTTCACCACCACCTGAGCATCGCCACTACCTTCATTTTTAATCTTTCCCTTGACCACCGCCATATTGGTTCCATTAGCCACCAGCTCTTTGCTGACAATAGCCACCTGAGCTTTAGGCTGACTACAGCCCAAAAGAAAATTAACCGCTAACAACAGAGAGAAAACAAAAAAGAAAAGCAAAAAAAAGTTTCTCTTCATCTTACCTCCTTATGGTGATAAAAGTATAGTATTGAAAGTTACAAAGTGTCAAGAAAAAATTGCTCTTTTAAGAAACCTAAGTAATAGTTGCGACTCTAAATTTCCTTCTTCAATTGAAAAACCGCTTCCTTTGCTTTTTCTTCCAGTTCCCAGCTAGCTTCTCCTTTAGACTTTTGTCTTTTTTCTTTCTCCCAGACTTTTAAACTCCTTTCATAAAACTTTAAAGCTTCTTTCGGCTTTCCTTCCTTTTCCGCCACTTTTCCCAGCAAAAACCAGGCATCTTTTTCTTCTTTATTTAAACTTAAGGTTTTTTCAAAATAAAAGCGCGCCTTCCGAAAGTCTTTTAAGTAATAATAAGCCACACCCAGGTTGTAATAAGCCTCAAAATAATCAGGGCTAAACTGTATCACTTTCTTAAACGTCGGGATTGCCTCTTCCACATAAGCCTTGTTTCCAGTAGCTTCTCCCGCCTGAAGCAAGCTCACTGCCAGCTTAAGATGGTTAAAACGAAGGTAGGGGTTAACTTCAACCGCCCGGCGAAAAAAATAAAGTCCCATCTCAAGCTGGGAAAAATCGCCAGTTTGAAGGCCTAATTTACGATAGCTTTCCCCCAGGAGAATAAGAAAATCGGAGCGTTGAGGCATCAAGCTTACTGCTTTTTCTCCTTCTTTAATAGCCTGAGAGTAAAAACCTTCACTTACCAGCCTGACCGCTTTTTCACTTAAATAGCTGGCATAAATTGGGGTAAAAGAAAAACGGTAAAAGAAAAAAAGAAAAAGCAAAAAAGTGAGTCCGGATAAAAGAAGTTTAAAGGTAAAGGGAAGAAAAGCGGGGACTTCCAGGGTTAAGGTTTCTCTTGCTTCTTTCCCGACCAAAAGGACTAAAAGGCTGGCCAGGGAGTAAAAATAAAAGGCGGTTGGCGGGGTGTGAAAAACAAACTGCAAGTAAAAAAGATAGGAAAAAAGAGCTAAAAAAAGAGTTAAAGCCAGAAAGCTATTTTCTTTTTCTCTTTCTCGGAAAAGAAAGGTCAGAGTTTTTAAGCATAGATAGGTTAAAAAAGCAAAATAAAAAAGAAAACCAGGAAGTCCAAGCATAACCGCGGTTTGCAGAAAGTCATTATGGGGGCGGTCGGCAACCAAAAGCTTCCCGCTTTTTCCGGAAAAACCCAGCTTCATTCTTCCCAGTAAAAGATGGTAAGAATCAAGCCCGCTTCCCAGAAATGGAGCGTAGCTAATAGCTTTTAAAGCGGTCTGATAAAAATCCAACCTTCTTTGGAAATCGGAAGGAGCCGAAGTAATCCTTTCTCTGGCTCTTCCGGGAAGCAAGCCGGGAACTTTTTCTAAGAGTTCGGCGTCGCCAGCCACTCCTGCTGCTTCCTGAGTTTTTGCCTCCTTTTTTAAAAATTGGAGGTGGGAAAAGTAATTTAGAGGAAGGGAAAGAAAAAAAGCGAAAAAAAAGAGGGTGAGAAAGCGAAAAGTTTTTTCTCTTTCGGCCCGTTTAAAAAGAAAAAGGAGAAAAATCAGGAGAAAAAAGAGAAAAGCCGCCCAGGCGCCCCGGGAATAAGTCAGGTATAAGGCTGAAAGCTGTAAGACTAAAGAGGAAAAAAATAAGCTTTTTAAAAAAATTCTTTCTGGTTCTCGGAAAGAAAAAATCAAATAAAGGGTAGGAAAGATGGTGAGAAGAAGAAAAGAAGCTAAAAAATCGGGGTTGCCCAAGGTAGAAGAAAGGCGAGCCGGGTCTAAAGAGAAGCGTTTAATCCCCCAGCCAGCGGCTTGAGCCAGGCCGATTAAAGAAACCAGAGCCCCACTAAGCGAGAGTATCTTTAATAAATGGACAATTTTTTGGCGGCTGGGTCTCAAAAAAAGAAAAGTCAGGGGAAAGACTAAATAGGAAAAAAAAGCTAGCCACCCATCATAGCGCTGGGGGTTACCGAAAAAAGCAGTAAAAGGGTGAAGAGAAAATGAAGAATTCAATAAAGTCCAGCTAAAAATGAAAAAAAGCAGAAGAAGAAAAGGCAAGTAAACATTAAAGGGAGCCTTTTCGAAAAGCCACTTCAAGAAAAGAAGAAAAAAAAGAAAAAAGGAAGTAGAGGTTATAAAAAAATACTTGGGTAAAATAATCGAGCTGGTAAGAGGAGGGAATAAAATAAGTGGAGCTAAAAATAAAGTTAAATATATTAAAAGCCAGATAAGGGAATCAATCAAAACTGAAGCTCTTAATTGATTTTTCATCGAAAAAATTTTAACACAATCAGCTTTGTTGTTAACTTCTTAAATCCCCCTCAATTTCCTTTCTCTCCCCATCCTCCTTTAGAGACAAAAGGACAGAAAAGACTTCCAAAAAAAGAGCCCCCAGAAGGGGGCTCTTTAAGAATTAAGAAGCAATCCTTCCTGCCACTTTTTAAGGCAGATGGTCGTAGTTGTGACAACGGATGCAAAGATCATCAAGAGCAGTATTATCAACATCATCCGTATCGCCAGTCTGACCAGCCAGGAAGACATAGGTGTTTTGAGAACGGTGAGGGAAGTAGTCATTGTTACCAGCGTTGCTTGCCCGATAGTGGCACTGACGGCACTTAGGACCGTTGTTAGTTCCATCTTCAGGCTCGACCTTCAAGGCATTAGGATCGGCTACAAGGTCATCGCAAGTAGTGTAGATATTGTCGCCGATAGTAGTGCCGTTGGTCTGGCAATCATGGCTGTAAGCAGCAATAAACTCTTCCCCATCCCAGATGCTCTTCTGGGTGGTGTGCAACCCAACATTACCACCGTGGCAGTCAGCACACCAGTCGGTTAGATCAACATCAGCAGCACAATAACCAGTCGAGTTATTGTTGTTGGGGTCACCCAAAAGGAGCTTGTCAGTGGCCTCGTCAGTGATGTCACCAACCATTCTCCTGGGGTTGGCATGGACACTGTGGCAGTCTAAGCAGGCCAAACCATCAGCGCGGGTCTGATAAGCACCTCCTTGAAGAGTATCAGGAGCAGTTCCAACCCACCAGAGATGATGACCATTGGAAATACCGGTATCACCCATAGCGATATTTTGGCCAGCTCCGCCAGCGCCTGGTTCATGACAGAACTTACAACCGTCAGCCCGGCCATTGGCTCGCAGCAGTTTCCAGGAGCCATAAGCACGGTGAACCGCATGGCACTCCCGACACTTATTAGTTGTCGTCTGGTAATCACCATGAGGTCCAGGGCTTGCGGTGTAGTTCTGCTCCCAGTTGTAGCCGTAATCTTCCCAGCCGCTACCATCAGTGTTACCGCCACCAGCTACCTCGTCAGGGTCCCAGTAACCCTCACTGTTATAAGGAACAGTGGTGCTGTTGTAAGCCAGAGCAGGAAGAGCAACCGCCAGAACAAAAACAACCGCTAAGGAAAGAACTAAGATTTTTTTCATTTATTTCACCTCCTTTCCTTTATTAATTTTTCCCCTGATGCTCTTTTTTTAACACTCTTTTTTTTACTTGTCAACTATTTTTTACTAAAAAATGGTGATAATTTTTAAAAGAATTTTTCTTTATTAATTAAAGCTTGAATTCGCTCACTATATGTTGGGGGTAGTTTAGAGTCAACTACTAAATGTTGTTGTAAATAACCCTAAAAGGTAATAAATCTTTTTAAAAAACCCCCCTTGTCCCATCTTTGAAAAAAAATAAATGAAATCACTTCCCACTTTAATTCAAAAGAGATTAGGAAAATTTTAAATTAAAAAGGGAGTAGAGATAACTTACAAACAGAGGAAGAATTTAAGCTAAAATAAGCCAGAGATTTTCAATGAAAGAAGAAAGGAAAAGATTAAAAATCCATTTAAGCGGTGTGGTCCAGGGGGTGGGCTTTCGCCCTTTTATTTACAATCTGGCCCGAAGCCTGAGTCTCAAGGGCTGGGTTTTGAACTCATCCGACGGTGTCTGGATAGAGGCTGAAGGAAAAACCAAAACACTTGAAGAGTTTCTTCAAAGAATTCCAGATGAAGCCCCCCCACGGGCAAAAATTGAAAAAATTGAGTTTGAAGAACTTGAACCTTGCGGCTATTCAAGATTTGAAATAAAAGAAAGCCGAGAAGAAAAAGGCAAGTTCAGTTTGGTTTCTCCGGACATTGCCACCTGTTATCCCTGCCAGCTGGAGCTTTTCAATCCATCTGACCGCCGCTTCCGCTACCCCTTTATTAACTGCACCAACTGCGGTCCCCGCTTTACTATTATCAAAGGACTTCCTTATGACCGCCCAAACACCACAATGAAAAAGTTTAAAATGTGCCCTTTATGCCAGAAAGAGTATGAGAATCCCGCTGATCGGCGCTTTCACGCCCAACCCAATGCCTGCCCTTCCTGCGGCCCTTCTCTTTCTCTCTTAATTAAAAAAGGAGCGAGGTTTTATAAATATCGGAAGAATAACCCCCTAAAAAAAACTATTGAGCTCTTAAAAGAGGGAAAAATTGTGGGGATAAAAGGCCTGGGAGGATTTCAGTTAGCTTGCGACGCTACCCGAGAAGAAATTGTCCAAAGACTGCGAAAGTTAAAAAGAAGGCCAGCCAAACCTTTTGCCATTATGGTCAAAGACCTCAAAGCCTTAAACCAGATTGCTGAGGTAAGCCTGGCTGAAGAAAAGCTCATAACCTCCCCGGAAGCACCAATTGTCCTTTTAAGAAAAAAAGAGCCTCAACCGGTAGCCGAAGGGGTAGCTCCAAAAAACAAATATCTGGGGGTAATGCTTCCCTACACACCTCTCCATCACCTTCTTCTTCGCGAATCAGATATGATTCTAGTTATGACCAGCGGGAACTTAAGTGAAGAACCAATCTGTGCCGGGAATGAAGAGGCCAGAAAAAGGCTGGGTAACCTCTGTGACGCCCTTTTAATTCACAATCGGGATATTTACTCCCGCTACGATGATTCTGTCGCCCGGATTTTTCGCGGAAAACCCCAGATTATTCGTCGAGCCCGGGGATATGCTCCTTATCCCGTCTTCCTACCCTATAAATCCCGCCCTATTTTAGCCGTCGGGCCTCTACTCAAAAACACTTTTTGTTTAGCTAAAGACCAGTATGCCTTTGTTTCTCAGCACATTGGAGACTTAGAAAATCAGGAAACCTTTGAGGCTTTTGAGAAAACTGTCCGCCTTTACCAGCAACTCTTTAAAATAAAACCGGAAGTGGTGGCTTATGACCTTCATCCCGACTATTTAAGCACCCGCTATGCCCTAAAACTTCCTTTAAAAGAAAAAGTAGGGGTTCAACACCACCACGCCCACATTGCCGGAGCTATGGTGGAAAACAATTACTTAAAAGAGGTCATTGGCTTCTCTTTTGATGGAAGCGGTTACGGAACCGACGGAACCATCTGGGGGGGAGAAGTTCTTTTAGCAAGTCTTTCTGACTTTAAGAGACTGGCTCATTTTGCTTGGGTTCCCTTGCCCGGAGGAGAATTAGCCATTAAAAAAACCTATCGGATAGCCTTAGCTTATCTCCATCAGTATTTCCCCAAAGAGTTTGAATCGCTAACCGAAAGGTTTTTCCCTTTTCTCAAGCCTGAAGAAATAAAGCTTATAAAGAAACAAATTGAAAAAAAGATTAATTCTCCTTTA
>DAIRCJ010000011.1:0-28949 GCA_036796755.1 Candidatus Geothermocultoraceae bacterium | reverse complement strand
AGACTTTTTCGATGCCCAGCTGTCGGGCTTCTTTGAGAGCCGAATTTAATAGCTTTTTTCCTATCCCTTGTTTTTGATATCTGGGAAGGATAGCCAGGGAGCGGATTTCAGCTAAGTCTTCCCGGTAGGGGTGAAGGGAGCAGCAGCCCACGATTTTTTGGTCAACTTGAGCGATCCAGAAGTCGCGGATATTTTCGTAAATTTCATTTAGAGAGCGAGGTAGTAAAAGATTTTTTTTAGCGAAATAGTCGATAATTTTAAAAATTTCTCGGGCTTCTTTGATTTGAGCTTTTCTTATGTTAACCTGTTTTATCTTTTCCATTCTGGTATTAAAATATTAGTTTAAACTCGGAAAAGTCGCAAACTGGAGGTTTTTTGAAGGAAGAAATAGGAGGTTACGGGAAGGACTCCAATCTTAAAACCGATTACAGCTGGTTTTTCTTTGACTTATTTCTGGTCATTGTGGAGAATTTGCTGGCTTTTCGGATAGTTTTGAAATTTCTGGGGGCTCCAAGCCTGAACCCCTTTTTTAGCTCCTTTTATCTGCTTACTGATTTTTTTGCTGGCTTTGGTTTAAGAGCCCTTTCGGCTTTAAATGCTTCGGCGGAAAACTCAGTTTTTGAGGGCTCGACAGTACTTGTTTTTTTTCTGATTTATACTTTACATCAACTGATTCTACGACGGCAGAGTTTGAAAAAAGGAGGTGATTTAGGGTGACTGAGCGAGCCTTGCTGGTAATTGATATGCTGAATGATTTTGTGAAAGAAGGAGGGACCCTGGTGGTTTCTGGGGCTCTGGAGAGGCTCTCTTTTTTTCAGGAAAGAATAGCCAGGGCTCGGGAAGAAAAAGAGCTCGTGATTTATGTTTGCGATTCTCACCGCCCTGATGACCCCGAGTTCTCTATCTGGCCACCTCATTGTGTTCTTGGTAGCTGGGGGGCAGAAGTGGTAGAGGAGCTCAAGCCCCAACCTCAGGATTATGTGGTAAGGAAGAGAAGATATTCCGCTTTTTACGGCACCGACCTTGACCTTTATTTACGAGAAAATGAAGTAAAGGTTTTGGTTTTGACCGGCCTGGTTACCAACATTTGTGTTATGGGTACAGCGGCTGATGCTGCCAGTCGAGGTTACAAGATTGAAGTAGAAAAAAATCTGGTTATTGGTTTGAACGAGGAGATGCATAAGTTTGCTTTAAAGCAGATGCAGGAAGTTTACGGAGCAAAACTGGTAGAAAGCGTTTAGAATGTATTTAAAGACGGTAATTTTAAGAGGATTCAAGTCTTTTGCCAATAAGACAGTCGTTTCCTTCGAGCCGGGCATAAATGTAGTTGTAGGACCAAACGGGAGCGGAAAAAGTAATTTAATCGATGCTGTTTTGTGGGTTTTTGGGGAACAAAACGCCCGGGTTTTGAGAGCTTCTTTGATGGGGGATGTAATTTTTGCCGGTTCAAAGAACCGACCCCCCCTGGGTTTAGCTGAAGCTACTGTGGTTCTGGATAACTCTTGCGGCACTCTTCCCCTGGAGTTTTCTGAGGTTTCCATTACTCGACGCCTCTATCGTTCGGGCGAATCCCAGTACTTTTTAAATGGCTCTCCCTGCCGCTTGATAGACATTCAAGAGCTTTTAGCTGATTCGGGGATCGGTCAGAAGCTCCACACCATTATCAGTCAGGGTCAGATAGAAGAGATAATAAACAGTAGTCCAGAGGAAAGAAGAAGACTGATAGAAGAAGTAGCTGGCGTTTTTAAGTATCGAAGAAGGAAGGAAAGAGCCCTTAAAAAGCTGGAGTCCTTTCAGGAAAGTGTTGGTCGGTTAGAAGAGGTAGTGGCTGAACTTGAAAAGAAGCTGCGCCCTTTGAGACTTCAGGCTAAAAAGTCTTTGAAGGCTAAAAAAATAACCGATGACCTTAAAGAACTAACCAAAAATTTTCTGGCTCAGGAGATAAAACAAGCCCGCTTGGTTTGGGAAGATTGTGACTTAAAAGAAAAAGAAAAACTTAAGGAAGCAGCCGAAATTAAAGGGAAAATTGAGAGCAATAACCATTTAATTAAACAATGCCAGGCTGAATTAGGAGAGTACGGACTTGCCACCGCGGATTTAAATCGAATTAAAGATGCCCTTCATCAGTTTTACGAAAAGATAAACGGCAACTTAATGGTTCTAGAGGAAAAAGGCAAAAACTTAATAGAAAAGCTATCGGAAGCGAGAAGGCGAATTTATCAGCAGGAAAAAAAGCTAAAGGAAAAGGGAGGAGAAAAAGAGCATTATCTTGAGGAAAAGCAAAACCTGGATAGAGAATTAGAAAGTTTACACAAAGAGTTAAATCATCTTCAGAGGGTAAGCGAAGGGATAAAAAAAGAAAGGCTGGAAAAGGAAGAGCGGCACAACCAGCTTCTGGGTCTGATTGACCGGATTGAAAAAGAGCTACAGAATCTTTCTCTGGCTTCCAAAACCTGCAACCTTGAACTCCAAAGTGTTAACTCTTCCTTGAGCTTAATTGAAGAGGAGAAAGAGAGGCTGGAGCAGGAAAGAAGCCAGCTAAAGAAGGAAGAATCGGGTTTGTTAAAAGAACTGGGAAGTTTAAAGAAATTGAGGAAAGAGACCGAGTCTTCCCTGAATTCGCTTCGGAGTGAACTAAAAAAAGCCGAAGAGGAAAAAACTCAAAACCTTGAGAAACAGGAAGAATTACAGAAGGAAACCGCCGGTTTGCAGGCAGAAATTCACTTGCTTGAGGGGCTGGTTTATCAAAATAGAGTAGGTGGCCAGATTTTCGATAAGAATTTAAGAACCCTTCTTGAGCTTATCGAAGTTGAAGAAGGTTATGAGAAAGCAGTTCAGGCGGCACTCAAAGAAAAACTTTCGGCTTTTTTAATTGAAAGGTCAGAAGTTGATGAGTTTCTCAAGAAAATCCAGGAACCATCTTTTGCCTTTCTATTATTGCCTGATGGAAAAGAGAGAAAGTCAGCCCGAAAAATTAAAAGATTTGTTCCTCTGTCCGATAAAATCAAGTTCAGTTCCCAAGTTCGGGGAGTTGAGGTTTTGCTGGACAACTTTTATCTGGTTGATAACCCTAGGCAGGCTGTTAAATTAGGCCTGGAATATCCGGGCCTGGGGTTTGTTACCCGGGAAGGGTTTCTCTTTCAAGGTTTTTTTGGTCAGAAGAGTAAAGAAATTGATTTGTTGAGCAAAAAGCGGGAGTTAATAGCACTTAAGAAGAAAAGAGAGTCTCTGTTAGAAGAAGTTGAAAGGCTCAAGAAAGAGAATTTGAGAATAGTCGATTGGAAGGCGAAACTTGAGGAGAAGAACAGGCAAATTGGAGAAGACTTAGCGAAAATTGATTTAGAGCTGGTTTACAAAGAAAGAGAGCTGGAGGAGGTAAAGAGAAGAGCTGTTGAAATTGAAAGAAAAATTTCCGATTTAATCAGAGAGAAAACGGAACTTAAGAGAAAGAAAAAAACGCTTGAAGAAAAAGCAAAAAACTGTTTTGAGGCTGAGCGAGAAAAAGAAGAAGAGAGGCAAAAGCTAACCTTGAGTTTGCGCGAGTTTTCTCAACCTTTAAGAAAAGACATTTTGGAGAAAGAGAGGAGGACAGCCGAAGAGATAGGCCGCTGCCAGCTGAAAATCTCTACTTTGATGGAGAGGGCAGGCTTTTTAAAGCGTCAGCTTCTTTCCATCGAGAGAGAAATTAAAGAGCAGGAAGAGATGCTTTTAGCTGAACGGAAAATGGTTGAGGAATACGAGAAAGTGAGAGAAAAAATTCAGCCTCTTTACGGTATTTTAAAGAGGATTCTGGAAGGTATCGAAGCCAAGCTGCATTTTTTAGATGACCTGGCTCAAACTGAAAGAGATTCCTTCACTTCTCTCCGGGAAAAAATCTCTTCTCTCGTTCAGGAAAACGAGAGCCGCCAAAAAGAACTGGTCAGGATACAGGAAGAAATAAGAGCAATTGGTTCAGAAAAGGCCAGGATGAAGGAGAGGGTAGCTAACCTGGTTGAACAAATCAAGCAAGACCTTGATTTACCAGTGGAAACTTTAGTGAAGGAATACCCCAGAAAAGCCTTTACCCGGGAAGAAATTCAAAAGGAGATAACTCGATTAAAAAACGCTCTGCAAAGGCTCGGGCCAGTTAATCCTCTGGCAATTGAAGAGACAAAAAAACTTGAGAAAAGAAAGGCTTTTTTTGAAGAGCATCTAAAAGACATCAAAGAAGCGGAAAAGGCTCTTAGCAAAATATTGCTTTCTTTGGAAAGGAAGTTACGCGAGCGTTTTTTGGAAACCTTTGAGACGGTTAACCACCACTTCCAGCAAACCTTTTCTTATCTTTTTGCCGAAGGCAGAGCCGAGTTGATTCTTTCAGAGGGAGACCCTCTTGATGCTGGCATTGAAATCGTTGCCGAGCCCCAGGGTCGAAAACTTAAAAAGCTTTCTTTGCTTTCCGGAGGCGAAAGGGCACTGGTGGCTTTAAGTCTTCTTTTTGCTTTCCATTACACTTCTCCCAGCCCGGTCTATATTTTTGATGAGGTTGAACCGGCTCTTGACAGCCTGAATCTGGCGCGATTTATAAAGCTTTTAGAGCGAATTAAAAAAGAGGCTCAAATAATTGTCATTACCCATCAACGCCAGACGATGGAAGCTGGAGAGACAATATATGGAGTAACCATCAGCCCCGATGGAGTTTCCCGGGTATATAGCCAGAAGTTTGCTGAGGTAAGTCAGTTTGAGCGCTCTTAATCGGCTGAAAGCTGGTTTATTCCGAACCCGAAATGAGCTTAAAGGAAAATTAGCTGGTTTGTTTGGTGGTTCAAGTATAGATTCTTCTTTCTGGGAGGAACTTGAAGCCAGGCTTATCCAGTCTGATCTTGGAGTAGAGGTAACCCTGAAAATAATTGAAGAGATGAAGAAAAAACCTTTTACTTCATCTGAAGAAGGCCTGGAGATTTTAAAAAGAGCACTTGAAAATGAACTGGACTTTCCTTCACCCGTGTTAATAGAAGAAGACAAGCTCAATCTTTATTTGATTGTCGGAGTTAATGGAACTGGCAAAACCTCTACTTCAATTAAGATAGCTAATTTTCTTCGCCAGGCTGGCTACCAGCCCTTGCTGATTGCCGCTGATACTTTTCGAGCGGCCGGTAGTGAACAACTGGAAGTTCTGGCTCAGAAGTATTTTTTTCCCGTGGTCAGCCAGCAAAGAGGAGCTGACCCAGCCGCCGTGGTTTTTGATGGAGTGGCCAAAGCCAGTTCTGATAAGCTAAAAGTGGCTATTGCTGATACTGCTGGACGGTTACATACCAAAAAGGACCTGATGGAAGAGTTAAAGAAAGTTAAAAGAGCGGCTTTAAAGGCCAATCCTGATTTGAGAATAGTTGTTTTACTGGTTATTGAAGCAACCTTTGGGCTTAACGCCTTAAGCCAGGCCAGGGTCTTTGAGGAGGCTCTTTCACCTGATGGTCTTGTTTTAACCAAGCTGGACGGAACGGCTAAAGGAGGCTTCGTAATAGCCGTTCAGCGAGAGTTAAAAAAGCCTATCTGGTTTGTTAGTTTTGGAGAGAAGATTGAAGACTTTGACCTTTTTAACCGAAAAAAATTTGTGGAAGCCTTACTTGATTAAGCTTCTTTCTCAAGTTTTTCTAAAATTTCCCGGGCAGCAGCTCTGACTTCGCTGTCTTTGTCTTGAAGAGCCGAGTTCAGGGTGTTTCTGGCCAGAGGGTCTTTAAATAAAGCCAGGGATTTTAAGCAAGCTATCCTTACTTCAGCGGGGCGGGTATGACCGCCGAAAATTCTTCTTTCGTTGAATATTCGGGTAAGAACGGTTATTGAGGAGGGATCGCCGATTTTGCCCAGAGCCAGGGCTGCTTCTTTTTGAAGGAGAAGATTGGTTCCAGGATTAGAAAGTAGCTCAGAGATTGCTGGTAAGCTACGAAGAGATTTAAGGGAAGCAGCTGCTTTAATTGCTTGAAGAGCTACTGTGGGCTCGGAAGAGGAAAGAAAATCAGCGATGAGCTTTTCGTATTTCTCCTCGCCGGAGCGGGCAATATTTTTTAAAACCTGAATTTTTACGCTGTTACCTGGATGGTTAATAAGTAGCTCTATTTTTTTCTCGGCCGGTTGACTGGATTTACTCAAAACTTCAAGTAAAGAAATGATGGTTTTTTCTGAGAGGGAAGGATTGAGCTCTTCCCAGAGGAGCCCCGGATTGGTGGAAGCGATATGAGAAAAAAGCTCTTCAATTGAGTCTATTATCTCTGGCTCGGAAGTTTGTTCATAAAGGTTGATCAGTTTAGAGATTGGCAGGGAAGGCATCTTTTTCAAGCTTTCAATAGCTTTCTTTCTAATTTCCGGGTCTCGGGCAAAGGCGTCGTTAATTAAAAGGTCGCTCAGTTCTTCCAGGTCAGGGATGAGTTTTTGCTCTTTTAGCCAGGGGCTTCCGGTTAAACTTTTCAGGATGTGAGAAAAAGTTTCTAGCCGCCCCTTTTTAATAAAGAAAATTAATTTTTCCTTGAAGAAGTCCTGGCTTTCTTTTCCTTTAGTTTTGATAAGTTTGTTTAAAATTAGTTCAAACTGAGCCTGGTCATAGCGGGAGACTGTAGGAAGAGAGTAAAGAAGAGCTATTTCCAGCTCAACCTTTTTAACTCCTTCGGCTTTTTCCCACTGTTCAATGAGTTTGGCAATAGCTTGTTTGGCCTTTTCCTTGTTCCCCCGTGAGTAAACCTGCTCTAGGAGCAGCCCAAATTTTTCAGCAATAACTTGAGTTTTTTCGGAAACCTTTGTTTCCTTAACCGAAGGAAGAGCAGTTTCTTCCGAAGGTGGAGTTTCTTTTTGAAGTTCGGATTTGATGCTTTCAATTTCTTTCAAGAGACGGGCTAAAAATTCTTTATCCTCAGTCATTCGAGAGATTTCTTCCATAAGCTCAGTGCTTTTAGCGGTTTCTTCCGGGGATAGTTTGCGGTAATCGTTCAGGGTATTAGCCAGCGAAGCCAGACCCTGAGAACCAAGCCGAGCCGAAAGAACTTTCCAGAGCTTTTCGTCTTCCAGAGCTTTTTTCATCTCCTGGAGTAAATTTCTGGCTTCCGGGCTCATCGGTAAAGGAGCTTTAACTGCTCCGGATTGCCGGGTTAAAGAAACTTTTTCTCCTTCCCTTTCTTTTTTTAATTCTAACGGAGGAATTAAAGGCGCTTGAGCAGGAATTGTTTTAGCCGCTTCAGCTGGCAAAGGCGGGGCTTCGCCCAGAGGCACATAAACCTTTTCATTAACAACAACTCCTTTGAGGTTTAGAGAAGACAGCTCAGCCTCTATTTTCTTTTTCTCACCGGCTAGAAGAGTAGCTAATTTTTTCAGGTCTTCAGGCTCAACCTCAGGTGAGAAACTAAGACTTCTAATGTCAAAGGAAATTAAAAGGTCAAGGAAGCTCTGAAGAAAAGTTTTCCCTTTAGTTTCCACATGTTCACCGTTTATTAAGAGCCTCTTTTCAGTTTCACTGAAGGTTAGCTGGGGGTTGGAAGAAAGAAGCTGTTGGAGAGCTTGGTGAGCACTTTTAATTGATTGCTCAATCAGAGAGGAACCTTCAGGATAAAGCTGGATGTTGGTTAGGGCAGCCCGAAAGCTTCGAAGAAAATCAAAAGCTTTATTCTTCTCCTCTTCGTTCAGGGGTTTTTCAGTGGGAGCAGCGGCTAAAAGTGACTGGTAATAAGCTATTTTGTCTTCTATTTTCGCTTGTTGAAAATGGTAAAGAAGAATAGGGGCTAAAGCTCGAACTCTTTCTGGAAAGGCGTTTTCAAACGATTCGCCCATCTTTTTATGAAAACCGGACTTTAAGTTTTCCGGTAAAGCATCTTGAAGTTCTTCCCTCCAGAAGTCGCTTTTAAGAGTTATTGCTTCTCCTTTTCTGGTTTCTTTGACAATTCCCTCTCGGCGAAGCTTTTCAATTGAGTCCCAGAGCTCGCTTTCATTTTTGTTAATTAACTTGGAAAACAGAGGAATGTCTACCTCGAGACCAAGAGAGGAAGCCTCAGCCAGAACTTCTTGAGTTTCCCGATCCAGCCCGGCCAGCCTTCTTTTAACAATTTCCCGGAAGGAAAGACTGATGGAGGAAGGATCAAATTCTTTAGCTCGCCAACCTCCTTCGGCAAAGTAAATGATTCCATCTTTAACCATAAGCTTTACCAGTTCTTCTAGGAGAAGAGGGGAGCCTCCTGAGGCTTTGTGGATTCCCTGAATAAAATTCTTTTGGAAGAGATTTTTTGGGAAGAGCTCTTCCAGGTAAAAAGTTAGTTGTTCCAGGGTTAAAGGGGTTAAGGGCAGTATTTTCACACCCAGCTCGGCAGCAGCGTTTACGAACTCCGTTATTTCTTCTTTTTCTTTGGCTTCCTCAATATCAAAAGCGCCAAGGATAAAGATCGGCATTTTAGGGAGGGAAGGGAGAAGATTTAAGATCAAGTTTCGACTTTCTTTATCCAGGTGCTGAATGTCGTCAAACACGACCACTGTGGGCTTTATATTTGCCAGACTTAAGAGAGCGTCTAAAACTTCCCTGTGGCTTACTGTCTGGGGTTCAGCTTGTTGTAGACTCAGGTAGGAAAGGGAGAAGGCGACTTTCTTGACTTCTGGAGGCACGCTTTCTTCTTCTTTTGCCAGGCGGTCAAAGCTTTCTCGAAAGGCTGAGAAGGGGAAGAAAAAAGCGCTTTCTTCGGCTTGAGCAAACAAACTGAAATAGTTATGTTTTTTCGATTCCTTGAGGGCATCTTCCAGGAGCCTTGATTTTCCAAACCCATGGGGCGAAGAAAGAAAAATTACTCTTCCCCCTTCGCTTTCCAGTTCTTCCAGGGCTTCCAGAATTAAACCTTTCTCTTTTTCTCGGTTGATCAGTTTAGCTGGAGTTGTGATAATTTCTGGAGCCTCAATTTTTTTATAGGGTGATATTCGGTTTCTTCCTTCGTTCTTTGATTGATAGAGAGCTTTATCGGCTTTTTCCAGAAGCTCGTCCGGGTTTAAAGTGTCGTCGGGAAAAGAAGCCAGCCCGGCGCTTAAAGTAACCTTAACTTCCTGTTTAGAGGAAAATTTATAGTCCCGGGCTTTATCAATTAACTCCAGCCCCAGACGGAAAGCATTTTCTTTATTTGTTTTCGGGAGGAGGATTAAAAATTCGTCACCGGCATAGCGAACCGGATAAAACTCCTTTCCAGCTACTGAAGCTAACAGCTCGCCCATGTTTTTTAAAACTTCGTCGCCTACCAGATGTCCATGGGTATCGTTGATAGATTTAAAATGGTCCACATCTATCAAGATCAGAGAAAGCGGTTCTCTGGTTTGCTGACAGTTGTCGGCTAATTGGCTGAAGAGGCGGGAAAAAAATCGGCGATTATAAAGTTTGGTCAGCTCGTCAGTCCAGGCTAAAGCAACCAGCTCTTCATTGCTTACTTTTACCAGTTCAGAGATGTTAAGATTTGAAATAGCCATTTTTATATTTTAAAACAATTATAACTTTTCTTTTAGCTAATGAGAAAGATGTTTTATAATGAAAAAAATGAAACTGGAAAAGGTTTTTCTTGAGTTAGCCAGGGTTCCCGGTCCCTCTAAAAAAGAGGGGAAAATCGCTCAAAAAGTGGCTTCTATTCTTTGGAATATGGGGCTGGAAGTGTTTTTTGATCGGGCAGGCGAAAAAATAGGAGGAGAGTCAGGGAACCTTTACGCTTTTTTAGATGGTTTAAAAAGTTCTTCCACCCTTCTTCTCAACGCCCACCTGGACACAATTGAGTCTACAAAAGGTTTGAAGGTGGTAAGGAAGAAGGGATTTTTTCGTCCGGCTTCCAACACCATACTTGGGGCTGATGACCGGGCTGGAGTGGCAGTGATACTTACGGCTTTGAATCGAATAATAAAGGAGAACCTACCCCATCCTCCTCTGGAAATTGTTTTTACCGTAGCTGAAGAGATTGGTTTGCTTGGAGCTAAAAATCTTGAATTTTCTCGAATTAAGGCTCGGAAAGGTCTGGTTCTGGACGGAGGAAAGGGAGGAACAATAATTAACCAGGCTCCTTCTCAGGAAAAGATAGTTGCCCGCTTCAAAGGTCGGGCAGCGCATGCCGGGGTTGAGCCAGAGAAAGGAATTAATTCGATAAAAGCGGCAGCTTTAGCAGTTGCCCGTTTAAAGCTTGGAAAGATTGATGAAGAAACAACCGCTAATGTTGGGGTGATTAGAGGAGGGAAAGCTACCAATATTGTTCCCGAAGAAACTTTAGTCGAGGCCGAGGTTAGAAGCAGAGATGAGAAAAAGCTCAAAAAAGTTAGAGAAGAAATGATAGCTTCTTTCAAGAGAGGAGCGAAAGAAATTAAAGCCAGGGTGGAAATAGAGAGACAGCTTCTCTATAAGGGATTCAGCCTTTCTCCTGATTCTTCCTGGGCAAAAACGGTCTTTCAGGCAGCTAAGGAAGCCGGCTTAAAGCCGGTTTTCCAGTCCACCTGTGGTGGCTCGGACACTAATGTTTTCAATTTTCATAAAATTGAAGCTTTTAATATTGGAATTGGAGCTTTTAATCCCCATTCTAAAAAGGAAAAACTCTCCTTAAAAGAAATGGAAAAATCAGTTAACTGGCTTATAAATATTTGCGCTGCTTTAGTCAGAAAATGATTTTTTTCAAGAAAGTTAGGGTCAAAGAGGTTAAAAGGAGTGAAGCTGGTTTTCAGGAGGTTCTGGTTGAATTCGAAGGTCGGCAGGAAAAAGCTCTTTCCTATCCTTCTCTGACCGGAAGGCTTGAAGAAGGCGACGAGGTTATTATCAATACAACCGCCGGCGAACTGGATTTGGGTTCAGGTGGCTATCACTTCGTTCTCTGGAACTTGAAGAGGAGAAGTTTAGTAATCGGGGGCGAGGGGCACATTATGAAGCTGAGATATACTCCCTTACAATCAGCTTTTTTAAGTGTGGAGGAAGAAAAAAGCCCCTATCACGAAATTATAAAAGATAAGGACCAAATCCCCGACTTTCCCGTTTTTATCGGTTCCCTCCATTCTCAACTTCCCTCGGTGGTGGCGACTTTCAAGCATTACTTTCCTAATAAAAAACTGGCTTACATAATGACTGATGGAGGAGCTTTGCCTGCTTACTTAAGCTACTCGGTTAATTATTTCCGCCGCCTGGGACTTCTTGATTTCACTATTACCTCTGGGCAGGCTTTCGGGGGAGATTACGAAGCTGTCAATGTGGCTTCGGCTCTGGTGGCGGCCTGTTATGCCTTAAGAGCTGACGCGGCAGTGGTTTTAATGGGTCCGGGAATAGCGGGAACTGCCACCCGTCTTGGCTTTAGTGGTTTGGAGCAGGGAGAAATCGCTAATTTAGTTTATGCTTTAAAGGGAAAACCTTTTCTTCTTCCTCGCCTTCAGTTTAGCGACCCAAGAAAGCGCCATTATGGCTTTAGCCACCATTTTTTAACGATTTTAAAAAGAATTTTGCTTTTTAGACCTTTGCTTATCCTTCCGGAAATCGAGAAAAGGAAGAAGACTTACCTTCTCAAACAGCTTAAAACAGAAAATATTGAAAGAAACGTTGAGGTAAAGTTTGTTCAAGCGCCTGACCTAGAAGAACTTTTCTCATCTTTGCCGTTTATCCCAACTACCATGGGACGGACATTCAGGGAAGAGCCTTATTTTTTTCTGGCTGCCGCCGCTCCCGTTTTATTTTTTGCCCGGGAGAGCTTAACCAGGAGGAAAAATGAGGTTTAAAGTTCAAAAAAGCAAGCGGGTTTTTTCTGGTCGGCTTTTTGATGTTTTGACTGACTGGGTTGAGCTTGAAGACGGAAAGCAAGTTTATCGGGAAGTCCTCAAAAACCACAAAGAGGTAGCAGCTGTGGTTCCAGTTGATGGTCAGGAGGTGATTTTGGTTAAACAGTTTCGCTATCCAGCAAATAAAGAAATTCTTGAGATACCGGCAGGTTTAATTGAAAGAGGGGAAACTCCTCAAGGCTCGGCCCGGCGGGAACTTTTAGAAGAGACAGCCTATCGGGCCAGAGTTTGGAAAAAAATGGCTACTTTTTATACCACCCCGGGCTACTGTAGTGAGCTCCTTCATTTGTTTTTAGCTACCGGACTGAAAAAGGAAAAAACCGAAATTGATAAGGAAGAGGTTAGCGAGGTGGTTAGATTACCTCTAAAAGAAGCTATCGAGTGGTTTTTAAAAGGAAAAATAGTTGATGGGAAGACCGGGCTGGGTTTGTTTTTGGTCTACTTTTTAGACAGCCAGGGAAAGCTTTGATGGATTGGGAAAAAGAGGTTCGCGAGTTTTTAAACTACCTGCTTTTGGAGAAAGGTTATTCCCGGAATACTATTGAAAGCTATCGGCGGGACCTCCTTGATTTTTTAAGTTACTTAAAGAAACAAAAAAAGGGCGAAAGAGAGGCCTGGGAAGTTTTCCCCCTTTATATATCTTCTTTAAGCCAGAAAGGCTTGAAAACCCGAACCATTGCTCGTCGCGTAGCTTCCTTTAGAAGTTTTTTTAATTTTTTAGAGAGGGAAGGCAAAGCAGCTTCAATTAAAAGAAAAATCCCCTACCCTAAACTTTCATCTTCACTGCCTTCAGTTCTTTCGGTCGAGGAGGTTTCAAGGTTAATTGAGGCTCTGGACCAGAACTCTCCTTATTACTACCGGAACCTGGCTATTCTGGAGTTGCTTTACGGGGCCGGGATCAGGGTTTCAGAGCTGATAAGTTTGGACCTGGGGCAGATAGACCTAGAAAATGAGATCATCCGGGTATCTGGCAAGGGCAAAAAAGAAAGAATAGTGCCTTTGGGAACCAGGGCAATCAAAGCCATAAGTGATTACTTGGAAAAAGAAAGGTTTAAGCTGAAAAGAAAAACGAGCAATGCTCTTTTATTAAATGCTCGTGGGGGAAGAATAAGTCGCCAGGGAGTTTGGAAGATTATTAAAGAAGCGGGCAAAAGAGCCGGTTTAAAACTTTCCCCCCACACTTTACGCCACTCTTTCGCTACCCACCTTTTGGAAGGTGGAGCTGACTTAAAATCTGTTCAGGAAATGCTGGGGCATTCCGATTTGTCCACTACTGAAATATATACCCACATAGCTCGGCCTTACTTGAAAAGGGTTTTCGACCGCGCTCATCCCAGGAAGCGGTTAAAGGGAGCGAGAAGTTGAGAGCGGTCATTGTGGTTCTTGATGGCCTGGGTGTTGGCGAATTGCCGGATGCCAGTAAGTTTAAAGACGAAGGAAGCAATACCTTAGCCAACCTGGCTGAAGCGGTTAAGGGCTTGAATTTACCGAATTTCCAGGCTCTGGGCCTGGGAAACATTGTCCCCGTTAAGGGGGTTCCGGCGGTCGAAAATCCCCGCGCTTCCTACGGGAAGATGGCGGAGAAGTCGGCAGGTAAAGATACGACCACCGGTCACTGGGAGCTTATGGGCATTGTGCTTTCCCATCCTTTTCCTACTTATCCTCGTGGTTTTCCCGATGAGGTAATCAGAGAGCTGGAAGAAAAAATCGGGCGGAAAGTTATCGGAAACAAACCTGCTTCAGGAACAGAGATTATTGAGGAGCTGGGTCCGAAGCATTTAAAGACTGGTTTTCCCATTGTTTACACCTCTGCCGATAGCGTTTTTCAGATTGCTGCTCATCTTGATGTTATTCCTTTAGAGGAGCTTTATAGGATCTGTTGGACTGCGCGCTCTATCTTAAAAGGGAAACACGCGGTCGGTCGAGTTATAGCCCGACCTTTTACCGGCCCGCCGGGCAGTTTTAGGAGGACTTGTGAGCGAAAGGATTTTTCCCTTCAACCCCCCGGAAAGACCGTTCTTGACTACGCTGTTTCTAAGGGGTTGCCGGTTTATGCTATCGGAAAAGTGGGGGAGATTTTTGCCAAACAGGGAATTACTGAAGTTATTCCAGCTCACGGGAATAAAGAGATTGTGGATAAGTTAATAGAACTAATGAAGGAAAAGGAGAAAGGAATAATCTTTGCTAACCTGGTTGACTTTGATATGCTCTGGGGTCACCGCAACAACCCTGCTGGAATGGCTCAAGGCCTAAATGAAGTCGACGGGCGAATTCCTCAGATTCTTGAGAATTTAAAGGAAGAGGACCTTTTGATTATCACAGCTGACCATGGTTGTGACCCTACCACTCCTTCAACCGACCACTCCCGGGAGTATGTGCTTTTGCTGGCTTTGACGGGAAAATTTGGCAAGGGCTTTGACCTTGGCGTCAGAGAAAGCTTTGCCGATGTTGGTAAGACAGTGGCAGAGTGGCTAAAAATTGATAACCCTCTGATTCCTGGCAAAAGTTTTCTTTCTCTCCTTCCCCGCTGAAAACCAGAAATAAGGGTAAAGGAGCCTTTCTTTCAAATCTTTTAAAAAAGCTCCTTAGGCTGGTAAACTTGAATTAGTCTGGTTTTCAATAGTAGAATTGGAAAAAAGGAGGCCTGATGGAAACCAAAGTAAAAGTTTACACCACCCCCACCTGACCCTACTGCACTTTAGTGAAGGAGTTCCTTCGCCAACAAAATGTTGATTTTGTTGAAGCCGATGTTTCAGTGGATGCTGGAGCTCGAGAGGAAATGGTAAAAAAAGCCGGGGTTTTAGTTGTTCCAGTCGTCGACATTAATGGAGAAATTATTGTCGGATTTGACCAGGAAAGAATGCTTAAACTTCTTGGTGGTCAAAAGTCTTCTTGAGCTGATTGAGCTTGTTAAAGTCGGATTTCCCGGGCAATTCGGGATAGAGGATGTCCCTTTGCCTTTATCTCTAAAGCATTAAACCAGCCAAAAGGAGTTCTCACCACTTCAAAACCGCTTTTTTTGAGCTGGTTGGAAAGCTCTTTGAGAACCCTGAAGGCAGTTTCTGGAGAAGCTGGTTGACTGAAAAGGTGAGCAAAAGAATGAATGACAATGTTTTTTACTCCCAGATTTTTTGCCTGTTCTCTAATTAGCTCGGCTGTCTTCAAAACCACTTCTTTTTCTTTGCCTTCATCTTCCTTTTCAACTGAAGCAAAAATTAAAAGGGCATTTTCCGCTTCAATTCTTTTTTGAAAATTTTCTTCTCGCAAAGGAGAGCGGCTTTTCTCAGTAACGATTGAAGTAAATTTTTCCAGATGCCAGCCTAAAAATCTCATCCTGGTTTACTTTGTTTTCTCGGAAAATTATAATCATAAAGTTCAAACAATAGGAGTCTTAAGGGGGCAATTTGGAAGACGAGTTTGAAGATTCTTCCCGGGAAGAACTGGAAGAAACTTTAGAAAAGGCGGTTAAGGACATTTTAAAAAATTTTCTCAAAAGTCTTAAGCTTTCCAGGCTTTACCCTCCCGACAACCCCTTGCCTCTTCAAGCAATCAATCAGCTTTTTGTCCTTCTGGATGAATTTTTGACGGCCGAAGGGGAGTTGCCCCTGGTTCCCTTGCGAGAGGGTTTTGCTTTTCACGGGAAGGTTATAAGCCCGGAGTCAGAGGATTTGAGGGAAATATCAGTTGAACTTCGAGCAAAATCCATTCTCCGCTTTACTTTTTATGCTGGCTTAACCCTTCAAGAGTTAAGTGAGTTCATCAAACTTCTCAACCTTGATGTAGATACTTTAAGAATTCAAGGGGGTTTTGATACCCTTCTCTGGTCACGAGAGATAAGCTCAATTACGGTTAAAGAGGGGACAATTAAAATGGTGGAGGCTGAGGGGGCAGGGGAGGAAACAGGGCTTAGCTCAAGCGAGGTTGGTTTTTACGAGGGGCTTCTGGAGAAAAAAGAGAGTCTTTCCCTTGGGGAGCAGAAAATCCTCTTTCGCTTACTCAATGACCCTAAAAAACTGGCTGATTTCTTTAAGGGTTTGGGTAAAAAAGGAATTGAAGCCGAAGGGATTGATCAAGAAGAATACCTTAATCGTCTGCTGGAAGCCTTACAAAAAGTTTCCGAGATAATCTCTGGCGAGCAGGGTGAGCGCCAGAGCCACTACTTTCGAAATGTGGGGGAGGCGATTCTCGCTCTGGATAATGAGATTAAATCTCGTCTGATTGGGGAAGACATCGTTAAGGAAAAAATTAAACCCCTGTTAAGGGCTTTTGAAGAACTCAGTCCTCGTGATTTTTCTCAAGGTTTCCGGGAAGTTGTAAAAGAGCAAAAAGACCTGGAAAATTTGGTTAAAGTTCTGGAACAGACTAATTTAAGCTCAGCCTTTAAAGAAGAAATTTTAAAAGCTTTTTCCTCATTTAAAGGAAAGGAAGAAGCTCTGGAAAGGGTTGAAGATATTCAAATTGATCCGGAACTGATTAGGGAACATCAAGAAGCAGTAGAGGGTATTGTTAGTTTTAATACTTCCTTGTCTACCGAAGAAAAAGAGGCTTTAAACAGCTTGACCTTAGAATTATCTACTGAAGGAATCACCCGAAGGGTGGCTCAGATTTTAATTGAAATGATTGAGTTATCAAGCGGCGATTTAGAGATGTTTGCACGGGTCATTGAGAGAGCAAGAGAGATAGTAGAGTTGCTGGTTAGAAGAGGCAATTTTGGAATGGCACGGGAGATTATCCGGGTTTTTCGGGGAAAGCTAACTTCTAAAGGAAGCATTGAAGAATATCGCCTGGTAGATAAGAGTCTGAAGGGTTTTTCCAATGTTAACTTTGTTTTAAATGTTGTAGAAGCCATTAAAAGTTTTGAGCGGGACAGCCAGGATTTTAAAGAAGCCGTATCTTTTCTGGCTCTCCTTGACCGGGAGTCTATCATAAACACATTGCTTGATTTGCTGGGGAAGGAAAAGCAAATCTCGCGCCGGAAAATGATTTGCAATATATTAGCCCGTCTGGGGACTTACGAGATTCAGGTTCTGGGAAGCCGAATTGATGATCCTCGCTGGTTTTTAGTGAGAAATATTGTCAATGCTTTAAGTTTAATAGGAAGCGAAAAAGTCTATCCCTATCTCGAAAAGGCCTGTTTTTACCCGGATGCCCGGGTGAGGAAAAGCGCGGTTAAAGCAGTAGCTCGCTTGAATTTGCCTCAAGGGAAAGCCCTCTTGCTTGAACTTTTAAAGAAGGAAAGCGATTCCGAGGTACTTGAAGCCTTAATTTTCAGCCTTGGTGCTCAGCGAGTCAAAGAAGCCAGCCAGCCTTTAATTGACTTTATTAAAAAAGGGAGCTTGATGGGAGATAATTTTGAGCTCAAATTAGCAGCAATCGAAGCTCTGGGAAACCTTGGTTTGGCTGAAAATTTGCCTTTTCTCCAAGAGCTTTTAAAAACCAGATCGCTGGTCTGGTCGGGGAAGGCTCGGGAAATACGAGAAAAAGCGGCAGAGGCTATTAAAGGTATTGAAGAGAAGAAAGATTCTTTTCCGGTAAAGGAGGCTGTTGATGAGCGACTCCAGCCATAGAGAAGATGAATTAAGTTATCTTGGTTACCATGCCGCAGCCTCTAAGGTGAAGAACTTTCTTTCTCTTTATAATTCTGCCTGTAAATCCTTCACTTTTTACGGGGCTTCCCATCCATCTTTTCAGCAATCAGCTAAATCCTTTTTTAATTTTTTAAAAAATCAATTAGACCAAACCCGAAAACCTCTGATTATGAATTTTTACCGGGGGGAGGTAATCTTTGAGGAAACGGTCTTTGCTGACGAAAGTAGCAGTTTTGCCAGTTTCATTAGCGAGCTCGAAGCTAAAAATATTGGGAGTTTAACTTTTTTACCCGGCTTAAAGCTTGAAGAAGTTGGTAAATTTATTGAAGTTTCCAGCTTACCCGTTGAAGAGTTGATGGAAAAACCAGTGGCTCAAAGGCTGGAAGAAAGCAGGATTGCGACAATCAGAGTTTCGGTGGTTAAACCTTTAACCGCTCCGGGTGAGAAAAAAGAAGGAGAGGAGATAAGTTCGGTAGCTTTCGAGGCCTATCGGCTGGCACTTGATGCCATTGAGGAGTTTCTTTATGAAGTAGGCAAGAAAAAAACCGCTCCGGTGACCAAAGCTAAAAAAGCTATTCAATCTATGGTGGACTGTGTTCTTCAGGATAGATATGCCTTGCTTGGCTTGGTAGCTCTCAAGAATTTTGACCGCTACACCTATCACCACTCAGTTAATACTTCCGTTCTTTCTCTTTCCATTGGCTCCCTTTTGCCCCTTGACCGCGTTTCCTTAAGCGTTCTCGGTCTTTCCGCTCTTCTGCACGATACCGGTAAGGTGAAGCTACCTAGGGAACTGGTAAGCAAGCCTACCCCTCTGACTTCTTCGGAATGGCAGCTAATGGAACTTCATCCAGTTTATGGAGCGGAAATACTTAGCGGGGTGAAAGGTCTTTCGCGACTGGCAATGATTGTTGCTTTTGAACATCACCTCGGCTATAACTTAAGCGGATATCCGGCGGTAACTGGATTAAAAGGGACTCATTTTTTTAGTCGGATTGTTGAAATAGCCGATGTTTATGACGCTGCCACTTCAGAGCGTTCTTACAAAAAACCTTTAACTCCGGCCGAAGTACTTCAGTTTATTATTCAGTCTAGTGGTAAAAATTTCGACCCCTTGTTGGTAAAAATTTTTATTCAACTTACCGGGGTTTATCCAGTTGGTTCGCTGGTCAAGCTGGATACGGGCGAAGTCGGGGTGGTGGTAGAACAAAATCCACAGGATGTTTTGAGGCCTAAAGTAAAAGTATTTATCGGCGCTGACGGCGCCCGTCTATCCGAACAGTTTGAGACTGATTTAACTACTAAAGACCTTCAAGGCAATTACCTGCGTAGCATAATTTCTGCTCTTCCTTACGAATCAAACGATCACGCATTACCTGTTTAGTTAAGAAACCTTTCTTTCTTTTTCTCCGTTTTTACTTACAGAGAAAAAGAGAGGAGGTGGTCAAGGTGAAAAAACTACTGGCTTTAATGGTGGCGATTTTCCTTCTAATTCCAACCACTGTCTGGGCTGAAGAAAACGCAGAACTTAATTCGCCTGCTCCGGTTGAGGAGGTTACTACCGAGACCCCTGTTCAGTTAGAGACCACGCCGACTGTTGAACCAACCGCTACCCCGATTTTCTCTTTTGAGATTTTTGGTTACACCATTGCCGTTTCTGAAGTGGATGGATTGACCAGTGTGGCTCTTTTGAAGGAAGGGGAAGATGGTAGCTATGAAAGCCTGGCTGTTTATAACTTTGGAGGAGTTCTTGGTCAGGCGGTTTCCACGGTTGCCAGAACGGTGACCCCCGGACCGGCCCACGGGAAGGTGGTTAGCGCCTTTGTTAAAGCGGTTAATGAGCAAAGGAGAGAGAAGAAACGGGAAGAGATAAGAGAAAGAAAGGAAGCTGGAAAGGGCGAAGGCGAAACGGTCAGGAACCGAAATCAAGAAGAAAAGGAACTTCGGAAAAGCAATCAAGAGGAGAAAGGTTTGGGAAAGAATGAAGATAAAGGAAAAGGCAAGGGCCTCAAGAACCAGAAAAGAAACAATCAAGGGAGTCAGGATACGAACCAGGATGAACAGGGGGAAAGTGAAGGAGAAACTGAACAAGGCGAGAATTTAAATGAGTAAAGGCTAAGGAGGTGAGAAAAAGAACTGAGAGGCGCCCTTAAGGGCGCCTCTTTTATTGCTTCTTTTCCAGAAGCTCCAGAATTGTCTGACCAAACTTCTCAGCTGCTTCCGGTCCCTGAGCTGTAACTATGTTTCCATCAACGGTTACTTCTGAACGGGTAATATGCGCACCAGTTTTCGCCAGGTCAGAAAGGACTGAGGAAAAAGCGCAGGCTTTTTTACCCTGGAGAACTCCAGCTTTACCGAGGGTAAGAGGAGCGATACAGATGGCGCCAACAATTTTAGCTTGCTTTACCCCTTCCCTAGCGATTTGGTGAGCGGTGGCGTTTTCCCAGTATTCGCTGGCACCTGAACCTCCAACAAAGATAATAGCGTCATAATCGGCTGGGTTAACTTTATCAATGGTGGTTTGGGCTTCTGCGGTCATCCCCAGCATACCTCTGATTTCACCGGTTCTCGAGGAAGCAACTGTTATCTCATATCCGGCCTGACTTAAAATCTCCCGCGGCTTAGCAAACTCTTCATCGCGAAAGTTCTGAGAAGCAATGATCATCAGGACTTTACCTTTCATTTCCCCTCCTTTCTCTAAGTTTTCAGAGGTGGTGGCTTCTTTTGCTGGCGGTGTTGATGGTTTTTCTTCAGAAGTTTTTTTAAGAGGCGAAACCCCTGACTGGCAACCCGAAATGGCAAGAATGAGAGTTAAAGTAGAAAAAAGTGCCAGAATAGAAAGAGCCCTCTTTTTCATTTACCTCACCATTTATTAATTATAATCCTTTCGGTTCAGACTTAAATACCCACCGGGAAGGCTCCGATAAATTAATTTATTTTTCGTTTTAATTTCAGCTCTTTTCCTCTCTGGGGTCTGTTTTCACTGGTTGAACTGCTGAAATTTAGAGTTCAGCTCCTTTTTCCAAATTCTCCCTCGCCCCTTTCGGAAAAGGGAGAATTGAAAGAGTATTCTCCTGACCCCTTATACCTGAGAGAGGAATCGAGAACGAGTGTTAAAAAAAGGGTGAAACAATAGAAAAAAGGGGATTAAAAAAATTTCCTTGATATCTTCTCTAAAGTGGTATAGAATATACCCATATGGGTATTTATTTAGGGGAAAAATGAGGAGTGATAAGCAATGAAACTAAACGAAGTTCAGAAGGAAGAATTGAAGGAGATTTTTGCTGACCGTGTAACTTTTAAGGAAAGAGAAGTTAAATATTATGCTCATGATATAGGAGTTTTGCCTTCCCTTATAAAGCCACTTATAAACTCAAAGACGCCTTTAGCTGTTGTTCGCCCTAAAAATGAAGAAGAGCTTAAAAAGCTTGTTCAATGGAGTCAAAAAGAGAAAGTTGCTCTGGTTCCTCGGGCGGCGGCTACCTCAGGCTATGGAGGGGTCGTTCCTCTGGCTGAAGCTGTTGTGGTGGATCTGAATTCCTTCAATCGCCTGCTGGAAGTTAACCGCTCTTCAATGACGGTTACGGTTGAAGCGGGTATGGTCTGGGAGGAACTGGAGAAGAAGCTCAACCAGGATGACTTGGCTACTCGAGTTTATCCCTCAAGCGCACCTGCCTCTACAGTTGGTGGCTGGGTTGCCCAGGGAGGCTCAGGTTTTGGTAGTTATGAGTACGGCTGGTTTAAGGAAAACATAGTCTCTCTTAAAGTTTTAACTCCTGATGGAGAGATAAGAAAGATAACAGGGGATGAAATTGCTGAATTTTACGGGGCGATGGGGACAACCGGTTTTATTCTTCAAGCCGAAATAAGAATTCGCCTCCGGGAAGAAGAACTGGTTAGAGGAGTCGCTTTTAACAGCGAATCCGACCTTTCTCGGTTTATTAAATTGGTGGCGGAGAACTCTTTACCCCTTTGGCACCTGGGCTTTATCAATCCTGATGGAGCAAGATTAAAAAATCTGTCGCCTCCTAAAGAACACCATGGGAAAAAAGAGGCGTCGCCTCGTTTGCCGGAAAAGTTTATCGCCCTTTTGGTTTACCCTGTTTCCCGAAAGGAATTGGTTGAGGAGAAACTGAAGCAATTCGTTTCTCAAGCTGGCGGAGAGTTTATGACGGAAAAACTGGCTTTTCATGAGTGGGAAGAGCGGTTCAAGCCTATGAAATTAAAAAGACTTGGTCCATCAATGGTTCCTTCAGAGGTGGTAGTGCCACTTGAGAGGCTTGACAGGATGCTTCGGGGAGTAAAAAAACTGGTAAAGATGCCGGTTTTTATTGAAGGAATGGTGGTCAAGCCGGGAGAAGTTGTTTTGCTTGGTTTATTACCTCACGATGAGCGCAAGTTTAGCTTCAATTTTGTCTATGCCCTTTCTCTTTCCCTGATAAAACTGGCGAAAAAACTGGGGGGCCGGGCTTACGCTGCCGGCCCCTACCTTTCCCAGGAGGCAGAAAGCGTTTACGGAAAGGAAAACTTTGGGCGACTTTTAAAAGCTAAAAAGGACAGGGACAGAGAAGGGCTTTTTAATCCTTTCAAGCTTGAAGGCAAACCTTCGTTGCGATCTTTGATGGCTCTGGCTAATTCTTTTGAGCCTCTGGTCAGGACTTTTGCTAACTTATTTAAACCTGCTCTCGGCGAGCGCTTTGACCAGAACGAAACCATTCGAGGCATCCCGGCTGATGTTGCCTGGCACGCTTACGCCTGTGCCCAGTGTGGCTATTGTGTCCGCACCTGCGACCAGTTTTACGGGCGGGGCTGGGAATCTCAGTCGCCCAGAGGAAAATGGTTCTGGCTGAAAGAGTATTTGGAAGGCAGGGAAGAACTTGATCAGGAACAGGTAAATACTTTTTTGGTTTGCACTACCTGTGAATTTTGTAATGTTCGCTGTCAGCTTGATTTGCCAATTGAGCCTTCCTGGATGAAGCTAAGAAATGTTTTGGTTAAAGAAAAAGGCTTTATGACTTTTCCCCCATTTTATATGATGGCTGCTTCGGCTCGGAAGGAAAGAAATATCTGGGCTAACTATGCTAAAGACCGCGACAGCTGGGTTCCCGATGAGCTAAAAGGGAAAATTAAAGAAAAGGCAGATATTGCTTATTTTGCTGGTTGCACTGCCTCTTATGTGGAACAGGACATAGCTAAAGCCTCAGCTACTCTTCTGGATAAAGCAGGCGTGGAGTTTACCTATCTGGGTACTGACGAAGCTTGCTGTGGAATTCCAATGCTGGTAGCTGGCAAGTGGGAAGTTTTTGAGGAGATAATGGAGCACAACATAGCTAAAATGAAGGAAAAAGAAGTAAAAACAGTGACCACTTCCTGTCCGGCTTGCTGGCTGGTCTGGCACACTATTTACCCGGAATGGGCAGCTAAGAAAGGCCTGGATTATCCCTTTGAAACCAAACATTACTCGGAGATTTTAGCGGAAAAAATAAAGGCTGGAGAGCTTAAGTTCACCCAACCGGTGAATATGAAAGTAACTTTTCACGATTCCTGCCATATTGGTAGGGCTGGCGGGGTTTACGAACCCCCTCGTGAACTGATAAAAGCTATACCCGGGGTTGAGTTTGTCGAGATGGAACACAATCGGGAAAATGGTTTGTGCTGTGGCTCGGTTTTAACCTTGGTAGGTGAGCCTGAAGTCGCTCCCGTAATTGGTGATGAGCGGCTGGCTGAGGCGGAAAAAGCCGGGGCCGAAGCCCTTCTAGCCCTCTGCCCTTGTTGCCAGTTTCAGTTGAGGGTTACGGCTGATAAAGTTGGGCGAGAAATACCAGTAAAGGATCTGGCTTCCTTTGCCGCTCAAGGGCTGGGCTATGATTTTCCTGACTCAACTCAGGAATGTTTGGGTATCTGGGCAGTATTTTACCGGATGATTGAGTTAATGGAGCCGAAAAATATGGGCAGTTTAATGGTCGGACTCTTTCCCTCAATGTTTTCGGCAATGCCCAAGCCGATGATTTCAATGATGAAAGCAATGAAGTATGTTCCTGGTGGTCTTTCAATGATGAAGGCAATGATGCCTCGAATGATGCCTCTGATGATGCCGATTGTGATGCCTAAAGTGTTTCCTGATATGGTAGAAGCAGTGAGAAAAAGAGTTAGTCCGATGCCCCAGGCGATGGAAGAACAGATGCCCGAACTTCTTAATAAGACTATGGAGATGCTTTTACCCAAGATGTTGCCCCGGGTGATACCTTACATCCTTGATCCGATGATTGATTACATTAAGAAAGAATTGTAAAAACACCTTGCCCTTTATCTCGTTTATCCCCCCAGCCTCCATATCCCTAAGGGGGGAAAGGCGAGTAATAATTTTTTTCTTTTGAAGTTCTTCTTATGGCAAAATACTTACTATGGTTTGGTTAGTCCTTTTTATTTTAGGCCTTTGTTTCGGGAGTTTTTTAAATGTTGTAATTTATCGCCTTCCAAAAGGGGAGTCCCTTTTAAATCCTCCCTCTCATTGCCCTCAATGCGAGGAGCCAATCAAGTGGTATGACAATATCCCGGTTTTAAGCTTCATTTTCTTAAAGGGAAAATGCCGCCACTGTGGAAAGAAAATCTCCCTTCGCTATCCAGCGGTGGAGATTCTGACCGCTTTTATTTTTTCAGGTTCTTATTACTTTACTAACGAAACTTTTAGCCTCTCTTTTTTCTTGAGTCTCTTTTTTCTTTCCATTCTTCTGGTTTTGGCCTTTATCGACCTTGACACTTTTCTTATTCCTGACCGAATTTTACTCCCGTCCATTTTTTTCTCTCTTGGCTTCTGGCTTTCAGGCTTTCTTTTTCCCCGATTTAAAACTCTGCCTCTTTTACCCGGGCTTCCTCTTTCTGCTCTTTTAGCCGCTTTTCTCGCTTTTCTTTTTCTTTACTTTCTGGCTTATATTTCTCCCTTTCTATTTGGCAAAGAGGGAATGGGAGGAGGCGACATTAAACTTTCCTTTTTTCTGGGGCTTTATCTGGGCTATTATGTGTTTGTGGCTTTGTTTTTTGCTTTCTTAATCGGGAGCCTGGTCGGGTTAGGCTGGGTTTATCTTAAAGGGAAAGACAAAAAAGAAGAAGTTCCTTTTGGTCCCTTTCTCGCTTTAGGCGGCGCCCTCGCTTTGTTTTTTGGCCAGCCGGCTGTTAGCTGGTATCTTAAGATGATAGGGTTTTAGCAAAGAGGAAGTTTTTTAGCTTACGGGATTGTTTTTAAGGGGGATTTCTTAGAATATTCAGCTTGCTTTAACCTGGAACAAGATTTTCAAAATAGTAACCACATTTAAATTTTTAGATTGACATTTTTTTTTAATTTAAATAAAGTTTGTTTGAATAATATATTTTCTGGCCTGGTTTTCCAATAGAGAATCAGCCGGGGGTGCATTCTTCAATTCGCCTGAGGCAAAACAATCTTTCAAGGAGGTGGGGAGAGTGAAAAAAACTTTTTTACTCTTTACTTTGTTTTGTCTTTTGCTTTCTGGAGGGCTCGGCGGTTGCGGCAGTAAACAGGAAGCCGAAAAGACGGGAGGCAAGCCAGGTGAGGGACAAACCCGCTCAGCTGAAGGGGAAAGTTCTCAATCCGCTGCTGAAGAAGATTTGACGGCAAAGGAGGTTGTAGAAAGGCTAACTTCTTCGGCCCATCAGTGGGCTAACGACGCTAAGCCTTATAAACTTGAGGCGGGAAAGGGTGGAGCAAACTCTCCAGCTTTAAAGGAAATTAAAAGCTCTGACTGGAGCGTTTGGTTTTCTTCGGCAACCAAAAAGGAAGTTCATGTTTATTCACTGAAAAACGGTCAGCCCTATGGTTACCCGGAGGCTGGGGGTGGCAAGTTTTCTTATGAGGTTTCCGATTGGGAGAGCGCGTGGAAAATTGATAGTGACGAGGCAGTAAAAATTGCTACCGAAGCAGGATTGAAAGAGATTACTTTAGTTAAGCTTTACACTCGAGGATCCTCTTTTGTTTTTATCCCGAGAGAGATTCCTGAATCCTGTCAGGTTTGGTGGGATATTGGAGGTCGGGATAAAACCGGCCTGAGTCAGGGCGTATACATAGACGGCACTACCGGAAAAGTTCTTAAGTAAGGAAAGTTTTTTAAGCTCAAAGCCAGGGCAAATTCTCTGGCGATGGGATAAGGGATTGGGAAGAGCTAATCTTGCCGTTTTTTAAGCTTATCCTCTCTTGCCCCCTTTTTTTCTCTGTGCTAAAAAGTTGAGAGGTGATTTTTTATGGCTTCTTTGAGGAAAACCGAGCGATTGCTAAATTTAATTGCTTTCTTTCTCAATGCTCGGGAACCAAAAAGTCTAGAAGAGATTTCTAAAATTGAAGGTTACCGTGGCAAGTCTCCGGAAGCTTTGCGCCAGTCCTTTTATCGTGACCGAAAAGAGCTGGCTCAGATGGGAGTGTTGATTTCTTACGACCCGATCGAAGAGGGCTACTATTTGCCATCGGAAAAAAAATATTTACCCCGGATAAACTTCACTTTAGAGGATATAACCGCTCTTCGCTTATTGAAGCAACTGGTTGAAGAGTCGGCTTACTTTCCCTGGAGAGATGAGTTGAGAATAGGCTTACAAAAAATTTTACTTGAAGCTGAACCAGAAGAAGAACCTAATTTTAGCCTGCCTTTAGCGATTAATTTGAAGACTTATAATCAGCAAGATGAAGTGAGCAAAGAAATTGAACAAGCAATAATGCTTCGTAAAGAAATTAGCTTTTTTTACCGCGCACCCAGGGAAAAGAAGGCTAAAGAATGGGTGGTTCAGCCTTATCTTCTTTTTCAGAAAGAAAAAGCCTGGTATCTGGTAGCTTATTCTCCTGAACATTCTGACTATCGAACCTTTCGCCTCTCTCGAATTCAAGGAGAGGTAAAGATTTTAAATGAAGACGAAGAAGAACCCGATTTCCAAAGAGACCCGAATTTCAAACCTGAAAAGTTCTTTTTTATGTTTCCCTGGGAATATGGTTCGGCTAAACCGATAGAGGTCAAGGTGAGGTTTTCCCCCAAAGCCGCCTTTTTGGTGGAAAAGTCCTTTTCAAGAAAGCTGGCTCAAGAAGCTGACGGCTCGGAAGTTTTGCTTTTTGAGGTCAAAGACGAAGAAGCTTTCGTCCAATGGCTTCTTAGTTTTGCTGAAGATGCCGAAGTTTTAAGCCCGGTCTCAACTCGCAAAAAAATTTATAGTGCTTTGAACCGAATTGAAGGGGTGTATAAAAATGGCCAGACTTGAGCCTCAAGAGATATATCTTCTTTTAAGTTATGTTAATAACCATCCGGGTGTAACCCTGACTGACCTTAGTCGGAAGTTTAAGCATACAAAAAGGGAGATTAAAAAAGCCTTAGAGCTGGCTTCTCTTTGTGGTTTGCCAGATTATACCCCCTTTGACTTAATCGAGGTTGACTTTAAAGGGGAGAAGGTTTTTCTAAGGTTTGCCGATTATTTCCAGAGGCCACTTAACCTTTCAATCACCGAAGCAGTGGCTACTTTAAACACGGTAAATTTGCTTAAAAGAACGGCTTTGCCTCTTTTTAATAATCTTGAGTCGGCGGTGAGTAAGATCAGGGGAGCGCTTTCTGGTGAAGTGGGTGAGAAAGCTGATGAGGCGGCAGAAGGAAGGGCAGTTGTTACCGAAGAAGTAGATCAAAAGCTTTTGAAAGAAATAAATCACTGTATTGAAAACTGCAGACGGGTGGAAATGGTTTATCACACCATCAGCCGGGACGAGCTGTCCCGTCGCAAGATTGACCCTCTTTTGCTGGTTTTAGATAAAGGCCACTGGTATTTAATTGGCTTCTGCCATCAAAGGCAGAGTTTGAGAAGGTTTTCAGTTTCTCATATCAAAGAGTTTATTCCTCTGGATGAGAAGTTCGAAGGGAAACATTTTTCTCTGGCTGATTACATTGAACTAAATCTTAAATCGGTTAATGAAGGCGGGAGGGAAGTCAAGCTTCACTATAAGCCTGAGGTTTCGAGCTATATCAAGGAAGTTTTTAGTGAAAGAGTATGGAAAAGCTTGCCTGATGGTTCTTGTCTGGTCACTTTAAAGGTCGGGAGTTTCCCGGGCTTCTTAAAAAAATGGGTTCTTCCTTATGTTGATTATGTTAAGATTCTTGAGCCTCCCGAGCTGGTAGACCTCCTGAAAGAAAAAATTAAAGCAGTTAAAAGCCTGTATGAAAAGGGAAGTTCAAATAAAAAAGAGAGGAAAAATTAAGGTCAAGGCCGTTTATTTTGATGTCGGGCATACCCTTTTAAGAGCTCAGCCGTCTTTATATAAATATGCAGCTGAAGTTGCCCGAAGAGTAAGTCCCGAAGTTACCGAACGGGACTTCGCTCGGGTTAGTCATTTAATGGAAAAGAGATTTCAACTCTACCTTGAGGATCAGGCTTACCACTGGTCTTCCAGAGAAAACATTCTTAAGCTCTGGGAAGATGTATATGGTTATTGGATGGAACTGGTTGGTTTTAAAAAGAAAGAAAGCCGTTATTTAGCCCGCGCTCTTTATGAACGTCTGGGAGAAGCCGATTGCTGGGGAGTTTATCCTGATGTTCGGGAAACTCTGGAGCATTTGAGCCGGAACGGCTACTACCTTGGAATTATTTCTAATTGGGATGAGCGATTGGAGTTGATAATAAAGCAAACAGGTCTGGATAATTATTTTTCTTTTGTCCTATCCTCAGCTCAAGCTGGTTTTGGCAAGCCTGATAGACGTTTGTTTGAGCTGGCCGCAGAGAAGTTGAAAGTTGAAAAACAGCTAACTTTGTTTATTGGAGATGACCCGAAAGCTGATTACTATGGCGCTCTTGAAGCTGGAATGAAGGCTTGTTTGATTGATAGAGAAAATAAATACCCGGATTTTAAAGGCTTAAAAATTAAAAATCTCTCCGAACTTAAAAAAGTTGTGCCATCGGTACCCTCGGGGTCAGATCCCTGCCCAATCTGAAATGCTAAAATAAATTTTTATTTTCAAATCCTCTTCCCAATCCCCTCTGACCCAATTATGTCTAAGGCGAAATGGAAAGCTCCCTTGCCCCTTGAAAAAGAGGCGGGATAAAGCTGAAGAGTGATATCTCACATATTGAAATGGGGAGATGAAAAGGTCTGACCTTTTAACCTTCAAAAAAATGTCCCGAGAAACCTTTCAAAGTTTCCCGTTACTTGCTGAGTTCCCCTTTCGTGCCCTTTGAGCTCTTAATGAACCTCGGCCTCACGGCTCTGGCTCTTTAAGCTCTCGCTGGGCCGCTACTGGTACCTCAGCTTTCTCGGTTCCCCTTGAATGCTTCTCGGGACATCTTCAATTTAACTCAAAGCAAAATTTTTGTCAAGCAACTCTGAAAAAAAATTTTGCCTTGCCTGACAGGGTGCGAAGAAAATTTAACCTCTCTGAGCTGGGAAAAAATTTTTTCAATTTTTTTAATACTGGCTTTGGTGGTTGAACCCCTAACTCTTTTGTGTTAAATTTCCTACAATTAAAAATGAAAGCCTATCTTGATATAGAGACTTCTTTCCAGGGCAGTATAACTGTCATTGGCGTTTATCGCCCGAGCACCGGTCTCAGGCAG
>DAIRCJ010000010.1:0-29312 GCA_036796755.1 Candidatus Geothermocultoraceae bacterium | reverse complement strand
TGGGAACTGAGCAGGACGGTCGGCCCCGAGAAACGGGCTTTGACATAACTGTTGCTTCTGAGGTTATGGCTATTCTGGCTTTGGCTAACGGTCTTAAAGATTTAAGAGAGCGCCTGGCTCGAATTATCTGGGGACTGGATAAAGCTGGAAATCCGCTTACCGCTGAAGACCTTGGGGTAGCGGGAGCAATGGCGGTTCTTTTAAAAGATGCTTTAATGCCTAACTTAATGCAAACTCTGGAAGGTCAGCCAGCTTTTGTTCACGCCGGGCCTTTCGCTAACATTGCTCACGGAAATTCTTCCATAGTCGCTGATCAGATAGCTTTGAAGCTAGTTGATTACGTGGTTACCGAGTCTGGCTTTGGTGCCGATATTGGAATGGAAAAGTTTATGAATATCAAATGTCGTTACTCAGGTTTGAAACCTGACTGTGTGGTTATTGTAGCAACTACCAGAGCCTTAAAGATGCACGGTGGGGGTCCAAAGGTTGTTCCGGGCAAGCCACTTGACCCGGCTTATACCCAGGAAGATCTTAACCTTTTAAACCGGGGAGTAGAAAACTTGAAGGCTCATATTCGAATCGCCAAAAAATTTGGTGTTCCCGTGGTGGTGGCGGTTAACAAGTTTAGCACTGATACCGAGAGAGAGGTAGAACTGGTACGGCAGGCTGCCCTGGAGGCTGGAGCTGAGGACGCCCTCCCCTGTGAACACTGGGCTAAAGGTGGAGAAGGGGCGGTTGAGTTAGCGGAGGCAGTCATTAAAGCTTGTGAAAAACCTTCAGATTTTAAGTTTCTTTATCCTCTGGAATGGCCCTTAAAGAAAAAGATTGAAACCATCGCCACTGAGATTTACGGAGCCGAGGGGGTTGATTTTACTCCTTTAGCCGAGAAACAGCTGGCGAAGTATGAGGAGATTGGTTACGGTAATCTTCCCATTTGTATGGCTAAAACTCATCTCTCCTTGAGCCATGACCCCAATTTAAAAGGGGTTCCTTCGGGCTTTCGTCTCCCGGTTCGGGAAGCCAGGATTTCTGCGGGAGCTGGCTTTGTCTATCCTCTTTGCGGGGAAATGAGGACAATGCCGGGCCTTCCGCGAAGACCAGCCTTTATGCATGTTGACTTAACCGAGGAGGGTAAAGTCAAAGGCCTTTTTTAGGAGGTTAATTGCCAAAAGTTGAGTTTATCCCCTCCAGCCGAAAGGTTACTGCTCGCAAAGGGGAGACAATTTTTAATATTGCTCGGGAAGCTGGCGTTCATCTCAATTCTTCCTGCAATGGTCTGGGAACCTGTGGAAAATGTAAGGTAAGGGTAGTTGAGGGGGAAGTAGCCGAGACTTTAAGCTCATATGCCCTTTCAGAAGACCTGAGGGAAAAAGGTTACCGTCTGGCCTGCCAGCTGAAAGTTCTGGGCGATTGTAAAATTTTTGTTCCTCCAGAAACTCGCTTGCTGGGCCACGAGGTTCTGGAGGAACGAGGAGAGACTCGTTTAGCTGAAGAGTTGAAAGAGAAAAAAATTAATCCTCGTTTTCGGAAGATTTTTTTGAAGCTACCTCCACCCTCTCTTGAAGACAATTTGAGTGACTGGGAAAGGGTAAAAAGAGAGATTAAGAAGAATTATCCTGAAAAAGAAGTTGCTCCACCCTTCTTTATCACATTAAAAAGCCTTCCCTTTTTGCTTCGCCAGAGCAAGTGGGAGGTAACGGCCACTCTTTTCCTGAAAGGCAATATAAATTTTGTTACCAATTTGATAGCGGGGAAAAAGGCTTTTGGACCTTTTGCTCTAGTAGTTGATGTAGGAACTACCACTCTGATTGTTGAGCTGGTTGAGTTATCTTCCGGCAGTGTCTGGGGGCGGGAATCTCGTTACAATCCCCAGATTGCCTACGGGGAGGATGTTATTTCCCGGATGGTTTACGGGAAAAAGGAAAGCGGCCTTAAAAAGTTGCAGAGGGAAGTTATTCGGGCGATTGAGCAAATGGGCAAAAAACTTTTGGAGGAAGCCAGCGTAAAAGCAGAGGAAGTTTGCGGTATTTATCTGGCGGGAAATACCATTATGCTTCATCTCTTAAGTGCCGTTTATCCAGGTTATATTCAAGAAGAACCTTATGTTCCTGCAACTAACTTTGGGTGCTGGGAAAGAGGAGAAAGCTTAGGTTTTATTTTTTTTGAGAAATCTTATGTTTTCCTTTTGCCCTGCGTTGCTAGTTTTATGGGAGCAGATGTGGTGGCTGGGTTGCTGGCTTCAGGTTTCTATAAGAAAGGGCCTTTGCGCTTGTTTATTGATGTGGGAACCAATGGGGAGATCGTTTTGGGAAATGGTGACTGGTTTTTGGGTTGCTCCTGTTCGGCAGGACCGGCTTTTGAGGGAGGAGGTGTCAAACACGGAACAAGGGTTGTTCCCGGGGCTATTGAAGAAGTGAAAATTGATCCAGAAAGTTTTGATTTAGAACTGGTAACAGTGGGTGATGCTCCTCCCGTGGGGATCTGTGGCTCAGGCTTAATAGATTTGCTGGCTGAGCTTTATTTAAGTGGCTTGATTGATCGCCGGGGAAAGTTTATTTTTTCTCACAAAACAGAGAGATTGCGAAAGAGCAACGGAGATTATGAGTTTGTTATTTATAAAGGAGAAAACCGAACTAAGGATATAACCATAACCGAATCAGACATAGACAATTTGATGCGGGCAAAAGCTGCTCTCTTTGCAGGCATAAAGCTTTTAGTGGAAACGGCCGAGGTTAGTTTTAAAGACATTGAAAAGATTTATCTGGCCGGAGGCTTTGGAAACTTTATCGATGCTCATAAGGCAGTCATTATAGGTTTACTGCCAGATGTGCCCTTGGAGAAAATTGAGTTTTTAGGCAATACTTCTTTGTTGGGAGCCCGTTTGGTTGCTTTTAATAAGGAGTTTGAGGAAATGGCTTTGGAAATTGCTTCCCGAGTAACCTATCTTGAGCTTGCTCGAAGCGGGAAATTTATGGATGAGTATGTTTCAGCTCTTTTTCTTCCTCATACTCACACTGAACTTTTTCCTTCGGTTAGCCAGCTTTTAAAAAGGGAAAGAAAGGTGAGCAAAAAGTGATTTCTCTGGCGGTAGCTGGTAAGGGAGGTTCTGGGAAAACCACTTTTTCAGCTGCTTTAATAAAATTTCTCTTGGAAAATGATTACTCTCCTTTATTAGCAGTTGATGCCGACCCAAACGCTAATTTAAACGAGGCTTTGGGGGTGGAATACCGTTTAACTGTGGGAGAGATTGTGGAAGAGATGAAAAAGGCTGAGTTTACAATGGATAAAGAAACGTGGCTTTCAATTAAAGGGGAGGAAGCTTTAGTGGAAAGCCAGGGCTTTGATTTGCTGGTTATGGGTCGACCGGAAGGTCCTGGTTGTTATTGCGCTGCTAACAACCTTTTAAGGAGCTATCTGGACCGTCTGGCTTCTTCTTATCGAGCTCTGGTTATTGACAATGAAGCCGGCCTTGAGCATTTAAATCGCCGCCTGACAAGAGACATTGATTACCTTTTTCTCATTGCCGAACCAACCCCCAAAGGGATAGCAACAGCCCGGAGACTTTACAATCTTGCTCTTTCGCTGGAATTAAACATTAGGCACTTTTTTCTGGTTGTCAATAAGGTGACTTCGGAGGAGGAAGTAAGCTCTCTGATTGATTTTAGCCAGCCTGAACTTTCAGGTTTTCTCCCTTACGATTCAGAAATCGTTAAAAATGAAAGAGAAAGCAAGTCCATATTTGAGCTTTCTTCAAATTCTGTTTACTGGCTTTCTTTAGAAAAATTGCTTTCTTCAGTTTTTAGTAAGGAGTTGGTGAGAAAATGATTATTGATGGCAAGACTATAGCTTCTCAAATTAAAGAGGAAATCAAAGAAAAGGTTCAGAGCCTAACTTCCCGAAGCGGTAAAAGCATTGGGCTGGCAGTGGTTTTGGTAGGTGAAAATCCGGCTTCACTGGTTTATGTAGGGCAAAAAGAGAAGGCCTGTGCTGAGGTGGGAATAACCTCTTACAAGCTTTCTTTACCAGCTGATATAACTCAAGAATTTCTGGAAGAAAAAGTGGAGGAGCTCAACCAGGACCCTAATGTTCATGGCCTTTTGGTTCAGCTACCTTTGCCCGAACATCTAAATGAAACTGCTATTATTGAAAAGATAAATCCGGAAAAAGATGTTGACGGCTTTCACCCCCTGAACATTGGTCGCCTGGTTACGGGCCAACAAACTTTTGTTCCTTGCACCCCTCAGGGAGTTATCGAGCTTATTGAAAGAAGTGGTTTTCCAATTGAAGGTAAGGAAGCCGTGGTTGTTGGTCGGAGCAATATTGTAGGCAAACCGGTAGCCCTACTTCTTTTACATAAGCACGCGACGGTAACTATCTGTCACACTCGCACCCGGGATCTGAGTGAAGTTACTAGAAGAGCTGATGTTTTAGTGGTGGCGGCTGGCCGCCCTCGATTGGTGAAAGGAGATATGGTTAAAGAAGGTGCTTGCGTTATTGATGTAGGGATAAACCGGGTTGAAGGGAAACTGGTTGGCGATGTTGACTTTGAAGAAGTAGAAAAAAAGGCCAGCGTTACCCCTGTTCCCGGTGGAGTTGGCCCAATGACCGTAGCCATGCTTCTAAAAAACACGGTTTTGGCTTTTGAGAAAAGTTTGGAGGAAGGGCGATGATTGAAGAGAAAGTTTTAAATAGTTATACCGGCAAAATAAAAGAAGTTAAGCTGGGCTCAGGAGAGATAAAGGTTGGAGGGGAAACCTGTTTTCCTTTTTATCTCTGGGAAGGAGAGGCTCCCAACAAGGTTCTTCTCGGCCTGGAAATTCTGGACGAAGAACCATCAGACTGGGCTGATTCCCTGGCTCAAATTTACCAGGAGGTCTGGAAAGAGCCGGTTGGCTGGGCTAAAAAATGTGCCGAACTGGGAGCTGAATTTATCCTTATAAGGCTTGTTGGCACCCATCCAGATAGTAAAAAACATGGTGCTCAGCAAGCCTCCGAGCTGGTTGAAGAAGTTAGTAAGGCCGTGAGCTTACCTCTGGTAGTTTACGGATCGGGCGTAAAAGAAACCGATGCCTCAGTTTTGCAAAAAGTGGCCGATAGAGTAAAAGACAATTTTTTGCTGCTTGGACCGGCTGATGAAGAAAGCTACAAGCTGGTTGTTGCCCCCGTTTTGCCTTCCAACCACAATGTTATCGCTTTCTCGCCGGTGGATATAAACATTGCTAAACAGGTAAATATCTTAATTTCTCAGATGGGTATGCCTCTGGAGAGAATGGTGATGGATCCAACAACCGGGGCTTTGGGTTATGGTCTGGAATACACTTTTTCTATTCTGGAAAGGTTGCGTTTAGCTGCTCTGGTTCAAAACGACGAGATGACTCAGCTTCCCATAGTCTGCACCGTGGGGCAGGAAGCCTGGAAAACCAAAGAAGCTAGGGTGAGCGAAAAAGAGGAACCTGGCTGGGGGGAGAAAGAAAAAAGAGGGATTGCCTGGGAAACTCTCACCGCGGTTACTTTGATGCTTTCGGGAGCTAATCTTATTTCCCTGCGCCATCCAGAAAGCCTGAAACTTTTGAAAGAAGTGAGAGAGGAATTAATTTCTCTCAAGAGAGGTGATTAAAATGAAAGCCGAAGAAAAGTCTCGGGATAAAGCAGCTCAAAAGATAATTAAAAAAGCTGAAGAAGAAGGAGTTGAAACTGCTTGGGACCGCAAAGAGGCAATGAAAGCTTGCATTTACGGGGACGCCGGAACCTGTTGCCGCCTCTGCTTGATGGGACCATGCCGCATTAACCCAAATAAACCCCAAGAAAGACAGGGGGTTTGTGGAGCAACGGCTGATACCATTGTCGCTCGTAATTTAGCTCGGATTGTGGCCGGAGGAACTTCTGCTCATTCTGATCACGGAAGGCATATCGTTCATGCTTTGAAGCTTTCAGCTGAAGGTAAGATGCCTGGATACGAAATTAGAGATCGGATTAAGTTATTGAAAGTAGCTGAAGAGTTTGGGGTTGAAACTGTTGGTCAAAAGGTAGAAGAAGTGGCTCTTGAGCTTGCCAGCCGGGTGGAGAAGGAGTTCGGACAGCAAGAGGGTCGTTTGACTTTTTTAAACCGAGCACCTCAAAAGCGCCAGTCTATCTGGAAGGAGTTTGGGGTGGAACCTCGGGGAATTGACCGGGAAGTGGTAGAAATTATGCACCGCACAACTATGGGTGTTGACCATGATCCTTTTGACATCCTCCTTTCTTCTTTTCGCACTTCACTGGCTGATGGTTGGGGGGGCTCAATGATAGCTACCGAGCTAACCGATATTTTGCTGGGCACTCCCCTTCCCATTCGTTCCCAGGCTAACCTGGGAGTTTTAAAAGAAAACGCGGTTAACATTGTGATTCACGGACACGAGCCCTTGCTTTCGGACGCCATTGGTCGGGTTGCCCGCGATCCGGAGGTGATGAAGAAAGCTCAGGAAGCAGGGGCTAAAGAAGGGGTTAACGTGGTTGGGCTCTGCTGCACGGGAAACGAGGTTTTAATGAGGCAGGGCTATCCCATAGCTGGTAATCATCTTCATCAGGAGCTGGCGCTTATAACTGGAGCAGTGGAGGCAATGGTTACTGATGTTCAGTGTTTAATGCCTTCTCTGGCTCAGATAGCCAACTACTACCATACGCGTTTACTTACTACTTCTCCTCTGGCTAAGTTTCCTGGTGTTCTTCACATAGAGTTCGAACCAGAAAAAGCGCTAGAGGTTGCCGAAAAAATTGTTAATTTAGCGGTGGAAAACTTTAAGAACCGCGATGCCGGGAAAGTCAGAATTCCCGAGGAGAAGATGAGTCTGGTGGCTGGCTTTTCTCATGAGACCATAAATTATATGCTGGGCGGGCGTTTTCGAGCTTCTTACCGTCCTTTAAACGATGCTATCATCTGGGGTCGGATTAAAGGAGTGGTGGGAATTGTTGGCTGTAACAATCCCCGAACTCCCCAGGATGCCTTCCATGTTTCTTTAGCTGAGGAACTAATTAAAAACGACATTTTGGTAGTCTCTACCGGTTGCGCAGCTGGCGCTTTTGCCAAGGCAGGCTTGCTTCTTCCTGAAGCAGCTGAGAAAGCCGGTCCGGGCTTGAGGGAAGTTTGCGAAGCTGTAGGAATGCCTCCGGTTCTTCACGCTGGTTCATGTGTGGATAACAGCCGGATTTTAGTTGCTTGTTGCCAGATGGTTCGGGAAGGAGGACTGGGAGAAGATATAAGTGATCTGCCTGTAGCTGGTGTGGCTCCTGAGTGGATGAGTGAGAAGGCGGAGGCTATTGCTCACTATTTTGTGGCTTCAGGAGTTAATGTTTTCCTGGGGATACCTCATCCTACCTGGGGAAGCCCCAAAATGGAAGAACTTCTTTACGGAAAAATTGAGGAGGTTTTTGGCGCTCGTTTTTACAAAGAAACCCAACCAGAAAAAATGGTTTCTCAGGTTATTGATTTGATTAACAAGAAAAGAGAAAAGCTGGGCATTACCAAGAAACCCGCCCGCGTTCTTTACGATATGGCGATGCGTCGGGAATTACCAGTAGAGTAAGGAGGGAAAATGTCAAAATTCATTTTATCTCAGGCCATAAAAGGTTCTCACCAGATAGTTGCTAAAGCTAAAGAGCAGTTAGAAAAAGCCCTCGTGGAAAAGGGCGAAGGCTTTCCAGTTAAACCACCGGACACGGCTTACTTTGTTCCAATTATTTACTCCATTTTAGGTCATAAGGTTGAAAAGCTGGCTGATTTTAAACCAGTTCTGGAGGAAGCGGAAAAGCTCTTACCTGCTCCTCCCAGCGATGAGGTCTGGCTACCTTATCTTGGCCCAGCTCTGGATGCCGGAATGGCTACCCTTTTTGCTGAAGAGATAATTGAGTTTACTAAGCCTGCTTTAGGGAAAAGCCAGACTGAGGGAATCTGGCTTGGGCCACCTGACGATGTCATTTTGAGGGAAAGAGGAGTGGAGTTTACTGACGGAAGAGCTCCTGGCTTTGCAGTGGTTGTTGGTGCTGCTCCCGACCAGGAAAGTGCAGTCAAGCTGGCTCAGGAGCTTCAGGCAACCAACCTTTACACTTTCTTCTGTGGCCACACGGGTGGGGTTTCCATTGCGGAGCAGCTGGCAGAAGCGGGAATTGAACTTGGCTGGGAAACCCGCTTAATTCCCTTCGGAAAGGATATTTACTCGGCTGTTTATGCTATTGGTTTTGCTGCCCGGGCGGCGATGGCTTTTGGGGGCATAACTCCGGGGGACTATCGGCGAATGCTTCTTTATGTTAAGAACCGAATTTTTGCTTTCATTCTGGCTCTGGGCTTTATTGATGAGGAAAAATACGCCACGGCTGCTGGAGCCATAAACTGGGGAGCTCCAGTCATCACTGATCAGGATATCCCGCCGATTTACCCGACAGGCGTTTGTCTTTATGAACATGTTGTTCCAAAAATACCCCAGGCTGAGATGGTCAGCAAAGCTCTGGAAGTTCGGGGTCTTAAGGTGGAAGTGGTCAAGGTTGACCTTCCAGTTCCTTACGGACCTGCTTTTGAAGGCGAAAGGGTTCGCAAAGAAAACCTGTTTGCTGAGTTTGGTGGAACTCGCACTCCTTCTTTTGAACTTCTCTTGATGAAGCCTTTTGAAGAAGTCGAGGACGGTAAGATAGAAGTTTATGGACCTGATTTAGATAGTTTGCCGCCTGAAGGTGGGAAGCTTCCTCTGGGAATTGTGGTCAAAGTGGCTGGTTCTAAAATGAAAAAAGAGTTTGAGTCGGTGTTAGAAAGGCAAATCCACCGCTTTGTTAACCATGCCTCCGGAGTGATGCACATTGGTCAGCGCGATGTTAACTGGATTAGAATAAGCAGAGAAGCTTTTGAAAAGGGCTTTCGTCTGAAACATTTGGGGGAAGCTATTCGGGCCAGTCTCCACGCTGAATACGGAAGGGTAGTAGACAAGGTGGAAGTGGAGATTTATTCGGAGGAAGAAAAAGTCAAAGCTTTAATGGAAGAAGCTCGAAAGATTTATCATGAGCGCGATGAGCGGATGAAAGCTTTAACTGATTCTGCTGTTGACCTTTTCTACAGCTGTACCCTTTGCCAGTCTTTTGCTCCTTCTCATGTTTGCGTGATTTCTCCGGAGCGGATAGGTCTTTGCGGAGCTTATACCTGGCTTGATGCTCAGGCTCACTATGAGATGGAGCCAACCGGGGGCAATCAACCAATCGAGAAGGGTGCTTTACTTGACGAAGAAAAGGGAGTTTGGGAAGGAGTTAACGAGTTTGTAAAGCGGAGCTCTCACGGGAAGATCGAGCAAGTTTCCCTTTATTCAATGATTCATGACCCGATGACCTGTTGCGGCTGCTTTGAAGTTATATTAGCCATTTTGCCTATGTGCAATGGGATAATGGCTGTTCAGAGAGGTTACCCCGGGATGACACCGGTAGGGATGACCTTTTCCACTTTGGCTGGAATGGTGGGCGGAGGTCAGCAAACTCCCGGCTTTATGGGTGTAGGGAAAGCCTATCTTCCCAGCCGGAAGTTTATCTCGGCTGATGGGGGCCTTTTGCGTTTGGTCTGGATGCCCAAAGATTTAAAGGAAGAGTTGAGGCCAGCTCTTCAAAGGAGAGCGGAGGAGTTAGGCTATCCGGATCTGGTGGATATGATTGCTGACGAGACAGTGGGAACCACCGAAGAAGAAGTCTTGAACTTTTTACAGGAAAAAGGTCACCCTGTCTTAACCCTGGAGTCGGTTTTGTAAAGGAGGTTTGATGGCGCTAACCGGTTTAGAAATTTTCAAACTTTTACCTAAGAAAAACTGCGGGGAGTGCGGAGTTCCCACCTGTCTGGCTTTTGCTATGAAGTTAGCAGCTGGTCAGGCAGAAATTGATTCCTGTCCCTATGTTACCGATGAGGTAAAAGCGGAGCTTTCTGAAGCAGCAGCTCCTCCGGTGCGAACAGTGGAGATTGGTAGCGGGGAAAAGAAGGTAAAAATCGGTGGCGAAGTTGTTATGTATCGCCACGAAAAGACTTTCTTCAACCCAACTTTAATTGCTCTTTATCTTTCTGATGAAATGAGTTCAGAAGAGGTAGATAAAAAGTTAGAAGAGTTTCAAAATTCTCGTTACCAGAGGGTGGGCCAGACCCTTGAAGCTAACTTGTTGGCTCTGGAAGCCAAAAAAGGAGATTTAGAAAGTTTTAAAGGCTTAATTAGCAAGGTCTTGCCTCTGAACTCCCCCTTAATCCTTATGGCTCCGACGGAAATCCTGGAAAAAGTTGTTGCTGATTTAAAAGACAAAAAGCCCCTTCTTTCAGCAGCCACTTCCCAAAACTATGAAAAAATGGCTGCTTTAGCCCGAGAAAACAACCTTCCTTTAGTGGTCAAAGGAAAGACGCTTGATGAAGTGGCTGATTTAACCGAGAAGATAAAGTCTACTGGTTTTAAAGATATGGTGATTGAGATTGAAGCTAGTAGTTTAGCCGAGAACTTTAAGAACCTGGTTTTAATCAGACGAGCAGCAATAGAGAAGAAAATAAGGTCGCTGGGTTATCCTGTCCTGACTTTCGCTTTTGATTCCCAGGCCGATGGATTTAAGGAACTGATAAGAGCCGCGGTCTACATTGTAAAATACGGAGGGATAGTTGTTCTTTCCAGTTTAGAACCCTGGAAAGCCCTTCCTCTCTTTGTCTTGAGACAGAATATCTACACTGACCCCCAGAGACCCTTACAGGTAGAAGAAAAGTTTTACCGGATTGGTCAGGCGGATAAATCTTCACCGGTTTTGATCACCACTAACTTTTCCCTGACTTACTTTATTGTTTCCTCCGAAGTGGAAGCCAGTAAAGTTCCAGCCTGGCTTGGGGTGGTTAATACCGAAGGTTTATCAGTTCTGACAGCCTGGTCGGCCGGAAAATTTAATCAGGAGATAATCGCTCAGTTTGTTCGCAAGCAGGGAATGATTGATTTAGTGTCTCATAAAAAAATTGTTATTCCTGGCTATGTAGCTCAATTAAAAGGGGCCCTGGAAGATGAATTGCCTGGCTATGAAGTTATTGTTGGACCGCGGGAGGCTTCGGAAATACCAGCCTTTTTAAAAACCTGGCAGGCTTAAGGGCAAATGTTTTATCCGGCTGGCAAAAGCGTAATGGTTATTGGAGGGGGAATTGCTGGCATTCAAGCTTCTCTTGACCTTGCCCAGGCAGGGCTTTTTGTTTATTTAGTCGAAAGTTCAGCAGCGATTGGGGGGCGGATGGCTCAGCTGGACAAAACTTTTCCGACCAATGACTGCGCTATGTGCATACTTTCTCCCAAACTCATTGAAGTTGCCCGCCATCAGGGTATTAAGATAATAACCCTGGCTGAAGTAAAAGAAGTTCAGGGTGAGTTTCCTTCTTTCAAGGTTACTTTGGAAGAGAGAGCACGGCTGGTGGATATGGAAAAATGCACTGGTTGTGGTAGTTGTGCTCGGGTTTGCCCGGTTAAGTTAAAAGACGAGTTTAATGAAGGGCTTTCTTTTCGTAAAGCAATTTACAACAAATATCCTCAGGCTATACCTCTGGCTTTTGCAATTGATAGGGAGTTTTGCCGCCAATGTAAAGCTTGTCTAAAAAAATGCGAAGCTCAGGCAATTAATTTGGAGATGGAAGACAGGATGGTTGACTACGAGGTAGGAGCGATTATTGTTGCCAGTGGGGCTGATTTATACGACCCTCTTTTGAGCGAAGAGTTTGGTTACGGACGGTATAAAAATGTTTTAAAAAGCATTGAGTTTGAGAGGATGCTTTCAGCGTCCGGCCCCTTCAGGGGACATTTGAGACGGCTTTCTGAAGAAAAAGAACCAGAAAGAATTGCCTTTCTTCAGTGCATTGGCTCGAGAGATTTAGAAAGGCCTTACTGCTCTTCTGTTTGCTGCCTTTATGCGACCAAGGAAGCCATACTGGCAAAGGAACATTTGCCGGAGGTTAAATGCACCATTTTCCAAATGGACCGCCGTTCTTACGGAAAGGGCTTTGATGAATACTGTCGGAAAGCAGAAGAAAAGTATGGAATAAAGTATGTTTACTCTCGACCCTCATCAATTAAAGAAGTGCCTTCCACTAAGGAACTTAGCCTTCGCTATGTTGATTCTCAAGGGAAAGTTAGAGAAGAGTTATTCGAGCTGGTTGTGCTTTCGGTTGGGATGGTGACTTCTGAAGCCAGCAGAAGACTTTTTTCTCGCCTGGGTTTAGAGATTAATGAATATGGCTTTGTTAAGACTTCAGTTTTCGACCCGGTGGTTACCAGCCGAAAAGGAGTGTTTGCTTGCGGCACCGCTCTTTCACCTAAAGACATTCCCGATACGGTTGTTGAGGCCAGCGCGGCAGCAGCTAAAGTCATTGAAGTCTTAGGGTATCAGAAGCGGCCAGTTTCCCTTGTTGAGTTTTCGGGCTCAAATGGTGAACCACGGATTGGTGTTTTTGTTTGCCATTGTGGTTCCAACATTGCTGGGGTGGTTGATGTAGAAAGAGTTAGAGATTATGCTCGGAATCTTCCGGGGGTGGTATGGTCAGAAGACTTAGTTTATGCCTGCTCTGAAGACTCACGCCGTTTGATCAAGGAAAGAATTAAGGAGAAAAGATTGAATCGGGTAGTTGTTTCCGCTTGTACGCCTTTAACTCATGAACCCCTTTTTCGGGAAACCCTGGCTGAAGTTGGGCTAAATCCTTATCTTTTTAACATGGCTAACATTCGCAATCAGTGTTCCTGGGTTCATCAGGGTGAAGAGGCGACAAAGAAAGCTGAAGGCTTGGTGAGAATGGCTGTAGCCCGGGCGGCTAATTTAAAACCCTTAAGCCAACAACTTATCCCTTTCAACCACGATGTTTTAGTTGTTGGAGGAGGATTAGCGGGAATGACTTCTGCCCTTTCCCTGGCCAATCAAGGATTTAAAGTTTATTTACTGGAAAAGGAAGATAAACTTGGGGGAAACCTGAATAATTTGGCTTATACTTTAGAAGGCAAGCCAGTTGAGCCTTTTTTAAAAGGTTTGGTAGAAAGAGTGGAAAGCCATCCTTTAATTGAAGTTTTTAAAGAAGTAAAGGTGGAAAAGGTTGAAGGAACAGTTGGCAGTTTTCAAACAAGCTTTAAGCAGGGAAAAGAAGAAAAAAGGATAAATCATGGGCTGGTTATTCTGGCTACAGGGGGGGAAGAATCTCGCCCCGAATCTTATTTTTTAGGAGAGGACAAAAGAGTTATAACTCAAGGGGACTTAGAGAAAGCTATAAAAAGTTCTGATGAGAGCCTGAGGGAGATAAAGGCTTTAGTGATGATTCAGTGCGTAGAAAGGGAGAAGGTTGGCTATTGTAGCCGAATCTGCTGTTCAGTTGGGGTTAAAAATGCACTTTGGTTAAAAGAGAAGTTTCCGGAAATGGAGATATTCATTATTTATCGGGATATGCAAACTTATGGTTTTAAAGAGAAGTATTATAATCAAGCCAGGGAAAAGGGAATTATTTTTCTCCGCGCCAACCCTGGTGAGTTCGAAGTTCTTAAAGATGAAAAAGGTTTGCGGGTTGAGGTTGAGGAAAAAAATCTGGGCGAAAAAATTAATCTCTGGCCGGACCTTCTTGTTTTAAGCACGCCCATAGTTTCTTCTCCCTGGGCAAAAGAATTATCAAGGGTGTTTAAAGTTCCCCTTTCTCGTGAAGGTTTCTTTCTTGAGGCTCATCCCAAGCTCCGCCCGGTGGATTTTGCTTCCGAAGGGATTTTCCTGGCTGGACTGGCCCACTATCCTAAGCACTTGGAAGAAACAATTGCTCAATCTCTGGCTGCTTCTGCTCGGGCGGCAACTATACTTTCCCAGGACTACCTGGAAGTTGGTGGGGTGGTAGCTAGGGTAGATTCTTCAAAGTGTGTTGCTTGTTTAACCTGTCTTCGAGTTTGTCCTTACGAAGCTCCTTTTATAAATTCTCAGGGAGTGGCTGAAATAGTGGCAGCCAAATGCCAGGGCTGTGGCAGTTGTGCTGGCGAATGCCCGGCTAAAGCAATCTCTCTGGCTCATTTTGAAGATAGTCAGATTTTAGCGGAGACAGAGGCTTCACTGGAGGGGCAAGAAGAGCCAGAGGTTGTTGCTTTCACCTGTCATTACTGTGCTTACGCTGCTGCTGACCTTGCGGGTTCGAATCGATTGAGATACCCGCCGAATGTTAAGTCTATCCGAGTTCCCTGCAGCGGAAGAATTGACCCCCTTTTCCTCCTCAAAGCTTTTGAAGAGGGAGCTGATGCGGTTTTTGTAGCTGGTTGCTTGGAAGGCACCTGTCATTATTTGAAAGGTAATTATCAGGCCAAAAGAAGGGTGAAGAGAGCCAGGGAGTTACTGAGAGAGGTGGGAATAGAAGAGGAGCGGCTGGAACTTTATTTTATGTCGGCAGCAATGGGTGAACGCTTTGCTCAGGTTGCTGAGGAAATGGCGGAGCGAGCTCGAAGACTTGGACCCAGTCCTTTGAAAAAAGCCAGACTTGAGGGGGTTAAGGGAGGTGAAAGCAGGTGATAATAGCGGAGAGAAAACCAATTGAAGAAATAGAAGAAATAATCTCTCCTTATAACAGGGTTTTGATTTTGGGTTGCGGAACTTGTGTCACTATCTGTTTTGCGGGGGGAGAAAAAGAAGTTGGCTTGTTGGCTTCAGAGTTAAGGATGAAAGCCGCTTTAAAAGGAGAAAAAAAGGAGATAAAAGAGCTTACCGTTTTACGCCAATGTGATTGGGAGTTTCTGGAAAAAGCTCGAGAAGAGGTTGAATGGGCGGAAGTAACAGTCTCTCTGGCTTGCGGAATCGGTGTTCAGGGAGCAGCTGAAATGTTTGCGGATAAGAGAGTAGCCCCCGGGGTAAACACCCTTTTTCTTGGTTTGACAGAGAAAATGGGGCTCTGGGGAGAGCGCTGTGCTGCTTGCACTGATTGCCTTCTCCATTTAACCGCTGGCATTTGCCCGATAACCCGCTGTGCCAAGGGACTTTTAAATGGACCCTGTGGAGGTTCACAAGAAGGGTGTTGTGAAGTTTCACCGGATACTCCCTGTGCTTGGCAGCTTATTTACCAGCGGCTGGAAAAGCAGGGGGAGCTTTCTTTGCTTGACGAGGTAAGAAAGCCTAAGGACTGGTCAAAAAAGAACCTTCCGGGAAAGCTTATAAGAGATGACCTTTTGCTGGGAGAGGAAAATGAGTAGGTTGGAGAGCCTTTTAAATCGGGGAGAGTTTGCGGTTACGGCTGAGCTTGGGCCACCCAAGAGCGCTGACCGAAGGGTTATCGAGGAGAAAGCCGGGATTTTGCGGGATTACGCCGACGCTATTAACATTACTGATTGTCAGACAGCGGTGGTAAGACTTTCCAGTATAGCTTCGGCTGCTATCTTGGTTAGTTTGGGTCTTGAGCCAATTGCCCAGATGACTTGTCGAGATCGCAATCGAATTGCTCTTCAAAGCGACCTTTTAGGAGCCTGGGCTTTGGGAGTTAGAAACATTCTTTTGTTAACCGGGGACCATCCGAAGTTTGGCAATCACCCGGAAGCTAAAGCTGTTTTTGACCTTGACTCGGTTCAACTGGTTCAAATGGTGAAAATGATGAAAGAAAAGAAGGTTTTTTTGAACGGTGAAGAGATGGAGGTAGAGCCGCGTTTTTTTATTGGAGCGGTGGAGAACCCCTTTTCCGGCTCCCTGGAGTTGAGGGTAAGGCGGCTGGCTAAGAAAGTGGCCGCCGGAGCCGAATTCATTCAAACTCAGATCGTTTACAATGTGGAAAAATTTGCTCGCTGGATGGAACTTTGCCAGAGAGAAGGTCTTACCGAAAAAGTTTCGATTCTGGCTGGAGTTGCCCCTATCAAATCTGTCGGGATGGCTAAGTATATGAAAAACAGGGTTCCGGGAATGGATGTGCCTCAGGAAATTGTGGAGAGGATGGAAAAAGCTTCCAATCCAAAAGAAGAAGGCATTAGTCTTTGTATTGATATTATCAAGTCCTTAAGGGAAATTAAAGGGGTGAAAGGAGTTCACATTATGGCAATTGAGTGGGAAGAAGTCGTACCTAAAATTGTAAAAGGAGCCGGGCTTTACCCTCGGCCGGGAGGAGAAAAAAGTTGATTTCACTTAAGCTAAAAGAGGCGGATTTAGCTCGGGATTTAATTTCTAAGGGAGAAAATGTTTTTTCCTGCTATCTCTGTGGAAAATGCAGTAGCGGCTGCCCTTTAACCGATTATTATGATTTTTTGCCTCACCAGCTAATGCGTTTACTTCAGTTTGGCCAGGATGAAAAGCTGCTTTCCTGTGCGAGTATTTGGTTGTGTAGTTCTTGCCAAACTTGCAACACTCGCTGTCCTCAAGGTATTAATGTTTCTGGAGTTATTGACTTCTTGAGAATAAAGGCCATGGAAAGAGGGGTTAAGCCCAAGGAAAAGGCAGTTTATCTGTTTAATAAGTTAGCTCTGGCTGATTTAGAGAAGCGAGGCCGGCTTTATGAGCTTGGTTTGGCTTTGAAACTCAATATAGCCCTTCTTCAGCCTTTCAGGGAAATGGGGATTGGCTTTAAGCTTCTTCAAAAGGGTAAGTTTAAGCTTTTTCCCGAAAAGGCAGAAAACCCGGAAGTTAAGTTAGAAAAGAACGAAGAAAAAATAGCTTACTATGCAGGTTGTTCTCTTCGTTCCACCGGGGAAGAGTTCGACCGCTCTTTGAAAGCAGTCTTTAAAAAGGCTGGTTGGGGGTTAAAGGAACCGCGGGGCTGGGTCTGTTGCGGAAGCACTCCTTTACATCAGACCTCACCTTATCTTGCAACCCTTTTCCCTATGAAGAATATCAAGCTTTTTCAGGAAAATGGGTTTAAAGGGGTTTTTGCGCCCTGCGCTGCTTGCTATTCCCGTTTGAAAACGGCTCTTTTTGAAGTTAAAAGGAGCTCTGAGTTAAAGGAGCAGGTGGAAAAAGAACTGGAATTTAGTCTAAAAGAGGAATTTGAAGTTTATCACCTCCTTGATTTTCTTTTGAAGGTTGTAGGGATAGAGAAAATAAAAGAAAAAGTGGTGAAGAGCTGGGATGGGATTAAAGTGGCTTGCTATTATGGCTGTCTGATATCTCGTCCACCAGAAGTGACCAACTGGCCCCATCCTGAGTACCCTTTAGAGATGGAAATGATTATGGAAGAGCTTGGAGCTGAGCCTCTTGACTGGTCTTATAAAACTGATTGTTGCGGGGCGAGCCTTTCTTTAACTAAAAGCCAGGCCGTTGCCGATCTGGTAGGGAAAATAGTTAGAGAAGCCAAGGAAGTAGGAGCAGAGGCTATTATTGTGGTCTGTCCCCTTTGCCACCTCAACCTGGATAGCCGTCAGCCCGAAGGGGAAGATAAGATTCCCGTTATCTATCTTACCCAGGCTCTGGGTTTGAGTTTCGGTCTTGAACCTCGTGAACTTGGCCTTTCAAAGCACCTGGTTGACCCCCTTCCTTTTTTAAAATTCAAAGGTTTTCTGAAGGGGGGTAAGGTTGAAAAAGAACAAAGTTAATTTAAGAAAAAATCGGAAAGTTCAACAGTTAATTGAAAAATTTAAAGACAAAGGGGAGTTAATTACTCTTCTTTTAGCTCTTCAGCGGGAAAATGGGTTTTTATCTCGGGAGGCTTTAAATCAAATTTCTAAAGAAAAAGGGATTCCTTTGAGCCGCCTTTACGGAATAGCCACCTTTTATTCTCAGTTTTCCCTTCATCCTCGCGGTCGCTATTTAATCCATGTTTGCCAGGGAACAGCCTGCCATGTTCAGGGTGCCGAGAGAATTGCTGAGTCTATTAAGCAGGAGCTGGGTATAGAAAAAGGGGAGACTACTAAAGATAAGCTTTTTACTCTGGAGTATGTTAATTGCCTTGGTTGTTGTAGCTTAGCTCCAGTTATGGTCGTCAATGAGCTGGGGGTTCAAGCGAAAATGACTGTTTCCCGAGCGAGAAAAATTATAAAACAATTAAAAGGAGGTAAAAAATGATTGTTATTGGCGAGAAAATCAATGTAATGTCCAAAAAATTAGGGGAGGCAATGAATGCCAGAGACCCGGAGCCCATTTTAGAAATGGCCAGAGCTCAAGTAAAAGCCGGGGCTAATTATCTTGATTTAAACATCGGGCCGGCTACTAAAGGCGGAGCGGAGCTTATGGAATGGTTAGTTACGACTATTCAGAAGGAAATTGATGTTCCGCTTTGTCTGGATACTACCAATGCTGAAGCTATGGAGGCGGGTTTGAAGGTGCATAAAGGAAAAGCTTTTATTAATTCTGCCTCTGGAGAACCCGAAAGGCTGGAAAAGATGATGAGTCTGGCTGGTAAGTATCGGGCAAAGATAATAGGGCTCTGCCTTTCCAGTGAGGGGATACCCAGAGATGCTAACGAAAGGGTGGCCGTGGCAGCGGAGATAATGACTAAAGCTATGGAATACGGCGTGCCAAACGAGGACCTTTACCTTGACCCTTTAATTTTACCCATAGCTGTAGCCCAAAAAGATGCTCTGGAAGTTTTTGAGTCCCTCAGAATGTTTAAACAGCTGGCTGACCCGGCCCCAAGGACAGTAGTTGGTCTTTCCAATGTTTCCAACTCCGCTTCTCCCAGAGTAAAAGAATGGCTGGACCGGGTTTTCCTGGCAATGTTAATGGCATGCGGTCTTGATGCTGCTATTTGCAATCCTTTAGACGGGGAACTGATGAAGACTCTAAAAACAGCTTCGGTTTTAAGAAACGAGGTCCTTTATAGTGATTCTTTCCTCGAGGTTTGAGTAAAAAGGAGTTTTTTTGGGAAAGGTTAAGCTAAAAAAAGTTAAAGTTGGCCTGGGTACCTGCGGCATAGCTGCTGGCTCCTTAGAAGTCTTTCAGGAGCTTCAAATGTTAGGGGAAGAAGAAGGTTTTGAGGTGGGTAAAGCCGGCTGCATAGGGGCTTGTTACCGGGAGCCAATTGTGAATTTTGAAGGTTCTTTTGGTCAGGTGATTCTGGGCGACTTATCCTTGACCGAGTTAAAAAACCTCTGGAAAAGCTTAAAAAGAGGGGATTTTCCTGAAGAGAAACTTATTTACGACGGCAAAAAGTACTATGACGATTTCCTTTCTCGTCAGACGCGAATTGTTCTCAGAAACGCAGGTTTTATTGATCCGGAAGACATCAAAGATTATCTTGCCCGGGGTGGTTATGAGGGTTTAAAAAAGGCTCTTGAGCTTAAGCCTGAACAAGTGTTGGAGGAGATAGAGAAATCGGGTTTGAGGGGGCGGGGAGGAGCTGGTTTTCCTACGGGGCTGAAATGGAGACTAACTAAAGAAGCGAAAGGGGAGCCTAAATATATTGTTTGTAATGCTGACGAAGGCGACCCTGGCGCCTTTATGGATAGAAGTGTTTTGGAAGGTGACCCTCATAGTGTAATTGAAGGGATGATAATTGCAGCTTACACTATCGGAGCCTCCGAAGGCTATATTTATGTTCGAGCCGAGTATCCTCTGGCAGTTGAGAGATTGAGAGAAGCACTTAATCAAGCGGAGGAAGAAGGTTTTCTGGGAGAAAACATTCTGGGAAAGGGTTTTTCTTTCAAAATAAAGATAAAAGAGGGAGCTGGAGCTTTTGTTTGCGGCGAAGAAACCGCTTTGATTGCTTCAATTGAGGGGAAAAGAGGAATGCCTCGCCTCCGGCCGCCTTTTCCCGCCAGCCAGGGTCTCTGGCAAAAACCAACCTGCATAAACAATGTTGAAACCCTGGCCAATGTTCCCTGGATTCTGGTGAACGGAGCCGGGAAGTTTGCTTCTCTGGGCACTTCAGATAGCAAGGGAACAAAGGTTTTTGCTTTAGCCGGTCGGGTCAAAAAAACTGGGCTGGTGGAAGTGCCAATGGGCACTTCTTTGAGAGAAATAATTTTTGATATCGGTGGGGGGATAAAAGAAGAAAAGAAATTTAAAGCGGTGCAAATAGGGGGTCCTTCCGGTGGTTGTTTGCCTGAGGAGCTTTTGGAGACGCCTGTGGAGTACAAAGCTTTGACTGAGACTGGAGCAATTATGGGTTCAGGCGGAATGATCGTTCTTGATGAGACCTCCTGCATGGTTGACTTGGCTCGCTATTTTCTTAGTTTTATCCAAAGCGAGTCTTGTGGAAAATGTGTTCCCTGCCGGGTTGGCTCCAAAAGAATGCTGGAAATGTTGGAGCGCTTAACCCGAGGCAAGCTTGACGAAGAAGCTATTCCTCGCTTAGAAGAACTGGCACAAGTAGTAAAAGTAGCTTCTCTCTGTGGTCTAGGTCAGACCGCTCCCAACCCCGTCTTAACCACTTTAAAGTATTTTCTTGAGGAATATCAGTCTCATTCCCGGGAAAAAAGGTGCCCGGCTGGTGTTTGCACTGAGCTTACAACTTTTGTTATTAATGAAAAAATCTGTACTGGTTGTGGAATATGTTTAAAGCATTGTGTGGTTGGGGCTATCAGCGGCGAAAAAAGGAAGCCTCACCGAATAGATATTGAAAAGTGTGTTAAGTGCGGGCTTTGTCTTTTAAACTGTCCCTTTGACGCTATCTACAAGGTTTGAGTTTAAAGGGGGAGGTTAAGATGAAAGTTAGAGATGTGATGACCACCAACCCAGCAACTATAAGGCTTGAAGAGAGTGCTCAAAAGGCCGCCAAAAAGATGGCTGAGGAAAAGGTGAGCTCACTTCTGGTAACCGATGAAAAAGAGGGGGTGGTCGGTATTATTACCGACCGAATGTTAGGGCTTTATTTAGGACTAACCTCCCGTCCGGCTAATAAGGTTAAGGTGAAAGAGTTTATGGAGGAAAATGTCATCTCGGTCAGCCCGGAAATGAAACTTTCAAAAGCCGCCAAAATCCTAGAGGAACTGGAGATTAGATACCTTCCGGTGGTAGAGGAGCGAAAACTGGTAGGTATTCTTTCAGTCTCGGATTTGGCGGCTTTTGTTGATCACTATATTGATTGTATCCTGGTTGAACTGGGAGCTCGGGCTAAGAAAGGTGGGGGCAAAAAAATTTAATGAAAAAAGTTAAATTAAAGCTGAACGACCAGGTTATTGAAGCCCTGGAAGGAAAGAGTTTACTTGAGGTAGCCGAAGAAAACGGGGTTTACATTCCCCATCTTTGCAGTGACCCCCGCCTTGAGCCTTACGGAGCCTGCCGGCTTTGTCTGGTAGAAGTTAAAGGCGAGCGCAAACTTCAACCGGCTTGTGCCACCCCGGCTAAAGAGGGAATGGAAGTCATAACCGAGTCGGTTACTCTTTATGAAATTCGGCGGACCTTAATCGACCTTTTACTTTCTACTCATCCTGAGGATTGTTTAACCTGTGAAGCCTGCGGGAACTGCACCCTTCAAGACCTCGCTTATCAATACGGTGTTCGCAAAACCAGCTTTGCTGGTGAAAAACCAGATTTTCCCTTAGAAGACCATAATCCTCTGGTTTATCGCGACCGTGAAAAATGTGTTTTGTGTGGTCGCTGTGTTCGAATTTGCTCGGAGGTTCAAGGGGTTAACGCCTATACTTTTGCCAATCGGGGATTTAAAACCATTGTGGCTACCGCTTTTGATGAGCCTCTTTCCCTTGATAACTGCGAATTTTGTGGTCAGTGTATTTCTACCTGCCCTACAGGTGCCATTCTTTCTCGCATTGAAATAGGAAAAGCGAGAAGCTGGGAAGTTAGAGAAGTTCAGACTACTTGCCCATATTGTGGTTGCGGATGTCAGATATTTTTAAAGGTTAAAAACAATCAAGTCGTCGGTGTCAAAAGTTCGTATGAAACTCACAATCGCGGCAATCTGTGTGGTAAAGGAAGGTTTGGCTGGGAATTTGTTAACAGTCCTGACAGGCTCAAAACCCCTCTGGTCAAAAAGGGAGGAAAGTTTGTTGAAGTTAGCTGGGAAGAGGCACTTAACCTTATTAGCAAAAAACTCGGGGAAGTGAGAAAAAAACACGGTTCGGATTCCCTGGGTTTCTTAGCTTCGGCTAAGTGTACTAACGAGGAAAACTACCTCTTTCAGAAGCTGGCTCGAGCCGCATTTGGTACTAACAATATTGACCACTGCGCTCGTCTCTGACACGCTCCCACGGTGGCAGGTCTTGCCACGGCTTTTGGCAGCGGAGCTATGACCAACTCCTTTGCGGATTTTGTCCTTGCCGAGGCCCTTTTGGTTATCGGGTCAAATACCTCTGAGAATCATCCCATTGCCGCACTGGCAATAAAAAAGGCAAAGAGAGAGGGTGCTGCTTTGATTGTTGCCGACCCGAGAAAGATTAAGCTTACTGAGTACGCTGACATCTGGTTAAGATTTAAGCCGGGAACCGACATCGCCCTTATCAATGGTCTTGCTCATATTATCTACAAAGAGAACCTTTACGACCGCAAGTTTGTCGAAGAAAGGACCGAAGGTTTTGATGATTATGTGAAGCTACTTGAGGAATACCCGCCGCAAAAAGTGGCGGAAATCACTGGAGTGAAGAAAGAGGTTCTGATTCAAGCGGCAAAAACATTTGGAAAAGCTAAAAAAGGAATTGTTGCCTATGCTATGGGTATAACTCAACAGCTCAGAGGAACTGACAATGTTCTTTCCCTGGCTAATCTGGCTATGCTTACCGGGAATGTTGGCAAACCGGGAAGCGGCCTTTCACCTTTAAGGGGGCAGAATAATGTTCAGGGAGCCTGCGATATGGGAGCTCTCCCTGATTTTTTGCCTGGTTATGTGAAAGTTTTTAGCGAGAAAAGGAAGGTTTTCGAAAAAGCTTGGGGCGTTGCTCTTCCTGATAAGCCTGGTTTATCAGTGGTTAAGATGATGCAAGCTGCCACCGAGGGAAAAATCAAGGCCATGTTTATAATGGGCGAAAACCCCCTTCTCACTGACCCCCGACTGGAGCATGTTCGGGAGGCTCTAAAAAATCTGGATTTTCTGGTTGTTCAGGATATTTTTCTCACAGAAACTGCTGAAATGGCCGATGTTGTTCTTCCCGCGGCTTCTTTTGCTGAAAAAGAAGGCACCTTCACCAACACCGAAAGGCGAGTGCTGAAGGTGAACAAAGCCCTAAACCCTCCTGGAAAAGCTAAGGAAGACTGGAGAATAATTGTTGAACTTGCAAAAAAAATGGGTGCTTCTGGTTTTGACTTTCAGAGCCCTGAAGAAATTATGGATGAAATTAATCAATTGGTTCCTCAATACCAGGGGATTAAGTATTTTCGCCTTGGGGGATTTGGCCTTCAGTGGCCCTGCCCCTCCTTAGACCATCCGGGAACTGAAAGGCTCCACCAGAAAGAATTTGCTCGGGGCAAGGGTTTATTCACCCCCGCGGCTTACCTTCCTCCGGCGGAGGGTCCTGACAGAGACTATCCTTTTGTTTTGATTACCGGAAGAATGCTTCACCACTTTCATACTTCAACAATGACTGGCAAAACTCATTTAAAATCAATAAGCCGCTCGGAGCTCCTGCTTATTAATCCGGAAGACGCTAAAGAACTGGGCATTTCCGACGGTGAAAGAATTAAGGTTTTCAGCCGTTACGGGAAGCTCGAAGCGGAAGTTAAACTATCTTCTTCAGTGCCGCCCGGTATTTTATTTGCTACCTTTCACTCCTCAAAACTACCGGTAAACTTTTTGACCAGCGATGAGCTGGACGAGAAATCCGAAATTCCCCAGCTTAAATCAGTTGCTGTAAAGATAGAAAAATAAAATCTGAAAAGTAAAAAACGCGGCCAGGTAAATAAATTTTTTGTTGGTCTCGTTTTCTGGTTCAAATAGGTTTATTTTCTTTTTAAAAGGCTGCTTTGCCTCTCAAGGTTCTCAACCAATCTGTGTTTTTATTGAAAAATTTTATTATTGCTATTAAAATTTTTTATGGGAGAGGTGGTGCTGGGCACCCCGTGGGCTGCAAACCCATTGGCCTTGCCTAAAAAGCAAGGAGGAGGTTCGATTCCCCCCTCTCCCTCCAGGTGGCGATGAGAAAAAATGTCATTGTGGCAGTAGCTGGTCATGTGGATCATGGCAAAACCAGCCTGGTAAAGGCTCTTACCGGGATTGATACCGATCGCCTGCCGGAAGAGAAAAAAAGGGGATTATCTATCGAGCCAGGTTTTGCCTATCTTGAAACTTCCGATTTTTCTTTTGACTTTGTAGACATCCCGGGCCATAAGAACTACTTTCCTAATGCTCTTCGTTCCCTTTTTGGGCCGGATTTAGCCCTTTTGGTGGTGGCTGCAAACGATGGCCTAATGCCTCAAACTATTGAACACTTTGAAGTTTTAAAAGCCCTGGGGGTTCAAAGCGGCCTGATAGTTTTAACCAAATGCGACCTTGTGGACGAGGAAACCATTCAGCTGGCTAGAAAAGAGATTGCTGATTTAGTGGAAAGTTCTTTTCTGGAGGGCCAGCCTGTAATCGAATTTTCCCTCTTTAATAAGGCAGGGATAGAAGAAGTGAAAAGGGAGCTAGGAAAACTGGCTTTAAATCTTACGCGAAATTCAGAGGAACGCTTTTTTCGTTACTTTATTGATAGAAGCTTTATTCTTAAAGGGGAGGGTAAAGTAGTGACGGGGCTGGTCACTTCCGGCAGTTTGGAGAAAGGGGAAAAACTTGAAGTTTTCCCCGGTGGGGAAATTGCTGTGGTCAGAAAGATGGAGCGCCACCGAAGAGAAGTCAATTCCGTTAGAGAAGGAGAAAGAGCCGGGCTTAACCTGGCTACCAAGGCTAATTTAAAAAGAGGAATGGTTTTAGGCAAACCGGGAACTCTTTTTCCTTCCCGCCTGATGAATGCAGAAATAATGGTATTTAAAAGCGCTCCTCGCCCTCTTCATAGCCGAGAAAAAGTTTATGTTTATCATTATTCAACCGAAGCGATAGGCAAGGTTGTTTTCTGGCAAAAGGAAGTTTTAAATCCTGGCGAGAAGGCTTTTGTTCAGCTGAGACTGGAATCTCCTTTAATTCCTTTCTTTGGCGACCCGCTAATCATCAGGTTTCTCACCCCTCCCGCGACAGCCGGCGGGGGGTTGGTTATTGATACGAAGTCAGTTAAGTTAAGAAAAGGAAACTACTTTTATTTTGATACCTTTAATAAGTATGCTACCATGGAAGAAAAATCAGTTTTTACTCCACTATCTCGCTCTTTTGCCCGAACATTATCCGAGATTTCTTTGGATACAGGGTTTACCGAGAAAGAAGTGAAAAGGAAAATGGAGCCTTTTCTTGAAAGAGGAAGGATTAAGGCAGTTGATTTTGATTTGTTTGTCAGCGAGGAAAGGTTTAATCAGGCGCTGGAGATGGTGCTTGAGTTTTTAAAAAAAGCGGAGAAAGACTCGGCCTTTCCTTCTTGTTTTTCTCTTGAGGAGTTTTATACCCGACTTTCTCCTACCTTTAATTTTAAAGTTTTTAAAGCAGTTTTGAAAGAAGCAGTCAGTCGGGAGAGCCTTAAGTTGGAAGGACACAAGTTATGGTTGAAAAGGCGCTCTTTAAGCTTTGAGGAAGCCCGAGCAAGAAAGATAATTTTAGAAAAGCTTTCCACGGGGATGCCAGTGCGAGAGGCTGAAGTTTTCTCTCTTCAGGGCGAGAAACTCAAAAACCTTCGTTTAGCTTTGAGTTTGCTTTTGAAGGAGGGAAAGATTTTAAAGTTCAAAGACGGCGCTTATATGGAAAGGAGAGCTTTTGAAAAAGCTCAGGAAAGTTTGCTTAAGTTTTTGACGAAAAAGGGTGAGATAACGGTGATCGAAGCTAAAAAAGTTCTGGGCTGGGGAAGGCGAGCTACTGTTTCTTTTCTGGAACACCTTGATAGTTTAAAAATTACCTTTCGCAAAGGAGACAAAAGAGCCCTTTACCGCTAATTAACGGGATAGTTTTGATGAGCAAACTAAAACTGTTGACACCGACCCGCTTCAAACTTATAAATTAAGGAGTGGTTTATAGTCTCCTTGCTTTTCTGGTTCTTCTTTTTCACACCTTGCTGGTGGCGATAGTTTTTGGTGGGTCTTTGCTGGCTATCTTTGGAGTTTTAAGAAGAATTCCCTGGTTGAGAAAAGCCTATTTTTTTTCGGCTTTGTTTATTGTGGCTTCCTATCTTTTGTTCGGGGCTTGTAACTTAACCCTTCTCGAACAAAGCCTCTGGAGGAAAGCTGGCTCTAAACTTGCTTATAAAGGTGGCTGCATCTCTCATTATCTTGGTTTTTTAGGGTTAAAAGTTTCTGATGACTTTGTTTTCTGGACGATTGTTGTTAGCCTTTTTCTGGGTCTCTTTTTTTCCATTTTTTATCTTTTGTTTCCAGCCCTTTCTTTTAAAAGCAAAAAAAGGTGAAGGTGTGATTTGGACCGTTTTTGTCACCACAATTTGACCTTTCAGTGGTCAGTGGAGGAAGGCTTCCCCCGGTCAGTAGCCAGAGAAATAGCCCGGGCTAATGAGGTTTTAGATGAAAAGTGGTGGGGGAAACCCTGGGCTCACTTTGCCTTAGCTGGAGCAAGCCTTTTTTCTTCTTTTTGTTTTGTTCTTTCGCTAATCGGGAAAAGCCCAAAACTCCTTGGCTATGCTCTTCATGCCAGGCAGGATTCTCTGGGGCATGGATTAATTTTCCCCTGGCAACACCGCGGATGCTTTCCGGAAATAGATAGCTGGGCGAAAGCTTCAGAGGAAAAAAAGGGAAAAATCGAGAAAGCCAGCCGTTTGCTTTTAAAAAAAGCTAGTTGGCGCTGGAGGGGTTAGTTATTTTTTACTCCTTTTTGATAAGATATAATGGAAATGAGCAATTCCCGAGTTTATCTTGAGCTTGGTTTAAAAGAAGAAGAATATCAAAAGGTCATCAACCTATTAGGGCGGGAGCCTAACTATCTTGAACTCTCTATGATCTCGGTGATGTGGTCAGAGCACTGTGCTTATAAACACTCTCGCTCCCTTTTTAAACTTTTCCCTACCCAGGCTCCTTATGTAGTTCAGGGGCCAGGTGAGAACGCTGGGGTGGTGGATATCGGCGATGGCTTGGTGGTAGCTTTTAAGATGGAAAGCCACAATCACCCTTCGGCTATTGAGCCTTTTGAAGGAGCAGCTACTGGTGTGGGAGGAATTATTCGGGATATTTTTGCCATGGGGGCTCGCCCGATTGCTCTTCTTGACCCCTTGCGCTTTGGGTCTTTAAACTCGGACAGGGTCAAGCATCTTTTTGAACAGGTGGTAGCCGGAATAGCCCACTATGGGAACTGCATTGGTGTTCCAACGGTTGGAGGGGATGTTTACTTTGATGAGGCTTATGAAGGGAATCCTTTGGTTAATGTCATGGCCGTGGGACTGGCATCGGCTGACAGTTTGCTAAGTGGGAAGGCTCAAGGGGAAGGCAATCTGGTGGTTCTTCTGGGTGCTAAAACCGGCCGAGACGGGATTCATGGCTGTACTTTTGCTTCGGAAGAGCTAACAGAAGCCTCAGAAGAGAGGCGTCCTTCGGTTCAGGTTGGCGACCCATTTACCGAGAAACTTTTAATCGAAGCTTGTCTGGAACTCACAGAAAAAGGTCTTCTGGTAGCCTTACAGGACTTGGGGGCAGCTGGCCTGACTTCATCCTCTTCTGAAATGGCTAATCGGGGCAGGGTGGGCATCGACATTGATGTTTTAAAAGTGCCTCGAAGGGAAGAGAATATGGCTCCTTTTGAAGTGATGATATCCGAGTCTCAAGAGCGGATGTTGGCAGTTGTTGAGCCAGAAAAGTTCCTTCAAGTTCAGGAAGTTTGCCGGCGTTGGGGGGTTGAGGCCACTTCAATCGGAAAAGTTACCTCTTCTGGAAAGCTCCGAGTTTTTGAAGGGAGTCAGCTTTGTGGAGAACTTCCGGTTTCTTTGCTTACCGAAAAAGCACCAGTTTACCAACCCGAAGCTTCCCTTCCGTCTTATCTTCAGGATAGGTTGCTAAAAGAATACCGCCTTGAAGAGCCGGCCGATTATAACGAAACTTTATTAAAGGTCATTTCTTCTCCCAACCTGGCCAGTAAAGAATGGGTTTACACCCAGTATGACCATATGGTTCAGACAAACACAGTTTTGCTTCCTGGAGGTGATGCGGCAGTTTTAAGAATAAAGGGAACAAATAAAGCCATAGCTATTTCAACTGATGGCAATGGCCGTTACACTTACTTAAATCCCTATCGGGGAGCTCAGATTGCGGTGGCAGAGGCAGCTCGCAACCTTTCGGCTGTCGGAGCAAAGCCCCTGGCTATAACCGATTGTTTAAACTTTGGCAATCCGGAAGACCCCGAAGTTTACTGGCAGTTTAGAGAAGCAGTTAAGGGAATTGCTGATGCCTGCCGGGTTCTTGGTCTGGTGGTGGTATCGGGAAATGTGAGTTTTTACAACGAAACGGAAGGGAAGGCAATTTATCCAACTCCGGTAATAGGAGCTGTTGGACTGCTGGAAGATGTTAATAAGGTTCTGGACGGTGGTTTTTCCGAGGAAGGAGCCATAATTGTTTTAGCGGGCAAGACTTATCCTGAGCTGGGAGGAAGTGAGTACTTAAAGACTATCCAGAATGAGGTTAGAGGCCAGCCACCCGCTCTTGACCTGGAAAAGGAAAGAAGAGTTCAAGAATTTATTCGAGAAGCAGCCAGGGAAGGTTTTTTGCTTTCGGCTCATGATATCTCTGAGGGAGGCCTGGCAATAGCTCTGGTTGAATCAGCTTTAAGAGGTGGCTGGGGTTTCAAAGTAGAACTTGATGAAAGCCTTTCGCCAGTTGAGTTTCTTTTCAGCGAAACCCAATCACGGTTCGTGGTTTCGGTAAGCGAGGAAGACCTTCCTCGTTTGCGATTGCTCTCCTCAAAGTATGGGGTTGACTGCTTTGTTTTAGGCCACATAACTGGCAAGTCGGTCATCTTTGGTGATATAATTAACTTACCCTTGGTTGAGGTTGAAAAGGTCTGGAAAGAAAGCTTAGAAGCTCACCTTTTAGAAAAGAGGCAAGTTTGAAAAAGCTAAACTCTGGCTGGCGAGAAGAGTGCGGAGTATTTGGCGTTTTTGCTCCCAACGAGGATGTTGCTCGGATGGTTTATTTTGGTTTATTTGCCCTTCAACATCGGGGCCAGGAGTCAGCTGGCATTGCCGTAGCCGATGGTCAGAGTTTAATTGTCTACAAAGATTTAGGCCTGGTCAACCAGGTATTTAATGCTCAAAATCTCTCTTCCTTAAAAGGCTCTCTGGCTATAGGTCATGTCAGGTATTCCACCACTGGTTCTCCTGTCTGGGAAAACGCTCAGCCTTATTATGTAGCCAGTTCAAGGGGCTCAATAGCGGTGGCTCATAATGGTAACCTTTTAAACGCAGCTGATTTGCGGGATGAGCTTCTTTCTCAAGGAATAG
>DAIRCJ010000009.1:0-30868 GCA_036796755.1 Candidatus Geothermocultoraceae bacterium | reverse complement strand
TCTTTGTGCTCACCATTGGCGCTGGAGTAATCTATAACCTCGGTCTCTCCTTCTACCTTAATCAGGAGTTATCTTATCTCACCAGTGCCATCGTTTTTTCTCTCCAGTTTGCGGTAACTATGGACTACGCTCTTTTTCTCTATCATCGATTTGAAGAAGAAAGGGAAAATCTTCCTGACGAGAAAGCAATGGAGGAAGCCATTGTCACCACCTTTAAAGCAGTTTCATCGGCTTCTCTGACAACTGTCGCCGGTTTTCTGGCTCTCACGGCAATGCAACTTGGTTTTGGCAAGGATATGGGTTTCACCCTGGCTCGAGGAGTTTTCATCACTCTCATCTGTACTCTCACCATTTTGCCCTCTCTCCTTCTGGTTTTTGACCCTTTGATTCAGAAAATTGCCCACCGTTCTTACCTGCCTAGTTTTAAAAGGAGCGCTCAGTTTATAGTTCAGCACCCCTTAATTCTTGCCCTTCTTTTCGGGTTGTTATTTATTCCCGCCCTTTACGGCTACCTGAAGGTAGAAGAAAGTTTTAACTTAAAAGAAGGAATGCCTCAAAACTTGCCTTCCAGTCAGGCTGAAGACCTGATGGCAAAAAAATTTGGAAAAAAAGAAACGGTTTTTCTGGTGATGAAAGAACCGTCTTCTTTGAGTAAATTAGAAAAGACCGTGGAAAAAGTGGAGTCTATAGAAGGAGTAAAATCCGCTTTTGGTTACCCCAAGCTCGTCGATCCGCTGATACCTCAGGAATTCATCCCTGAAGAAGCTAAAAAAGCTTTCTTCTCCGACAGCTACACTTACTGTTCAGTTGACTTAAAGTACTCAGGAACCGATAAAAAATCTGACCGAGTTATCCAGTCGTTGAAGAAAGTAGCTAAAGAAAGCTCGGTTAAAACTTACCTTACCGGCTCGGCAGTGCTTTTAAAAGATCTGGAAAAAGTTTTCCAGTCTGATGTAGGCAGGGTTAACCTTATCTCTATCCTGGCAATTTTCTTAATCGTCGCTGTAGCTTTCCGCTCAATCACCGTGCCGGTTGTGATGGTAAGCGCTATTGAGTTAGCCATCCTTCTGAATCAAAGTGTTTCTGCGTTTACCGGAAGTAAAGTTTCTTTTGTTGCCGCTCTGGCCATCGGAGCCATTCAGCTTGGTTCCACCGTGGACTATGCAATTTTGCTCACCTCGCGATTTGAAGAAGAAATCAAAAAGAGGAAAAACCGATTTGAAGCTTTGAAAAAAGCAGTGGAAGAATCTTCCCAATCAATAATGATAAGCGCGGGAACTATGTTTTCGGCCACTATCGGAATGGCCGTTTTAAGCAGTATTGGGATGTTAAAGGGTCTGGCTACCCTTATTGCTCGGGGCTCTTTAATCAGCTTTGGAGTGGTAGTTTTTCTCTTGCCAGCCCTTTTAGTTATCAGTCAGCCAATTTTTGAAAAAACTTCTATAGACTGGCCCACCGAAGAATACAAAGGAGGTAGGATCAAATGAAGAAATTAAAAGAAACTCTCAAATCGGTTCTGGCTTTCGCTTTACTGGCTTCGATTTTCCTCTCAACCACCCTCCAGTCAGCCCCCCTCCCCACCCGACCTGAAAAGATAACTGATGACGAAACGGTCTACGCCATCCTCAATTCTCAGGGAAAACCCACCAAAACCATAGTTGTTGACTGGCTAAGGGTTGAGGGTAACGGTCTAACAGAGGTAATTGACCGGGGAAAGGTAAGCAAGGTAGAAGCTTTAAAAGACGAAGTTGAGCCAGAAATAAAAGACGACCAGATAATCTGGAAAATCAAGGTTGATAAAAGAAAAGACTTTTATTATCGCGCCGAAACAGATAAGGAACTCCCCATTGATTTGAACATTTCCTACTTTCTTAATGGGGAAAAGTTCCCTGCGGAAAAAATCGCTGGAAAGAGCGGACAATTAAAAATTGAAATCTCCGCTCGAAACAAAATTAAAAAAGAAGTGGAGGTCTCTTATTTAAGCTCGGATGGAAAAAATTATAAAGAGGCAAAAGAAGAAATATACCTACCCCTGCTGGTAATTGTCAATCTGGATTTAAAGGCCACTAAGTTTAAAAACATAAAGGCAGAAAACAGCATGCTTTCGGTAAGTGGAGAAACAATGAAGTACACCTGGATGCTTTTCCCTCAACCTAAAGCTACTGCCTCCATTGAAATGGAAGGCGAAAACATTGAAACCAATCCTCTGATTGTTTCCGTTCTACCCCGAATGCCAGAAACACCAGAGATTGAATTGGAAAAAGAGCTTGCAAAACTGAAAGAGGGAATGGAAAAATTAGGCCTTCTTTCCTCAGCTCAAGAAGAGCTCCTGCAGGGAGTAGCCAGCAAGTTTGAGACTTCGCAGTTTGAAAAACTTTCCCAAACAACGGGAGGCTTAATTTCTTTAGCTGAAGGCATTAAAAAAACCAGAGAAGGCACGGACGGCCTGGTAGAGTTGGTAAATGGGCAGCTCACAATGCTCAAAACAATCATTGACAACATTGATACCGCTCAGTTTCAGAACCTTTCCCAGCTGACTTCCGGTCTCGAGCAACTTCTTCTGGGTCTTCAGACCAGTAAGGAAGGAATTGACGGCTTGGTAACTTTGCTTGAAAGCCAGATTCAAGTCTTAGAGGGTTTGAAAGAGTCCAATGACCACTTAATCTCTTTTGCTGAAGAGACGACCTCAACTGAACTCATTGAGGGTCTGAGGTCTCAAAGCAACTTGATTGAAGTTTTGATTTCTGGTGGCGATGTCCCCGGTCAGGGTCATTTGCCTGGTTTAAATGATACTAAATCAAATCTGGAGCAGATCTCTCAGGGATTAGAAGGCCTTATTAGCGGATTGGAGCAGACTTTAAACCAGGGCGCTCTTTTAAACCAGATACCGGAAGCTTTTGCCAGTTTAAAAAGTTCACTTAAGTCCCTAAAAGACGGTGGAGAAATCAATGGCTATTATTTACCTGGTCTTTCCTTTACTCTTCAGAGCTTGAGTCAAATTTCCCGGGGTTTAAAGCAAATGGAAAATGGGTTAACAGGTATGGAAAGTAAATTATCCAGACTGGAAGACCTGCCAGCCTCAATGCTGGAACTGAAAAATGTTCTTACCGCTTTAGCTGAAGGCGGCTATCTTAAAGGGCATTTCCTTCCTGGTTTAAACACGGTCAAAAATGCTTTAGGCCAGGCTTCAAAAGGACTGGGTGAGGGTCTGGAAGAAATGAGACGGGGAACGGCAACAAAGGAAGCGATGGAAAAGGAAGCCGAAAAATACGACACTTTCCTGGGAAAACCCGAAGGTGCTCAAGGAAGAGTCAGGTTTATTCTGAAAGTTAAAGGTGTTGAAAAATAGCCGACCGGAGAAGCAAAGCTAAAATTACTTAATAATCTCAACCAGTTCCAGTTCAAAATGGAGAACTTTTCCAGCCAGAGGATGGTTGAAATCAAAAGTGACGGTCTCATCGGTTAGCTTTTCAACTATAGCCGAGACAATCTGGCCAGTATCGGTTTGAAGTTGAATGGGCTGACCTTCAACAACCGTCGCTCCAGCTAAAACACTGCGAGGAAACTCCCTGATTAAGTCTTCGCGGCGTTCACCATAGGCTTTATCGGGTGAAACAGAAATTTCTTTGGTTTCTCCAACCTCCATTCCCACCACCGCTTCATCCACGCCGGGAATTATTTCCCCACTGCCAACCTCAAAAGTTATCGGCTCTCCATTTTTGCTGCTGTCAAACTCCTCACCATTATCAAACTTCCCGGTGTAATGGAGCCGCACCAGGTTTCCTTTCTTTACTGGCACTCTAACACCTCCTAAACAAAAAGTAGCATTTATCACCATAAAGCAAACCGGAGCATTATGCAAATGCAATGATAAGCAAGGGGAAAATTTCAAGAAATCTTGTAAGCAAAAGAGGAAATTTAAAAATCCGAAGACTTTTAATTCAAGATAACTTGCGGTTTAAACCTTGAGATAACGCCGGAGAGAAAGGGTGCTGCCAAAAGCACCAATAGCCATTCCGCCAAGGAACAAACCCACTGAAACCTTAAGAAAAAGCGAAGAAGCAAAGCTAATGTTTAAAAACTTCAACTGTTCAGTTATCGACTCAAAAAAGCCGATTTTTAAAAAGTAAATGACAAAGATGGCTACCAGAGAGCCAATGATCCCCTGAAGCATCCCTTCTAAAAGAAAAGGAAGCCTTATAAACCAGTTTGAAGCTCCTACCAACCTCATTATTGCCACTTCGTTTCTTCGAGCATAAATTGCCAGGCGAATGGTTAATCCAATTAAAGAAACCGAAACAAAACCCTGCAGAAGAATGAAAATCAAACCCACTGTCCGCAAAGTTGAAGTTACCGAAAAAAGCCTTTTGACGATTTGCTGTCCGTAATCAAGGCTTTCCACCACCGGTTCTTTTCTCAACCGCGAAGCGACTTTCTCTACATCCCTCGGGTTTTTTAAGGTGATCTGATAAGAGGCGGGAAGAGGGTTTCCGCTTAAATTTTTCCACATATCGGGCTGGTCCTTGTAAAGTTGCTTAAAGCGCTCTAGGGCTTCTTCTTTAGAAATATACTTTACATCTTTTACCTCAGCCCAACTAATAATTTTGTCCTGCAAAGTCTGAACCGTTTCGAAACTTGCTCCGTCCACCAAAAATGCTTCTATCTCAACCTGATTTTCCAGCCGGGTAATAAACTGATTTAAGGTCAAAACCACCAGAGAAAAAACGCCTACAATTAGCAAAGAAAGAGCTACATTATAGATTGCTGCCAGGCTGATTTCCCAGTTTCGTTTGAGGGAAGTTATTGCTTCTCCCAAAAACCAGCTAACCCTCATAACCGTAGACCCCTCTGGCTTGATCCCTGATAATCTTCCCAGCTTCCAGCGCTATTACCCTTTTTCGCATAGCGTCAACCATATCTTTATCGTGGGTTGCAATTACTACCGTGGTTTCCAGTTTATTTATCCGGTCAAAAAGAGCCATTAAATCAAGAGAAGTTGCCGGGTCAAGGTTTCCCGTTGGCTCATCAGCCAAAATAATCGGAGGACGGTTCACAATGGCTCGAGCCAAAGATACTCTTTGTTGTTCACCTCCAGAAAGCTCATGAGGGAACTTATGAAGTTTTTCGCCCAAACCCACCAGCTTTAAAACTTCAGGCACCTGGGCTTCAATTACCGCTCTTGGCTTGCCAAGAACTTCCAGAGCAAAAGCCACATTCTCGAAAACAGTCTTATTAGGCAAAAGCTTAAAGTCCTGGAAGACGCAGCCTATATTGCGACGTAAATAAGGAACCTTCCAATTTCGTAAATGAACAACATCAATTCCGGCAATGTTAATTTCACCTGAGGTAGGAAGTATTTCTCTCAACATTAACTTAATCAGAGTGGTTTTCCCCGAGCCACTGGGGCCAACTAGAAAAACAAACTCTCCCCGCTTTATATGAAAAGAAACATCCCGAACTGCGGGCTCTTTATGATTAGGGTAATACTTTGTTACGTTTTTTAAGGTAATCAAAAAACCTTCTCCTTATCAAAGGTTGTATTATATCAAATAAATCAAACAATAAAAATCACTCGAAGAGGCTTAGAGCTGCCTGATAAATATCTTGGGCGGTTAACCCGTACGCTTTCAATAAGTCACTCACCGAGCCCGATTGACCATAAGAGTCTTTAACCCCAACCCTCTTTAACTTAAAAGAAAGCTTTTCGGTCAGGAACTCAGAAATAGCGCCTCCTAAGCCGCCAATAACGCTATGCTCCTCGGCAGTTACTACTTTTCCAGTTTTCTCCACACTTTTAAGAATGGTCTCTTCGTCAAGAGGTTTAATTGTCGAAGCATTAATAACTTCGGCTTTTATTCCTTTGCTGGCTAGACTTTCTGCTGCTTTAAGCGAAGCATCAACCATCAAACCACAGGCAAAAATGGAAACATCCTCGCCGGAGCGTAAAACGGGAAACTTCCCAAGTCGAAACTGGTAATCCGGGGAGAAGATGGAGGGCACCGCCGGTCTTCCAAGACGAATAAAAACCGGTCCTTCGATCTCAACCGACTTTAAAATAGCTGATTTAGCTTCATAGTAATCAGCGGGCACGATTACTTTCATCCCCGGAATTGTTCTCATCAAAGCGATGTCCTCATAGGTTTGATGGGAAGAACCATCTTCTCCTACGCTCAAGCCAGCGTGAGTGGGGCAGATTTTAACATTTAGTCGACAGTAACCAATTATATTTCTCACCATTTCAAATGCTCGTCCACAGGCAAAAATGGCAAAGGAACCGGTAAAACAGATTTTACCCGACCGAGCCAAACCAGCGGCTATCCCCATCATATTCTGCTCCTGAATGCCGCACTCCACAAACCGTTCGGGAAACTTCTGAGCAAACTTTAAAGTATAGGTTGACTTTGCTAAATCAGCATCAAGAGCCACCACTCGGGCATTGCTCTCTCCCAGCTCCAGAAGGGCATCTCCTAAAGCTTCACGGGTTGCTTTAGGTTTTTCTTCAGTCACCTATATCACCCATCATTTCCTCAAATTTTTTCAAAGCCTCAACCATCTGCTCATAACTTGGAGCTTTACCATGGAAGTCAACCACTCCCTCCATGCAGGCAACTCCTTTCCCTTTGAGGGTTTCCGCCACAATCATCTGAGGTCTTTCTTTGACTTCCCGAGCCTCTTTTAAAGTTTCAATTATTTGCGGAAAAGAATGCCCGTCAATTTTCTTTACCCACCAGCCAAACGACTTCCACTTCTCCACCACCGGCTCAATGTTCATCACTTTTTCCACCGGGCCATCGATTTGTAAATGATTGAAGTCAATGAAGGCACAAAGATTATCCAGTTTATAGTGAGCCGCAAACATCGCTGCTTCCCAGACTATCCCCGCCTGGGTCTCGCCATCGCCTAAAAGGACAAAAACCCGATAATCCTTTTTATCCATTTTGCCAGCCAGAGCCATTCCGCAGGCAACTGAAAAACCCTGCCCCAAAGAACCGGTGGAAATCTCCACTCCCGGGGTTCTTTTCATATCGGGGTGACCTTGAAGAAGAGAACCTAACTTCCTCAAAGTCCAGAGATTTTCTCGGGGAAAATAACCGCTTTCCGCTAAAGCAGCGTAAAGGAGAGGAGCAGCATGCCCCTTACTTAAAACAAAGCGGTCACGCTCTTCCCATTCAGGATTGGCCGGATCGTGACGCATCAGATAAAAATAGAGAGCCGTAACTATCTCCACTGCCGAGAGGGAGCCGCCGGGATGACCCGAGCCCGCCTCGCCAATCATTTTCACTACATCCCAGCGCAAACGGCAGGCTATCCGCTCTAACTTTTTAAGTTCGGCTTCGGTTAAAACCATTAAAACCCCTCCAGAAAATTTTGCAAAGAGAGGAAGTCATGAGCTTTAATCTCCAGCTCCCAGTCTATCCCTCCTGTTGAAACCTTTACCTCGTTAATTCCCAACATATCAAGATCAGCTGAGAATCCTTCACTTAAAACCTTCAATAAGTTTTCCAGGCTTTGCTCTTTCTCTTCAGGGTCAAAAAGAACTATCTTTTCCCGGTCGCCAAACAGCCAAGGCAACTTAACTCCCAGAGGAGACGCTATTATTTTCCCATTATTAGTTTCAATTCGCAAAGGGAGCCCCTGGCTGTCAACAAAAGAATTCACCTGTTCAATAGTTGCCCTACCGGAAAGGAGAAACTTTCTCCAGCTAACTGAACTGCCGGCTGACTTCCCCCTGAGTAAATCGGCAACTTTTACTTTCACTCCTTCAAGGTCAAACTTAATAAACTCAAAGTTGGCGTCAATATTTGGAGTGGGAGAAATTTTCCCCTTTACCCGATCAAACTGACTGGAAAAGATGAAAAAAGGTGTGGTTTCAACCTTAAGTTCAATTTCCAATCCCTTATATCGACGGGAAAACTCGTTGGTAATTAGCATTTTAAATAGAGAAGTAATCAAAACAGGATAGATTAAAAAAATAAAAAGTAAGACGAGGAGAAGCAAGAAAACCAGAACCCGTTTCATCTCTTTCCTTTAGTTTTTAAATACTTTAAGAAAAATTCCAGTCGAGAGTTGATAATCAACTCTGAAGGAAAATCCTGACCTTTAATTAAGGCGTAGGCTTCTTCGACTTCGCCAATCAAAGAGGAGTAATGGGCATCTGAGTTTAAGGCTATCAGGGCTTTCTTCTCCAGGCAACTTAAAGCAAACCTGCGAGTAAGCTCTTTAGCTCCCTGGCGCGTGGTGGTAGGAAGAAGTGAGCTATTATTTACTTCGATGATAATATTTTTTTCTCGAGCTGCCTCAATTATTGGTTCAATGTCTAAAGGAAAAGCCTGGTTGGCGGGGTGAGCTATCATATCTACATAAGGGTTTTCAAGGGCTTTTAAAACTACCTCGGTATTTTTTTTTATCCCCTGATTCTCGTAACCACAACGGGGGTGAAGAGCAACAGCCACTAAATCGAGCTCAGAAAGAATAGCGTCTTCAAGGTCAAGCTCTCCCTTTTCGTTTACAATGTTAGCTTCCACTCCGAAAAAAGACTGAACCCCCTCAATCTCCCGGGGCAAAACCCTCAGGTTAGAAAAGTAATAAGGATGGGCACCGCCGGGCAAAGCCGGGCCATGCTCCAAAAAAGCAATCCCCTTCAACCCCTTATCTTTGGCTACCCTGACTGACTCGAGAATGGTGCTGAAAGCGTGACCCGAAGCCAGAGTATGGACATGAAGGTCAAGTTCAAATCTTCTCATTTAACTCCGGATAAAGCGGGAAAGCTTCACAAAGTTCGCGAACTTTTTGACGGGCTTCTTCGCGAACCTGACTGCTGGTGGGATTTTTTAAAACTTTAGCTATCAGGTGCCCGATTATTACCATTTCACCCTCTTTAAGTCCCCGGGTGGTAACCGCCGGGGTCCCTATTCTCAGACCGCTGGTAACAATAGGGCTCTGGGTGTCAAAAGGAATTGCGTTTTTGTTAACCGTTATACCGATTTCATCTAAAAGTTCCTGGCCTTCTCGGCCCGTTAAGTTTATAGGAGTTAAATCAACCAGAAAAAGATGGTTATCGGTCCCGCCGCTGACAATTCTCAAACCTTCTTCCTGAAGAGTTAAAGCCAGCTGTCGAGCATTATTGACAATTTGTTGCTGGTATCTTCTAAACTCCTCGCTCATCGCCTCCTTGAAAGCCACAGCCTTAGCGGCAATAACATGCATCAAAGGTCCACCCTGAACACCAGGGAAAACTGCTTTGTCAATCCGGGGACCAAACTCTTCCTTAGCCAAAATAAAGCCAGCTCGAGGGCCTCGAAGGGTTTTGTGAGTGGTAGAAGTGACCACATGAGAATGATGAACCGGGTTTGGATGAAGCTCGGCCGCTACCAGACCGGCAATGTGAGCCATATCAACCATCAGAAGAGCTCCTACCTCATCAGCTATTTCTCGAAAAGCCTGAAAATTAATAATTCGAGAGTAAGCACTGGCTCCAGCCACAATAAGCCTGGGCTTTTCCCTTCTGGCAATTTCTCTTATTTCCTCATAGTCTAACTGTTCCGTTTCCCGGTTCACTCCATAGGAAACAAACTGATAAAGCTGGCCAGAAAAGTTGACCGGGCTGCCATGGGTAAGATGCCCACCGTGGCGCAGGTCAAAGCCTAAAACCTTGTCCCCCGGCTTAATTAAGGCAAAATAAACAGCCATATTGGCCTGGGAGCCAGAGTGAGGCTGTACGTTGGCGTATTCGGCGGAAAAAAGTTTTTTAGCCCGCTCAATAGCCAGGCTTTCCACTTCGTCAACAAAATCACAGCCTCCATAGTAACGTCTTTCGGGATAGCCTTCGGCATACTTATTGGTTAAAACTGAGCCCTGAGCTTCCAGCACCGCCAGACTGGTAAAGTTTTCCGAAGAAATAAGTTCCAGAGTGTTCCTCTGGCGAGAAAGCTCCTTTCTTATGCAAGCAGCTATTTCCGGATCAACTCTTCCTAAAAAATCCAACTTTACCCCTCTAACTGAAATAATAAAACTCTTTCCACTCCCAAACCATCATAAAACGATTTTTGCCACTTCAGTTGGGGAGAAAAGATTTCTTTTACCCTATCGGCCTGCCTTTTCCCAACCTCTGCCAGAAGCAGCCCTTCAGGCAATAAAAGGTCAGCAATTTTTCTCTTTAACTCTAGATAAAAATCAAGCCCGGTCAGCCCGCCATCCAGAGCCTTACGGGGCTCGTAATACCTGACTGAAGAAGGCAAAGCCATAATTTCATAAGAAGAAAGGTAAGGGGGATTAGTAATAACTGCTTTGAACCTTTTCCCCCTAAAATCTTTGAAATCCCGATGAAAAATTATCAAGCGGCCACCCAACCTGTAAAGAGCCGAGTTTTCCTGACTTAAGCGGACCGCTTCCCGAGAAATATCAATTCCTGTTCCTTTAAGGTCAGGTCGGTTCAAAAGTAAAGAGATGATCACAGCGCCGGTACCCAGACCTACTTCCAGAACCTCTGACCTGAAAGGAATTTCGTTTTCAGCTGCTTCCAGCAGAACTTCACTTTCCTGACGGGGAAGAAAAACCCCTGGTCTGACTTTAAACACCCGGCCGGCGAAGCAAACCTCCCCGGTAAGATAAGGAAGGGGGAGGCCAGCCCATCTGCATCTCAATCCTAAAGAGAGGGTTTTTTTGTCTCTCCAAGAAAGTTCCTCTTTAAGTAAAAATTCCGACAGGCTTCTCCCTGTCATTTCCTTCCAGACAGCCGCACTTTCAGGAAATTTTTCCCGGTAAATGTCTTTCAATTAAACCGCTTCCTCCAATTTTCTGGCTCTTTCAGCTGCTGCCAGAGCCTCGATTATTTCGTCCAGATTGCCTTCCAGAACCTGCTCTAAATTATAAAGGGTAAGGTTTATTCGGTGATCGGTAACCCGATTTTGAGGAAAGTTGTAAGTTCTAATTCTTTCACTCCGATCTCCCGTGCCCACCTGTCTTCTTCTTTCCTGGGCAATTTTTTTCTCCTGCTCTTTCTGAAAATGCTCATAAAGCCGGGCTCTGAGCAACCTTAAAGCCTTTTCCCGGTTTTGAAGTTGAGAACGCTCTTCCTGACACTGGACCACCATTCCGGTCGGCAGATGGGTAATCCGAACAGCCGAATCGGTCACATTGACATGTTGCCCGCCTGGTCCACTGGCTCGGAAAGTATCGATCTTCAAGTCTTTAGGGTCTATTTCCACCTCCACCTCATCAGCTTCAGGAAGAACAGCCACTGTGGCTGCTGAGGTGTGAATCCGACCGCTGGACTCAGTCACCGGTATTCTTTGAACCCGATGGACTCCCGATTCAAACTTCAGCTTGCTGTAAGCCCCTTTACCTTTGACTTCAAAAATTATCTCTTTAAAACCTCCCATATTGCTGGGGCTGACATCAATTACCTCTGTCTTCCAGCCTCTATTTTCCGCATAACGCTGGTAAGCCCGGAAAAGGTCAGCAGCGAAGAGGCTGGCTTCTTCCCCGCCTGTTCCTGCTCTAATCTCTACTATTACATCCTTTTCATCGTTAGGATCCCGCCCGACAATTAACTCTTTTATTTCTTCCTCCCGCTTTTCTTTTTCCTCTTTAAGTTTTTTAAGCTCCCCTTTAAGGTAAATTTCCTCCCCTTCTTCTTTGCTTTCCTTAATCATCTCTTCTGCTGTTTCAATGTCCTTTAGAACTCTCTTGTAACTTCGGATTTTTTCAACTAAATCAGTTAGGGCAGCCTGTTCCCGGCGCAGCCGGGTTAAAAGTTCCAAGTTGGAAAGTGCTTCCTCAGAAGCCATTTTCTCATTTAAGCTTTCATATTTCTTTTCTATCTCTTCCAGGCGCTTAAGGTCAAGCATTCTGTCTCTCCAGCTCCACCAAGCGAGACAGGGAAGCTAAAGCAACTTCAATCTGAGGTTTCTCGGGCTCCCGTGTGGTCAAATACTGCATAGCCAGACCGGGAAAAGCAACCAGCTTCACTATCCAGCTTTCTCGAAAACGTCGAGCAATCTTAATAATTTCGTAAGAAACCCCTACCACCACCGGAAGCAAAGCCAGACGAAGCAAAAACCTCAAAAAAAAGTTACTAACATCAAGAAAGGTATAGATAACAACCATAACAACCAGGCTTAAAATTATGAAACTGGTGCCACAACTCACATGAAAGCGGCTATGCCGGATGGCAATCTCAGGGTCTATTTTTCCTTCTTTTTCAAAAGAGTTTATGCTTTTATGTTCGGCCCCGTGGTACTGAAAAACCTCTTTGATATCCCCAACGAAAGAAATTGCCAGTAAATAACCAAGAAAGAGAAAAACCCGTATTGAACCCTCAAGAAGATTTCTCAAAATCGGGTTTTTAAAAAAGGATAAAGAGCCCACAAGGTATTGGCTTAGACCAGCAGGAAGCAAAATGAAAACGCCAATTACAATCAAAAAAGCCAGGAAAAAAGCGGCATACATTTCTTTTTCGCTTGGCGCTTCCTCCTCGAAAACTTGAAGGGAAAAACTTAAAGCTTTCCAGCCCAAAACCACCGTATCAAATAAAACAAAGACGCCTCTTATAAACGGTAGCCGAAGAAGTCGATTGTTAGAGATGGAATCAGGAATTCTTTCTTCTTTAACCAGAATTTCCTTTGAAGGGTGGCGCACCGCAACTACCCAGTGCTTCTGACCGCGCATCATTACCCCTTCGAAAACTGCCTGACCTCCTATTTCCACTCTTTACCTTTCAATCCTGAAGATAAGGTTTAAATTGAACTCCAACATAAACTTGCATCCTTTTCTCACCAACAAAAAATGATTATAGCAATTTTGAAAGGCAAGGTAAGTAGCCAGAGAAAAGTTTGAACCGGAACTCAACTTGAAAGTTACTTATTTTTATTGGAGTTTAAACCGTATTTTTTCTGGAATTTTTGAACTCGACCGGCTGTATCAATAAACTTCTGCTGACCGGTAAAGAACGGGTGGCATTTCGAACAAACCTCAACGTGAATCTCTTTTCTGGTTGAGCGTGTCTCAAATCTTTCTCCGCAAGCACAGATAACCACAGCCGGACCGTAATCAGGATGAATTTTTTTCTTCATTTCTCTTTCCTCCCCTTAAAAGTTTAATAGTTCTCAGCTATAGCTGATTTTGCTACTTCAATCAGGAAATCCACATTCTTTTTGGTTTCTCTTAATTTGTCTATCAAAAGCTCCAAGGCTTGAGCCGAATCCAGAGCCAGCAAAACACGGCGAAGTTTCCAGACCATCTGGGCTTCCTGAGGGCTCATTAGCAGTTCTTCTTTTCTTGTTCCCGAGCGTTCAATTTCAATAGCCGGAAAGATTCTTTTGTCCGCCAGTTTCCGATCAAGGTGGATTTCCATATTACCAGTGCCTTTAAACTCTTCGTAGATAACTTCATCCATCCGGCTTCCCGTTTCCACCAAAGCGGTGGCGATGATAGTTAAGCTACCGCCACCTTCAATGTTCCGAGCCGCACCAAAAAAACGCTTGGGCGGATAAAGGGCAGTTGAATCCACTCCGCCAGAAAGGATTCGTCCGCTGGTGGGAACCGTCAGATTGTAAGCGCGAGCCAGACGGGTGATGCTATCCAGAAGTATGACCACATCGTAACCGTGCTCAACCAATCTTTTAGCCCTTTCTAAAACCAGCTCAGCTACTTGAACATGGTTGTCGGAAGGTTGATCAAAGGTTGAACTTACCACTTCAGCCTTGACTGACCTTTCCCAGTCCGTAACTTCTTCCGGTCTTTCGTCAACCAGAAGAACAAGAAGGTGAACTTCAGGATTATTGACGGTGATGCTGTTGGCGATCTGCTTTAAAATGGTAGTTTTTCCAGCTTTAGGCGGAGAAACAATCAATCCTCGCTGCCCCTTTCCTATTGGAGCAATCAAGTCAATTATCCGGGGAGCCACTTCTCCTCCCGGAACCTCAAGCCGTAATCTTTCTACTGGAAAAAGAGGAGTCAATCTCTCAAAAGGTCGGCGATTGCGGGCTTCTTCCGGGTCTTTCTTATTAACCGACTCAATTCGCAGCAGAGCGTTGTATTTTTCGCTATCTTTGGGCGGTCTAACCTGCCCTTCAACCTCATCCCCTCTCTTCAAGCCAAAGCGGCGAATCTGGGAAAGAGAGACATAGACGTCTTCTTCGCTCGGCAGATAGCCCCGGACCCTTAAAAAACCATAGCCTTCCGGCAAAATGTCAAGAATGCCTTTTTTGGTCGCCCCTTCAGGTCGGGCTGGTTTTTCCTTTAATTCTTCTTCCTTCTCAACTAGAACCACCGCAGCTTTTTCCTTTTCCTCTTCATAGCCGTTTTCTCCTCTCTCAGCTTGCGTGCTGATAATCGCCTCAATAAGTTCAGCTTTAGGAAGGCGAACGGCGTTCTTAACTCCCAGTTTTTTAGCCAGAGAAACCAAGTAAACTCTTTTTTCTTTTTCTAACTCTTCCCGACTTAAAGTTTCCATTTTCATTTGCTCCATTTACCACCTCTTAAATTTTTTAGCAAAGGTTTTTGATTTTTTCCCAGTCTTTCAAAAACCTTTCAATTCCAATATCAGTTAGCGGATGCTTAACCATTTGTTTTAAAACAGCAAAGGGGACAGTAGCAATGTCCGCTCCCAGCCTCGCTGCTTCTACTACATGCAGGGGGTGGCGGATGCTAGCAGCAATAACCTCCGTCTCAAAACCATAATAATTGTAACAGCCAACAATATCACTCAAAACTGAAAGACCATCATAACCAATATCGTCAATCCGCCCAATAAAAGGGCTGACAAAAGCGGCACCAGCCTGAGCCGCCAGCAAAGCCTGATTTAAAGAGAAGACCAGAGTCATATTTACCTTTATTCCTTCCTGGCTCAAAACTCGGGTGGCCTTTAAGCCTTCAGGCATAACTGGAATTTTTATTACCACATTGGGAGCAATTTTCGAAAGCTCTCGAGCTTCGGGAATTATTTCTTCGGCTTTGAGGGAAACTGCTTCCGCACTTACCGGCCCCTCTACAACCTGAGAGATCTCCTTAATAAGCTCCTTAAAAGAGCGACCTTCTTTGCAAGCCAGAGTGGGATTGGTAGTCACTCCACTTATAACTCCCCAGGAAACACCCTCTTTTATTTCTTCAATATTGGCTGTGTCCAGGAAAATTTTCAAACTACATCAACCTCCCCTTCTTGTTTAATGGATTCTCTCAGGGCTTCGGAAGAGGAAAAGACTCGCTGGAAGACAATTTGTAACACATCGTTAACAGCAGTGTCAAGATAAGAAAAGTTGACTACCGGAATATTTCTTTCCAGAGCCAGGCCTTTCACAAACTCCCCAATCTTACGAATGCGCTCAAAGTTCTGGCGATACTTCTCGTAAGGTCTCCGCCCTTCAGTATCTATCTCTCTTAAGAAAAAGTGGCTACGATGAGCGTCTTCGTCTTCCATCCAGACGATCAAAGGAATAATCACTGCTCTATCTTTAAACTCCTCAATGAAATCAATGTAGCCAGGAACAATGTGAACACCTTCGACCACTGCATTTATCCCTTCAGTTATAACCCTCTTGACCTCAGCTTTTATCCCTTGAACCACAATGGAAGTCTGTTCTCTAAAACCGAGAATCAAAGGGTCAGCTCCGGGTGGCACCGGAATTCTTAAAACTTTATCCGCTTCGAAAGAAGAAACGTGAAGAGCAGGAATTACTTCCGCGGGATAAACCATTCTCATTATTTCTCTGATGGCATCGGTTGAAACAATTCGGGTTATACCCAAACGGTGGGCTACTTCGGAAGCGAGAGTGGATTTTCCCACTCCGGTTGTCCCCCCTATCATTAAAATAATTGCTTTATCCAGTTTTTCAAAAGCAGCCCACTTTTTAAAACGCTCAGCAAACTCAACCCCAACTTCCTCAGAGAGAATTTTTGCCACTCGCCAATTTAGCTCGTTAATAGTTAGTTGGAAGATTTTTTCGGCTTTCAATTCGTTTTCCACCTTTTGAGCTACCCGATAAGCTTCCATTGGGGGAAGGCCGGTAGCCATAATGCTCGAAGCCATCAATCCCTTGGAATAAGGAAGACCATGCTTTTCGCCGGTCACGATTATATGCTTTTGGGTAAGGGCCTTTTTTCTCATTTTTTACTGTTTAGTTTTTTACTGTTTATAGTTAGCTATTGCCTCTTGAGATAGATTAAGAAGGGCTTTGTCTAGTGGCAGGTCGCCGCCGATTGTTTCAGGTTCATTGTCAGTATAAACGATTTTCAAGCCTTTTTCAAGAGCAAAGCGAGTAACCAGCTCCACCGCCGAAGCTTTTAACTCAGTCAAAACCAGGCTGCACTTGTCAGCAAAAAGGCTGAGCTCGTTTTTTAATAACTCCTGATTGGATAAGTTAGTGCTGATCCCGACCACCTCGCAATCAAATTTTTCTTCGACATAAGCTTTCAGTTTGTCCCTGATTAAAGAAGAGGCCGTTAAAACCAGAAACACTTTTTCTCCTTTAATGCTTTCTAAAGGTCGGGGGCGAAATCTGGTCCAGACCACCTGAACTTCCGGCTTTATCCTTTTCAGCCCATCGGTAATGGCTCTAATCTTCTCGGGATTGGCTAAAGGCTCTTCGCACTGAGTTAAAACTACAAGGCTGGAAAGATAAAGCCGGTAGGGACCAAGAAAGCCCAGAATATATTCGAGCGGTTGGTTAGCTGCAGCGGTGAGTATCGTTTTATTCACTTTAATGGGAGGGATTGAGGCTCCGCTGCCTTCAAAAATAACTATTTTCCCGTTTAAAGTATTAGCCATTGAAGCCGCCCGGCGAACATTAGTAATAAAAGGCATTCCGGCTAGCCCCCCGCCACAGCGGCGAGCACCAATGGTTTTTACCCGACTTACCAGAGCATCTTCAAAATAATCAGAAGCTGCGTGCTTTCCTTCTTTCCAGGCTTTGAGAAGATAAGAAGGGTCAATATTTTCCTCGTCTCCCCTCAAAAACTCGGGCTCAGCCGGGCCACCCCTCCCCATAGCTACCACTATAGGCCAGTAGTTGTTAGCTTTTAAAAGGCGGGCAAGATAAGCCGAGATGGCTGTCTTTCCCACTCGCTTGCCAGTCCCAATTAAAGCAATAGATGGTTTCTTAACCACATCATAAAAAACGGGCGGGTCAAAACGAAAGTCAGAACCCATATAGGTAACTCCCATGGAAAGTATTAAACTAGCAAGCTGAAACCTCTCCCGATAGCCAAGGATTGGTTCATCGCTCAAATCCAGCACCATCTCTGGCTGAAGCTCAAGGAGAGCTTTTTTAACGCTCTTTAAATAGTCTTTTTCTTTAAAAACCGGAGCTTTAAAAGCCTCAAAATTATAAGAAGAAAGTTTTTCGGTTCCTCCTAAAAAAACAATGCCCACAACCTCGTCGCCCCAGGTCTTAATCTCTTCCAGAGCCGACTCCACCACTGAAAAATAATGTTCCCCATCAACTAAAACTACTACTCTGGCGATTTCTTCTCCCCCCGACCGGGATTTGGAACAACACAGTATTCAAGCGGTTTTAATTCAAACTTGGCAGTTAATTCACTGCCTTCAAAAGGGAAACAACGATAAATTAAAACTTTATCCGGATGAACCTGGATAAGATTGTAGCACGGACGGCTGTATCCTCTCAGGCGCAAGGAAGAAGTGGTCCCGGCCGTCAAAACAAACATATCCTCAATCTTCCAGAGATAAGGAACATGTTTATGGCCACTTAAGACCAGATTAACCCCGCAGTTTATTAAAACTTCAAGGAAATCACCAGCATCGGAAATAATATTTCTCTCTCGACCGGTTCCGGGAATAGGAATCAGGTGATGATGAAGAGCAACAATTTTAAAGCCCTTTACTTTAGCAAAGTTTTGCTGAAGCCAGCGGTATCGCTCTCTCCCAATTCTTCCCTCGTCAAGGTCAGGCTGGGTGGAGTCCAGAGCCGCTAGATTAACTTCTCCTGCCTTCAAAAAAACATTTCGTTCTCCAAAAATCTCTTCAAAATGAAGATAACCAACATTACGCGAGTCGTGATTGCCCGGAATAACTATAACTTTTGGGCAGTCCAGCTGTTCCAGAAAAGAAGCGGCAGTTCTAAACTCCTGGCGAAAACCCATCTCAGTTAAGTCTCCGGTGACCACTACTAGATCCGGATGATAATCGTTTACCTCCTTAATAGCCCGCGACAAAAGATGGGAAACGAAATACTGAGAACCAGCATGAAAATCCGAAATCTGGACTATTATGAATGGTTTTCCTTCAGGCACGTGGCTCCTTTCAAAACTGAAGTAAACGCCAACATTTTACCAAACCCTTAAAAAAATAAAAAGTTAGATAGCTAAATGATTTGCCCCAGGAGCGCGGTTTCAAAAAGATTTAAAATCACAACGGTTATCTATTAAACTATTGGCGTGCTAAAGTTTTTTTTAACTCGAAAAGGATTAAGCTCTTTCTTTGCTTTTTTTCTCGTCCTTAATCTATTGCTCTTTTCCGGTTGCCAGCACGGCTTTAAAAAAACTGAACCAGAAAGCATTCCCCAAATAAAAATAAACCAGATCCCTTCCAGGGAAACCAAAAGCGGAAATAACGAGCTAAATCTGGTCGTTTTTGGCGACAACCGCCCGGCTTCCCCTCTTTTAGCCCAGCCAGAAGGTTTTAAAAAAATTTTATCTCAAATTAAAAAAATCCACCCCGATTTAATAGTCTCAACTGGCGACTCAGTTTATGGCTCAACCGATAGTTTTACCTATGAAAAACAATATCAGGAGTTCAAATCGCTAATCAAAGAAATCAAACTTCCTTTCTTTGTTGCCGTAGGCAATCACGATGCTCTAAACACTTCTGGCCTGCAGCTTTATCGAAAATACCTTCATCCCCAAACCTACTTCGCTTTCAAAATGAAAGGTTACCTTTTTATTATCCTTGACACAGAAAGCCAACCGGGAAGAATCAGCAAAGAACAGCTGGAATGGCTTGAACAGATCCTCAAACAAAACTCGTCTTCAAGCACCTTTGTCTTTCTTCACCGCCCACCCTTTTCTTTGATGAACCCGAAAGCAGAAAAAGGAAAGCACCAATCATTTCTCAATTTAAAAAACCGCGACCAGCTAGTTTCAGTTTTAAAAAAAGGCGGAGTTAAAGCAGTTTTCGCTGGTCACGAACACTTTTTCAACCAGAAAAGTTTTCAGGGACTAAATCAGATCATTAGCGGCTGCGCCGGGGCGCCCCCCTACACCGACTTTGCTCACGGAGGCTTTCCTCACTTCGTTTTAGCTAAGATCAAAGGAAACACTTTAACAATTGAGGTCATTGATGAAAACGGAAAGTCTTATCCCCCCCAAAAGTTTAAAACCCCCGTCTTTCCTTAGCCACTATTTCTGGCAGGAAGGACAAAAATGCGTGCCTCTTCCTCCCAAGCGGATTCTTTTTATTGGTTTTCCGCAATAGCAACAGGGCTTTCCGGTTCGCTGATAAACTCTCAATCTATAAAGGTAATCCCCTTTTTGACCGGAAAAATCAACATAATCGCGAAAGGAAGTTCCCTTGGCCTCAACTGCTTCGGTCAAGACTTTTTTTATCCCCTCAAAAATTTTTCTCACCTCGACAGGCGTTAAAGTATAAGCCAAGCGGTCAGGCCGAACCGAAGCAAAATGGAGAATTTCGTCGGCGTAAATATTCCCGATTCCCGCGATAAAACTTTGATCCATTAAAAGAGGCTTGATTTTTTTCCTTCCCTCCCGGGAAAGCAAATGAACAAAACTTTCCAGATTAAAGGAGTCATCGAGAGGTTCGGGACCAAAACGCGAAAGAAAAGCTTCTTTGTCCGCTGACCCGAGCAAAAAAAGGCTTCCAAATTTCCGTAAATCATCAAAACGAAAACCCCTGTCTTTAAAGTAAAAAACAGCCCGGGTGGAAGAATTTCTTTTGGTTTGCCTCCCTTCAAAGCCAATAATTCGCCCGGTAAGCTTTAGGTGGATTAAAATTGTTAACTTTTTTTCCAGCTCAATTAGTATCAGCTTCCCTCGGCGAGCAATTTTTAGAATCTTCTTGCCTTCAACCTGATTTTTAAACTCAACAGGGTTTTCGTTTTTCAAAACCCGAAAATCAATAATCTCTACTTTCTCAAGTGCCTGGCCTTTGAGCTTGGGTTCAAGCTGTCTGACAATCGTTTCGACTTCCGGAAGTTCAGGCATCAATCTCTCAAGCGATAGCTGAGGTAATAGGTTAAAGCCGAGCCCAAAAGAATAGCCAAAACAGTTATCAAATAAAAATTCAAAGCTAAACGGCTTAAATCCCGTCCTCGATTTTTTTCTTTCTCTGGTGAAGGGCTTTTCTTTGAAGAAAGTTCTTTTTCCATTTCAGCTTTAAAATCGGCAATGCTTTGATTGGTAAGATAGGAAACTACGGTCAGACCGCTGCTTCCAGCGGACAAAGAATCAGTTAAAAAGGAGAGCTTTTCTCTTCCCACCCTGGCAAAGACATAACTAACTACCCGGGCAGACTGCCAGCAAAAATCTTCCCTTTCTTTTTCATTTAAAGCATAAATGTCACCGGTTTTTTCAAGTTTAATCCAGTTAATACCGTCCGAAGTTTCATTCGGACTGAAAAAACCTTCTCTTTTCCCTAAAACCTCAAAGGCAAAATACTGAGCCAGTCCCTCTCTGAGCCAGTAAGAGCTGTCAGAGTTAGAAAGGCTGTAGGAAACGAGACGAGAAGTAAATAAATTCATTTCTTCTTGGGAATAATCAAGTGAAAGGAGAGCGAAAGGGTCTTCTTTTAAGTAAACATAAGACTTTTCTTTGCCCAGAACTCTCCTCGCTTGCTCAGGCTTAAGAAGATAAACCCTTAGAGGCTGATTGAAGCGTCGGGAAAAAGCTGCCTGGGCTGCCTCAAGTGAAAAAGAGAGGTCAGACTGAACTCTTTCCAGATTAACCTCTCCCTGATAATAAAACCTGAAAGGATAACTAACCTTTGTTTTCCATTCTTCCCCCCTTAAACTTTCGATAGCGGTTTCAAACTTTTCCCATTGAGTTTTTTTCGGAACCGAGCTCTTTAAACTTATGTTCTGGCGATAAAGCACCAACCCGAAAAACAAAAGGACGAAAAGCGGAGATGCCAGAAAAAAGAAGATTTTCCAGCGTTGAAATAATCTTTTCACATCGACCTCAAACGAGCAATCCTTTCTTCAACCGGCGGATGGGTGGAAAAAAGATTTTGAAAAATATTCTTTTTCTTGAAAGGATTAACAATAAAAAGGTGAGCAGTCGCTGAAGTGGCTGAAGCTAAAGGGGTCGAGTCTCTGGCAATTTTCTCCAGAGCGCTGGCCAAGCCTTCAGGATAGCGAGTTAACCTTGCTGCTTCCGCATCAGCCAGATACTCCCGTTTACGGGATAAAGCAAGCTGAATTAAAGTAGCAAAAAGAGGAGCTAAAAGAGCCAGAATAAAGGCTAAAAGCCCTAAAAAGGGCGAGAAACCCCTATCCCGGTCAGAATCATCCCAGAAAAAAAAGCGAAGAAACCACTCGGAAAGCAAAACTACCGTCCCTACCAGAACCGCCGCCAGAGTAGCAATTTTAATATCATAGTTGGCAATGTGAGCCATCTCGTGAGCTACGACCCCCTCTAACTCTAAGCGATCAAGCTTCTTTAAGAGTCCCCGGGTAACAGCTAAAGCTGAGTTTTCCGGGTTTCGACCCGTAGCAAAAGCATTGAGGGCTTCACTTTCAATTATATAAGCTCGGGGTTTGGGAAGGCCGGCGGCAATTGAGAGTCCTTCAATTACATTATCAAGATAAGGTTCCTCGGCCCTTGAAACTGGATGGGCTCCCGAAATTGCCAAAACCAGTTTGTCACTGTAAAAATAACTGCCAAAGCTCGCCAGAGCAGAGAAAATCAAAGCCAAAGCCAAACCCAGCCAGCCATAACCGGCAGTTTTTCCAAATAGCCAGCCTAACCCTAAAACAAACCCCACAAAAACTATGATCAACAGCCAGCTGCGAAACTTATTTTTGGATATTTCCTCGTAAATCATTTAAAACTGAACTTTTACCGCTTCTTTTTCTCCTTCTTCAATCTCAAAGTACTCAGCAGGCTGGAAGCCAAAAATTGAAGCCACAATATTGGAAGGAAAAACCTGGAGAGCATTGCCATAACTCATCACGCAGTCATTGTAAAACTGACGGGCATAAGCAATCTTACTTTCAGTTCCAGCCAGTTCTTCCTGGAGCAAAAGGAAATTCTGGTTAGCTTTTAAATCAGGATAGTTTTCAGCCACCGCAAAAAGCGTCCTGAGAGTGGAAGAAAGAGCATTTTCTGCTTCGGCTTGCTCTTTTACCCCCTGAGCTTGAATAGCTCGGGCTCGAGCCTCTGTAACCTTTTCGAAAAGTTCTCTCTCGTGAGCAGCATAACCTTTTACTGTTTCAATGAGATTGGGGATGAGATCATAACGCCTTTTTAACTGAACATCAATCTGGTGCCAGGCATTCCGACACCTGTTTCTTAAAATAACCAGCCGATTAAAAATAACTATTAAAGCTAAAACAGCCAGACCAACCAACCCGAGAATTAAACCAGTCATTTCTATCAATCCTCCTTGCCAAATAATCTTTAATGATTTTCTCATAAAGAAAGCTTTTTTTCTATGATAAACTATTTACAGAATGCTACCGATTAAGGACCGGAATCCAACTGAAAAATTGGCTTTTTTTACCCTGCTTTTAATCTTTGCTAACATCGGGGTTTTTCTTTATCAGCTCTCCCTGGCGAACCTTCTAGAAAATTTTATCAAGACTTTTGGTTTTATTCCGGCTCACTTTTTCGGCTCTTTGCTTAAAGGCAACTTCACCAAAGAAGTCTTTCTTCCCCTTTTTACCTCTCTTTTTCTTCATGGAAACCTGCTTCACCTCGGAGGCAACATGCTTTACCTCTGGATTTTCGGCAATAACGTAGAAGACACCTTGGGTCATCTACCTTTTCTAATTTTTTACTTAATCTGCGGAATAGTGGCTAACCTTGCTCAGGGGATTATCAACCCTGCTTCAACTATTCCGGCCATTGGAGCCAGCGGGGCTATTTCTGGTATTTTAGCCTCTTATCTTGTCTTTTTCCCCGAAGCCCGGATTGTCACTCTTATTCCTCTCTTCTTTTTCTGGGAAATCGTTGAGCTCCCAGCTTTAGTCGTTATCGGCTTATGGTTTCTTCTTCAAGCTGCCAACAGTTTTTACTTCCTCACTTCAGGTGAGAGCGGCGGAGTAGCCTGGTTTGCCCATCTCGGGGGTTTTCTGACTGGTTTAATTATTGCTCTTATCCTGAGAAAAAGAGTTAAAAAAAGAAGAAGTTTTTACTCTGACTACTATTATTAAGAGGCTCAAGAGGCAAGAGGCAAGTGCTCAACAATTTTTTCCACCCTTGAACGGAAACCATACATTTTCTTTAAAATGAAATAAAAGGAAGAGAAACAGGCAGCCAAAAAAGATTTGGCTGCAAGGTGACCAGCCAAAATGCTATACACCTGAGAAGAAGAATAAAAGTTTGTCAAAACAAAAAAGAAGCTGTCAAACCAGAGAACCAGAATTAAAGAAAGAAAAACCGCTATCTCTGTAGGCAAACCCCGAAACTTCAAAGTAAGATAGCTGTAAAACAAAATAATTAAGAAACCATCAAGGAAAAAAGCGAGTAGAGAAAAAAAAGTGGTTCGGGCAAACAATAAAAAGACCTTCTCCAGCGGCAAGTTGACCAAAGCAAGATGAGAATAAGGAAAAAAGGTCAGGCGAAAATAAAAAAGGCAAGCCAGAGCTATTTGAAAAAGGCCGGAGAGAATAACAACCTGAAAGTAGCGACGCGCCCCTTTTATACCCTCAATTTCGTAAAAAAACAAAATCAAAAAGAGTACTAAAACAAAGGTAGCTGTTGAACCCAGGCTTATTTGCCAATTGAAAAACTTTTGGATAACTAAAGAAGCGGAAAGATTGGCAAGAAAGTAACTGGAAACTGCCAGAGTATAAACCAGGCAGGGTCCGATTTTTTTGCGAAAAGCCATAGCCAGAAAAGCCAGCCCTTGAAGTAAAAGGGTTTCTAAGAAAACCCAGACCAGAGAAAGCAAAGAAACCTCCTTTAATCTTTTTTCAATCAGTTTCAAAAAGCTTCTTTGCCAGCTTCAGAGAACTAGAGAAAGGATAATGGGAAGAAACCCCAGAAAGAATTCCTTCCAGACCTTTAAACTCTTCTCTAACCTCGGCCCCTTTGTCACTTATAACCAGGCGACGAATATTGTTGTCGTGGTCACTGGCCCGGTGCTTTAAAATGAGCAAGGCTTTTTCCAGACGGGAATTAACCTCAACCAGTCTTAACTGAATTAAAGTGTCCACCATAAAAGAAAGACCGTAAGGGGCTACGGTCAGGCAGCCGGTTAAAACATCGTCTTCCTGAGCTAACAGAGAAGTTAGCTCGTGGCGGCGGAAGGCATTAAACAAAGCATAAAGATTTTCCCGCAACTCGCCCGGATCGCGAAAGAGGCGCTCAAAATGATTGATTGAGTCCAGAAAAACTCGCTTAAATTCATTTTCAGCAACCAATCGGTCAAACTCACCATCGGTTTCAAAAAGTAAGGACTGAAAAGTCTCCGGTGAAGTCAAAATTACCTTTATCCAACCCTTTTTTTCTAATGAGTTAAGGTCAATTCCGATTGATTGGCTATCCCGATAAAGGTCTTTGGGAAAGTGTTCAAAAGTTATTAATAAACCCCTTTCCTTTTTTGCCGCGCCGTGAGAAAGAAAAGTGAGGCCCAGAGTTGTCTTTCCTGAACCAGGCGGTCCTTTAACTACGGCTAAAGAACCAGGATGAAGTCCCCCTCCAAGCATCTGGTCCAAGACCCTGACCCCAAAATCAACTCGCTTTTCCATTTTTCTCCCCCGCTCAATCCTACTTTATTATCTTACTCCTTTTTTCAATAAAAGGGAAAGGATTTTTAAACGCGAAAGGCGATTCTCCAGAGCCTGGTTAAAAATCTCAACCAAGTTTTCGAACTCTTCAGTTGGCTGGTAGTAGTAGACTCCTTGAGAACCTGTTTTTTCCTTAACTACTCCTTTTTCTACCAGCTTAGCCAGTGTTTGCTCAATGCTTTCAACCGAACGACCCAGTCGAGCCGCCAAGCCATAAGCACTGTCAACTACCCCTGGATTGTGATGAAAAAAAATAATCAGGTCCCAGCTAACAAAAGAGTCCAGAAACTCATCAACAAATTTTTCCAAACGAGGGTCAAGCTCATCAACCATTTAGTCTTCCTTTTCCACCCTTCTTAATATTTATCGGCTAACTACCTCAAAAATTTATCGGATTTAATAAGCACGGCATTTCACCACTGGATTCTAACGGGAGTGCCCACCTTCACCAGGTCAAAAAGCTCAATAACATTCCAAGGGTACATTCTAATGCAACCGTGAGAGGCTGCATGACCAATTGAACCAATCTGGGGAGTGCCGTGAATTCGGACCAGAGGAGCCGAAAGGTCAAGAGCCCGGGGCCCAAGAGGGTTGCCCGGGCCGGGCGGTATAAACTCTGGCATATCCTTTGACCAGTTCATATGAGGATTCCTCCAGACAGGGTTCCTTCTTTTCCCGATAATCTTCCAGTCCCCCACCGGGGTAGGAAAATCAAAACGACCAACAGCCACCCGATAAGACCTGATAATTTTTCCATTACGATAAAGATAAAGTCGCCTTTCAGACAAGTCAACGACGATAAAGGTGGTATCAAGACTAAATTTCCACTTCTTCACAGCTAAGTTTCCAGCTAAATCCTTCACCTTAACCTTCACAGTATAGGTTCCGTCCTCGGTTATAGGGAGAATTGAAACTAAGGATTTGCTTTTCCTTCTTCCCCCTTCTTCCCAGACTCCTTTCAAGAGTTTTCCGTTAACCCAGAAGCTACCGCCTTTCAAAGCAAGGTTGTCGCTTACTTCCGCCCGAAGATAAAGGGCCCTGGTTTGAGCTAATTCTCCATCCGGGGGAAAGACCTCCCCCAGGACTGGACTGATGGGGTCAACATAAACTTTCTTTTTATAAACTGCTGCGTTTTCGGCTTGGTCTAAAACTTTAAAAACCAGGTCATTTTCTCCGCTGGCTAAAAAGATTTTCCCTTTAATAAAACCCTTTTTATCAGCTTTCAGCAGATAAGAGTGAGAGGTTGGAGAAAAAACATAAACAAGGCTTAAGGGTTCAGTCCTTGCCTGAAAACTCCAGGTTGAAGTGGGATAATAAACGTTTTCTTTCAGGCTATTAGCCACTTTCAAAAAAGGAGCAGTGAAATCAAGGCCGTAATTATGATTAAAAGAAATTGTTTTTTTGTATCTTCTTAAAAGCTCAAGCGAACCAGCAATTCTTAACCGATGCTGGCCTTCTGAAAGAATAAAATCAGCCTTTTTGCTCCAGCCTCCCTTAAAGAAATCTAAGGGAAAAGCAACCTCATCAATCTGAATCTTTTCAAACTTCCACTCCAGACCAGGAAAAGAAGGAATAAAAAGACTTACTTCAACTTTAGGTTGGTTTAAGTGAGAAAAATTCGCGGGCTGGAGTCGGATAAAGCTTCGGGGAAAGAAAAAGTAAACACCCAGAATAGCCAGGTAAATTAAGGCCAGCAATAAAATAAGCAAAGCCATTTTCTTGAAAATTTTTAACAATTTTACCGCCCACCACTCAGCAAAAATACCTCTAATAGCATTATATCATTTTTCATTTAAACTTCGGGTTGTGTTAGTATATTTCATTAAGTTTCGGGAAAGAGGAGGTTAGATGGAAAAGGTAAGCACCAGAAAGATAAGGAATATCGTCCTGGCTGGACATGGGGGCAGTGGAAAAACTTCCCTGGTGGAGGCTTTACTCTTCTTTAGCGGCGTGGTTAATCGGTTAGGAAAAGTTGAGGAAGGCAACACTGTAAGTGATTTTGAACCTGAAGAAACTAAAAGGCAAATTTCTATCAGTCTGGCTCTGGCTCCGCTTTTCTATCAGGGTTATAAAATAAACCTTATTGACACTCCGGGCTACGCTGACTTTACCGGAGAAGTTGTCAGCGGCCTGGCTGCCGCCGACTCCCTCCTGATTGTAGTTGATGCTTTAAGTGGAGCTCAGGTTCAAACGGAAAAGGTTTTTCGCTTAGCCGAAGGAAAACCTACTGCCTTTTTTATTAACAAAATGGACAAGGAGCACGCCAGCTTTGAAGAAGCCCTCCAGTCAATTCAGGACCTTCTGGAGATAAAACCAGTTGTCCTTCAGTTTCCGGTTGGAGAAGGTCAAGGTTTTAAAGGTATTGTTGATCTTGTTTCTCAAAAGTTCTACCCAGCTGGCGACAAAAACCAAAGCGAAGAGCAAATCCCGGCTGACCAGGAAGAAAAAGCCACCCAGTTAAGAGAAAATCTGATAGAAGCCGCGGCTGAAGGAGAAGATGAACTTCTGGAAAAATACCTCTCTGAAGGAGAAATCACTGAAGAGGAAATAATTCGAGGCTTGAAAAAAGCTTTTGTTGCCGGTTCCCTTTTCCCGGTTTATTGCGGTTCTTCGGTCAAACTCTGCGGACTCAAGCCTTTGCTTAACCTGGCGACCCTTCTCTTCCCTTCTCCCCTTGATATTTCGGTCAAAGGAAAAAGAGATGGCGAAGAAACAATTATCAACCCCGAAGAATCAAGTTTAGCTGCTCTGGTTTTCAAAACCGTAACCGACCCTTACGTTGGCAGGTTGAGTTATGTAAGAGTCTTTTCTGGTAGCATCAAAAAGAAAGCCAGCTTTATAACGCCACTCGGCAAAAAAAGGAAAGAATCGGTCACCTTTACCTCCTAAGAGGCAAGCACCAGGAAGAGATAGAGGAAGTAATTGCTGGAGACATCGCCAGCATACCCAAACTTAGCGAAACTTTTACCGGAGACACCCTGGCCGAAGAGAAAAAACCAGTTCTACTTCCCCCCTTAAAATTTCCTGAACCGGTTTTCTCCGTGGCTATTGAACCAAAAACTCAAGGCGACGAAGAAAAGCTATCCACCTGTTTACAAAAACTGGCGGAAGAGGACTTAACCTTAAGAGTAACCCGAAACACCGAAACCAAACAAACTGTCGTTTCTGGCTTGGGAGACCTCCATTTAGAAATCTTAACCGAAAGGTTAAATCGGAAATTCAAGGTGGAAGCTAAACTTCTTGAGCCCCGGATTCCCTATAAAGAAACAATCAAGGCTTCGGCTAAAGCCCAAGGCAAATATAAAAGACAGAGCGGAGGGCGGGGGCAGTACGGAGATGTTTGGTTAGAAGTCGAGCCTCTCCCCCGGGGCGGCGGTTTCGAATTCGTAGATAAAATAGTTGGTGGAGTAGTGCCTAAAAATTACATCCCCGCGGTTGAAAAAGGGGTAAAAGAAGCAATGGAAAACGGAATTTTAGCCGGCTACCCGGTAGTTGATGTCAAAGTTACCCTTTACGACGGCTCCTATCACCCCGTTGACTCCTCTGACATGGCTTTTAAAATTGCTGGTTCAATGGGTTTCAGAAAAGCAGCTTCCGAAGCTTCCCCCGTGCTTTTGGAGCCTATAATGAATCTAGAGGTAACAGTTCCAGAAAAATATATGGGAGATGTAATGGGCGATATCAGCAGCAAGAGAGGTAAAGTTCTAGGAATGGAGTCTAAAGGAAAGTATCAGACAGTAAAAGCTCAGGTTCCTCTAGCAGAAATGTCAAAATACGCCACTGAGCTCCGCTCTCTTACCCATGGTGAGGGTTCTTTTACAGCTGAATTCTCCCATTATGAGGAAGTTCCTTTTGAAATAGCTAAAAAAATTATTGAACAGGCAGCTAAGGAAAAAGAAAGCGACTAAAAAATTTTTTGATACGCCAGGTAAAAGAAGGAAAAGCCCAGGAAAACCAGGAATATCCCGCAGGCTTTAAGAAGGTAAAAGTAAAAGCGGCTTTGAAGCAAGCCCTTTCCTTTCACCACTAAAAAAGAAATAAAGCTGTACCAGGCAAAGTCGCCGCTGATATGACCGGTAAAAAAAGAAACCAATCCCGGAATACCCAGGCGGTTGGAAGAATAAAGAAGAACCGCTCCAATACTAACCCACCAGATAAACCAGTAAGGATTACTTAAACTAACCAGAACCCCTGTAAGGAGTATCGGCAAATCCCTCTGCCGAGCCAGTTCTTTTTCGGCCGCCTTTAAATCTTCAGGCGTCTCTTTAAGCATTGGCCAGGCCATCCATAAAAGAAAGCCTCCGCCAAAAAGGGAAATAAAAAAAACTGTGTAATCGCTGGTAAGAAAAGGTTTCAAGCCAGCAATCAAAACGGAAATCATCAGAAGCTCGATAAAGCCGTGGCCAACAATCAGTAAAGGCCCAGCCAAAAATCCCTCCTGATAAACCTTTCTGAGCGTGAGGGTCAGCAAAGGACCTGGGGTCACTGACCCCGAAAGAGCAACTAAGAAGCTTAAGAAAAAAACAGAAATAAGGTTGTTCAACTACCCTCTTCCCGACTTTCGGCAATAGGAACGTACTGAACCGATGGCCTTCTTTGAGGTGACTGAGGATAAAGACGCATTAAGGAATAGATTTCAGGTGGCATCTTGTTAGTAACCGGTAAATCTAAACCCCGGGCTTGCTCATAGGTAATCGGGTAGTCATGAGTCCAGTTGCCACTGGTTAAAACCCGGGCTAATTTTAAAGCCCTGTCTTTTCTTATTCTTCGAGAAAGAATCTTGGTCACCAGTTCCTGAACTTGGGAAATTGCTTTCTCTGCTACATCAGCCAAAATTAAGGTCTTATCCTCAACATTTTCCAGTTTTTTCCTTCTCACCGCCCTTAGCACCGAGACAGCCGGAAACTCTCCTAACTGAGGGTCAAGGGGACCCAGAACAGCATTCTCATCCATTACTATCTCATCAGCGGCCAAAGCAATCAGAGTTCCTCCCGACATAGCGTAGTGGGGAATAAAAACTGTTACTTTAGCCGGGTGTTTGCTTAAAGCCAGAGCTATCTGTTCGGCAGCCAGAGCTAAACCGCCAGGAGTGTGAAGAACAAGGTCAATTGTTACTTCAGGCGGAGTCATCCTGATAACTCGCAAAACTTCTTCCGAATCTTCAATATCAATATAGCGAAATATTGGTATGCCTAAAAAACTTAATGCTTCCTGCCGGTGAATTAAGGTGATGAGGCGGGACTTCCTTTTTCTCTGGATTTCTTTCATCAAATGATAACGCTGGGTTTCAATAATTCTCTGTTTGATTACCGGCCCGAGGGAAAAGGCTAAAAAAACTAACCAGAAAATCTCAAAAAAACTCATTTGCTTTCCTCTTTCTGAAGCATTGATTTAGCTCTCAGCAAACTTCTTTGATACCTCTTCTCCCGAGGAGAAAGAGCACAACAAAGCTTTAAAGGTGCCAAAGCCAGCGCTGGTTCGCCCATTTTCATCAGGCACAAGCCCAAACCAAAATAGGCAAAACTATTGGTGGGATCAATCTCTAAAGCTGCCTCAAACTCCCTTTTGGCTAACTTTAGCTGGCCGGAATTGTAATAAGCCCGGGCTAGCGCTTCTCTTATTGATGCTTTTTCTGGCCTTTCCATCCTGGCTTGCTCAAAATAAAAAATGGCCCGGGAGTAGTTTCCTTTCTCCAAAAACTTTTTGCCTTGAATAAACCACCTGTAAACTTTTGACAAATTTTTTCCTGCCTTTTAAAAAAATTGCCTTTAATTTAAAACACTAACTTAATTATAAAGAGCAAAAGAAAAATAAACAAACCGTTTAGTTGCTCACTCAGGGCAAGTTCAATTAAAATAGAAAGCGAATTGGCAAAGATAAAGCCTTTCTGCGGAATCACTATAACATAGAAAAGGTGGACATCTCCCTGGTAGTTTGCCCACCTTACG
>DAIRCJ010000008.1:0-31024 GCA_036796755.1 Candidatus Geothermocultoraceae bacterium | reverse complement strand
AAAGAATTATCTTGCTTTCGCGGGGGGAGATTTTGTTTGAAACTCGGCGGGATAAGACTTCCCTTTCCGAGCTTAAAGAAAAATATTTTAGCCAGGTTGGTGACTTTGGAGAGTTTTCGGCAGATAGTAGCTCTTCTAATTAAAGACTTTACGGCTGAGCTCAGGACTAAGGAGCTTTTTACTTCAATGCTTGTTTTTGTTCTCCTTACCCTGGTTATTTTTAACTTTGCCTTTGGAGGGGCTCGCCTTTCTCTGGAGGTAATAGCTGGGGCTGTTTGGGTAGCTTTCCTTTTCGCGGCTAACCTTGGGCTTTCTCGTTCTTTTGTTCAGGAAGTGGACAAGGGTTGCCTTGAGGGTTTGCTCCTCTGCCCGGCTGAACGTTATGTTATTTATTTTGGCAAAGCCCTGGGCAATTTAATCTTCATTCTGATTGTTGAACTTTTAACCTTACCCCTTTTGCCTTTGTTTTTTTCCAGCACCAGCTTGTTGCGTGAACCTTTAAAACTAATTGGAGTTTTTCTTTTAGGAAGCGCCGGGATTTCCTTTATTGGAACTTTATTTTCGGCTATGACTGCTAATTTAAAAGCCCGGGAGCTCCTTCTTCCCCTTCTGGCTTTTCCTGTCTTGACCCCCGTTTTAATTGCTTCAGTCAAACTAACCCTTTATCTGGCTAATCCCTCACCCATCTATGAGCCTTTTCGCTGGCTGCAACTTCTGATAGTCTATGATATTATCTTTTCGGTCTTAGCCTATCTTACTTTTGAGTTTGTAGTGGAGGAATAATGGGAAAAAAAGAAGAGATAATCTGCTGGTTAACTCTGGGATTAACCATTTTAGCTATTTATTTAGCTTTAATTTACGCCCCTTTTATTAACGAACCCAAACTCATACCCCGGGTTGCTCAGAAAATATTTTACTTTCATGTTCCGGGGGCCTGGGTTGGTTTTCTTGCCTTTTTGGTAGTCTTTGTCTGTAGCATTGCTTTTCTCAAAACTTCCGATCGGCGTTATGACTCGGTAGCTCAGGTTTCGGCTGAAATCGGGGTAGTTTTTTCTACCATCACCTTGATAACTGGGCCTATATGGGGAAAAGCTGCCTGGGGTGCCTGGTGGGACTGGGGCGAGCCGCGTCTGGTAACTTTTCTGGTCTTATGGCTTCTTTATCTTGGCTACATCATTCTTAACCGTTCGGTTGGGGAAGATTTCCGCCGTGCTCGCTACGCCGCGGTTTTTGGCATAGTGGCGTTTATCGATGTTCCCATTGTTTTTCTTTCCGTTCGCTGGTATCGAACCGTTCATCCTGGACAGCCAATTCTGGAAAGTGGCGGTCTTTCTCCCCAGATGAAAACGGCTTTCTTTTTATCCCTCTTTGTCTTTACCGTTTTATACTACTTAATTTTAAGAATGCGCCTTTCTCTTTATAATCTGGAGGAAGAGCTAAAAGAATTAAAAGAAAGAATGGAGGAGTAGATGGAAAAAGAAGTAACCACCGCTTTAACTTATGTGGGGGCTGCTTACAGTTTAACCTGGCTAATTCTCTTTGTTTATCTGGTTTTTCTGGGGCGGAAAACTCGCCAGGTCGAAAAGGAACTTAAAAACTTAAAGGAAATTTTAGAAAACAAGTCTTAAGCTATACTTTTCTTTTCATTCAGGATTTTTTTGATGCTTTCTTCGCTTAGTTCCTCCCATTCTTCGTAGTATTCAGCGATGGCAAAAAGGGGTTTAGAGCTGACTTCCAGAGCTACTATTTTATCGACCTCTTTTTCAATTAGCCGGAAAGCAAGAAGAGAGGCACAGGGGGTAGCAACAATTATTTTCTGAGGCTCAAGGTTTTTTACTTCTCTCACAGCAGCCAGCATAGTGTAGCCAGAGGCTAACCCGTCGTCGGTTAAAATAGCGGTTTTTTTTCTTAAAGGAGGTAGAGGCCGCTTCAGAGGCAAGCTTTTAAGCAAGAGAGCTATCCTTTCCTTTTCTTTTTGAGCCAGAAAACGGAGGTATTGTTCGGAAAGGCCAAGATGGCGAACCAGGGGTTGATTAAGAGCCAGAGAACCACTTTCGCTGATGGCTCCAAAACTAATCTCGGGTTTGTGAGGGAGAGTTATTTTCTGGGAGACGATAACTTCAAAGGGGAGATCAAGAAGGCCGGAGATCTCTTGAGCTAAAGGAACTCCTCCTTTAAAAACTCCAAAGACTACGGCCTCAGCGTTTAAAATTACTTTTTTAAGCTCTCTAACTAAAGCCCGAGCTGCTTGTCGCCGGTCTTTAAAGCGGGCGATTTTTTAAACCTCATCAGGTTTAATTTCTTCTACCGCTTCCTTGCTTTTTAAAGACTCCACCTTTTCCTGAATCTTTTCTTTAGCCTGACCAATTTTTTCCTTAGCTAAGTCAACTTTTTCGGTTATCGCTTCTTTTCCCGTCTCAACCAGTTTTTCTACCTTTTCTCTCTGTCCCTCGTAAAGTTTTTGCCCTTCCTCAACATACTCCCGGGCTTTTTCCATTAAAAGCTCTCGGGTTTCTTTTCCCGGGCGGGGGGCAACCAGGATTCCGGCCACAAAGCCAACCACGGCTCCAAACAAAAAACTTAAAAGGTCACCGCCGTTTCTATCAGCCATCTTATTCACCTCCACTTTGATTTTAAGCCACTTAAAAAGCAGATTCAACATTATTTTCAATTTTCGTCTTAAAATTGATAAGTTGGAAAAGGGAAAGAAATTTTAACCTGCTTTCATCCAGTCAAAATAAATCTGTTGAAACTTAAAGTTTGTCCAGGGGCGGCCCAGAGTGCGGGAGACCAGCTCAATAGCCGAGTTAGGCAAATGAAGCCAGAGGTTTTGAAGGAAGTTAAAAAGGATATAGCCTCCTTTATGCTGGTTAACAAAGCGAGAGTATTGTAAAAGGGCCAGAGGCAGAGAAAGATTACCATCAAGGTAGGACTGGATAATTTGAGCACACTTTTCCCCAAAATAAACGGCCTGTCTTATTCCTTCTCCAGTTAAAGGGACAATCTGGCCGGCTGCATCACCCACTAAAAAAACATTGCGGTAAACCGGGCTTCTCAGTCCATAAGGCATAAAGCCGCCATGGATTTTCTCTACTTTATACCCCTGGCTTTCAACAAATTTTTTGAGCTCGCTTTTGAGGTCAGAAGAAGGTCGGTAAGTTCCCAATCCCAGGCGGGTTCTTTCTCCGGCCGGGAAGATCCAGGCGTAGCCCCCCTTAATTATTTTAGGGTCAAAGATAAAGTTTAGCTTGCTGGTTTTAGTTAAGACCTCGGTTTCCAATCCAAAGCCCAGCTTATTTTTAGGGACAAAATCAGGATTTAAAGACGAAGCCAGCTTAGCTCGCCAGCCAGTAGCATCCACAAAGACTTTTCCTTCAAACTCTCCACGGTCAGTTAAGACTATATTGCCGTTGAAACTTTTTATGCTGGTTTTTAAGAAATCACCCTGAAATCTCTGGAAGATTTCCTTACAGTAAGTCTGGTAGTCAAAAGTGGCAAAGGGAACTAGAGTGGAGTAGCGCAGCTCACCGTAGGCGGTTTTAAAAGAAACTTCCCTGGTCGTTTGAAGGATTGCTCCTTCGACTTTCTGGCGAAGAAGAAGATTTAAAGGAGCAGCACAGGCTGAAGTAGGAAGAGCTCCTATTGATTTGCGGTCAATTAAAAGTATTTTTTTAGTTCGGAGGCTGCTGGCTACCGCTAAACCAGCAAAGCTCGCTCCAGCAATAACTACATCATAAACCAATTTCCTTTCCTTTTTGCCCTGGTTTTTATTTTTACAAGCAAAAAAATTATAATGTAAAGGCAGTGGAAATTCGACTTGATATTTGGAGCCAGTATTATGCCAGGCGGGTGGCTTCTATTCGGCCTTCAATAGTGCGAATGCTTTTTGCCGCTGCTTCTCGACCGGATATTATTTCTTTTGCTGGCGGAATGCCCCATCCGCGTTCTTTCCCGGTGAGAGAGATTACTCAAGCAATGGAAGAGGTTTTTGAACAATCTGAGGTATCTTTTCAATACGGGCCTTCAGAAGGTTTATGGGATTTAAGAGAAGAGATTTCCAAATTAATGAAGGAACGGGAAATGGAGGTACACCCGGAAGAGATTTTAATTACTGACGGAGCTCAGCAAGGTCTGGATTTGCTGGGTAAGATTTTCATCAATCCTGGAGAAACAATAATAACCGAGGGTCCAAGTTATGTAGGGGCATTGAACGCCTTCTTGAGCTATGAAGCAAGAGTGGTTTCTGTTTCCATGGATGAAGAGGGAGTGCAACCGGAAGTTCTGGAAAAAACACTGGTTGCTTTAGAGAAGGAGGGTAGAAAGCCAAAATTTGTTTACCTTATCCCCAGTTATCAAAATCCAACTGGCCTTTCTCTTTCGCTCAAGAGGAGAAAGGAAGTAGTTGAGATAGTTGAAAAACACCAGGTTTTGCTGGTGGAAGACGACGCTTATGGTTACCTTAGCTTCTCTACCGTTTCTACCCCCACCTTAAAGAAGCTAAAAGAAGATACTATTTATTTAAATACTTTTTCCAAGATTTTTTCTCCCGGAATGAGGATTGGCTGGCTAACTGCTCCCAAACCAATTTTAGAGAAGTTTTCTAAGGCTAAAGAAGCGGAAAACCTTTGCCCCAGCCCCTTTACCCAAAAAGTTCTTCTGGCTTATCTTAAGAGGTTTGACTTGAAAGAGCAAACCAGAAAAGTCGCTTCAATGTACCGGGAGCGCTGCCAGGCAATGCTTCAGGCTCTGGAAGAATTTTTTCCCGCTGAGGCAGTCTGGACCAGACCGGAGGGTGGTCTTTTTATCTGGGTTACCCTGCCCGAGTATTTTGACACTACCGAGATGCTGGCCAAAGCTCTGGAGGAAAAAGTGGCTTACATTCCAGGTGAGGCTTTTTACGCTGATGGTCAGGGGAAAAACTCAATGCGACTTAATTTTTCCTACTCCGAGTTTGAAGTTATCTGGGAGGGGATAAAAAGGCTGAGCAAGGTAGTAAGAGAGCAGCTGAAAATTTATAGAGCTTTTTATAAAAAAAGCAGCTTAAAAAAAGAAAAGGCTAGATTTCCCAAAAAGGAGGAAAAATGAAAGAGAAGATCGCGGTCTTAATGGGCGGCCGCTCTTTAGAAAGGGAGGTTTCCCTGGTCAGTGGTCAGCGAGTGGCCGAAGCCCTGGAAGAGCTGGGTTACCTGGTTAAGCGTTTCGACCTTGATGAACAGTTAATTCAAAACTTGCTCGGATTTAATCCCGCTCTGGTTTATATAGCCTTGCACGGAAAATATGGAGAAGACGGCACCGTTCAGGAACTTCTGGAAATTTTGGGTTTTCCTTATACCGGTCCCGATGCTCACTCTTGCCGTCTCTCCTTTGATAAAGTTGTTTCCAAAGAGTTTTTCTTAAAGGCTTCCCTTCCCACCCCTGACTTTTTTGCCTTAAGCAGCGTCAGTTTTAAGGAGATGGGGGCAGCTGACCTTTTACCCGTAATAGTAGAGAAACTGGGTTTGCCACTGGTGGTGAAACCAGCCTGCCAGGGTTCTTCCCTGGGAATAAAAATCGTGCATCAGCCAGAAGAGTTTCCCCAGGCCCTGATTGGGAGTTTAAGTTATGATGACCGGGTTCTGGTTGAAAAGTACATCAAAGGAAGGGAAATCGCCGTTTCCATCCTGGCTGATGAGGCTTTGCCACCAGTTGAAGTTGTTCCCAAAAAAGAATTTTTTGACTATGAGGCTATGTATACTCCAGGAATGAGCGAATACTATATACCGGCCCGATTGGCTCCAGAAGAGCTGAAGAAGGTTAAAGAAATAGCCTTAAAGGCCCATCACGAGTTAAAATGTGCTCATCTTTCCCGGGTTGATTTTATTTACTCTGAAGAGGAACAGGCTCCTTACATTCTGGAGATTAATACTTCTCCGGGTATGACCGAGACCTCCCTTTTACCAATGGCTGCTCAAGCGGCTGGTCTTGACTTCAAAAAGCTGGTAGAAAAAATCGTTAATCTTTCCTTAAATCAGAGCAGTTAAAAGCCAAGCTTTTAAATTTTCTGGTGCGCCCGGCGCGATTCGAACGCGCAACCTTCGGCTCCGGAGGCCGACGCTCTATCCGTTGAGCCACGGGCGCCAGTCTAAAAAATTATACTAAAACTTGGGAACTCTTTCTTTCATTGTATACGCCTCTAGCATGTTGACTCCTGATTCAAAACCTCCTGGCGGATTAAATTCTCTTCAGTCCCCCTATAAATTAAAAGGGGAGGTGAAAAGGAGGACCCTTAAAATTTAAGGGGGAAAAGATAAGCTCCCCTTTTTTAAAGGAGCAGGGGACTCTCTCTTTTATATCTTTCTTTTTTTTCAGGGGGAGCGAGAGGGGATTTACGGAAGGCAAAATCCAACACCTTTCTAAAAACTATTTTGAATTTCTCGGGCCTTCAGCAGGTATTGAACTTGTTCGTTTATTTATAAAAAAGCATTTAAAATGAGCTAACCGGAGTGCTTGTTCTTAAGTTTTTTTGCTGGAGAAAAAAATAAGAAAGTCCCAACCGGGGTAGTGGTTGGGACTCGGGGTAGGTTGGCGTAACCTTATAAACGGAAGGCTTGGAGAAAAGTTTCTCAATTAAGCAATTTTTAAAAAATTTTAGCCAGAAGTTCAAGGGAATTTTAACCCGCTCTGAAAATTTATCTTTCCTGAGCTTTTCTCTGGCTTTCCTCTTCCTGGTTCTGGCTTCTCTCCTTTTCCTGATGATTAACTGAACTTTCCTTTTCTCGACTTGATTCTGGAAAAATAAAAGTTGAGGAGGTCCCTTCCGGGAGTAAGTTCGAAGAGCTTCTTTTTTCTTTTAAAGGAAAGTTTGGTTTTCGAGGAGACTGATTTTTCCTTTTCCTTTCTTTTCCTTTGTTTTCAGGTTTTCTTTCTTTTCCTGGCTTTTCCTTTCCTTTCTTTCCTTTTCTGATTGATTTGGGTGTTAAAGCTGGATGAACTTTTTCCATTTTTTTCTCTAGCAAAACAACGATTTTCTGGACTCCTTTTTTTATCGGATAGAGCAAGCTTCCTGGCTGGCTTTTCCAGGTGGCGTTAGCCAGTCCGGAAAAAAGAAGTAAGAAGCTGGCAGCTAAAGCAATGATTTTGACCAGGCGGCGCCGGGACGAAAGCCTTTTCTTTTGCCAGGCGGAAAGAAAGTTTTCTTTAGCCTGCTGGCGGAAGTCCTGAGGAGCAGAAATAAGCAGTTTTTCCCGCAGAGAGCTGGCTAATTTGATCAAAGACTCCACTTCAGGGTCGGCTATTTTTTCCAGCTTTAGCTGGCCCTTTTCCAGTTCTTTCAGGTATTCATTTAGTTTTTGAACCTTGTTTAACTCATCCATTTTCGTCAACCAGTTGCTTTTTTAAAGCTCTCAAGGCTCTAAACTGTAAAAGTTTAACTGCATTCTCGCTCCGCTTCATAAGCTCAGCTGTTTCTTTTACCGAGAAGCCCATTAAAAAGCGGAGTAAAATTACTTCTTGATAATCGGCCGAAAGTGCTCTCAGGGCTTTATAAAGGACAATTCGGTTTTCTTCGGTCTCAACTTCCTTTCTTGCTTTTCCGTTTTCCAGCTGGGTAAGAGCCTCCGGCGGGTAAAGAACTTTGGTCTGGCGATAGTGGTCAATTAAGAGGTTGCGAGCTATCTTCTGGCACCAGGCCATAAACGGTGCCTCCCTCGGACGGTAAGAGTTAAGAGCCTCAATCAGCTTCAGGAAGAAAGCTTGGGTCAGGTCTTCGGCTTCTTCGGGGCGGTTAACCCGGTAGAAGAAAAAGCTATAAATTCTGTCAAAGAGCAATTCAAACAGCTCAGCCAAAGCTTCCTTTTCTTTTCTGGCTCGGCTGGCCAGATTTTTTAGTTCCTCATCAGGTAATAACGGTTTTTTCATCAGTTTGGTTTCTTTGTGGCTGAAAAATTAAGGTAGCAAATCAAGTCGGAAAAATCTATCGGCGTTTTTCGTTGTTTCTAAAGCAATTTTTTCTTCACTTTCTTCCCGAAGTTGAGCTAAAAACTGAAGAATACAGGTTAAATAAGCAGGTTCGTTTTTCTTTCCCCGAAAAGGTTCGGGAGAAAGATAGGGAGAGTCTGTTTCCAAGAAGAAGCTTTCTAAAGGAGCTTCTTTAGCCACTTCCTTTAATTCTTGAGCTTTTTTAAAGGTGACTATGCCGGTGAAGGAAACGAGCCCCCCGGCTTTTCTGATTTTAAGAAACTCCTGATGGGTACCGGAAAAGCAGTGAAAAACAAAGGAGAGAGAAGGAAAATCCAGCAAAATTTCCATTACTTCTTCAAAAGCCTGGCGGGAGTGGATTATTAAAGGCCGACCGAGTTCACAAGCCAGCTCAATTTGCTGGCGGAAGACTTCTTTCTGGATATCTTTTGCTGAATGAAGGTAATAATAGTCCAGACCAGTTTCCCCAATTGCTAGGCATTTTTCTTTTTTTGCTAATTTTTTTAGTTCTTTCAAGTCTTTAGGTTTAAAGTCTTTAGCCTGATGGGGATGGTAACCAGCAGAGAAAAAGATGTTTTCCCACCGGGAGGCGATTTTAAAGCCCGCTCGGCTGGACTCAAGGTCGGTTCCGATAGTTAAAATTTTTTTGACTCCCTTTTCTCGGGCTCGAAAAATTAAGGGCTCAAGTTCTAAAGAGGGGTAGGAGTCAAGATGACAATGGGTGTCAAAAAGTTCCATTATAGCCTTCGAGGGAAAAGGGGCGGTCCACTTTTTACTGCCAGGCCGGGCTGGAGTTTTCCCAGTCTTAAATCAGACGGTAAATCGGGTTGATAATCGCTTAAGCTCAGACGGGTTTGAATCTCCCGGGAGGTTAAGGGAAGGAAAGGTTCAATGAAGATGGCGATCATTCTCCAGAGCTCGGCAATAGTATAAAGGACAGTTTTTAAATAGCCAGAGTTTTCTCCTCCAAGGTTCCAGGGAGAAGTCTGGTCAACATAGCGATTGGCTTTTCTGATTAACTGCCAGATTTCTTCCAGGCTTTCTTTAAATTTTAATTCTTTCATCAGGCTGACCAAACGGCTTTCAATTTCCTGAGCCATTTTTTCAACTTCTTTTTCCTGAGAAGTAAACCCGCTAGGCGAGGGAACCCTGTTTTCCGAGAGTTTATTAAAGAGCTTGCTAGTTCGGTGAATAAAGTTACCCAGATCATTGGCTAAGTCAAAGTTCAGCCTTCTTTCAAGCGATTCTAGAGTGAACTCGCCATCGGCGCCCAAGCTGATTTCTCGGAAGAAAAAGTAACGAACGGCATCAACCCCGTATTCATCGATTAGGGCATTGGGGTCTATCACCAGCCCTCTGGATTTGGAAATTTTTTCCCCCCCGAGAGTCCAGAAGCCAGTGGCAAAAATATGTTTAGGCAGGGGCAACTCCAGGGCGAAAAGCATGGAAGGCCAGATAACGGCGTGAAAACGAAGAATATCCTTGCCAATCAGGTGAAAATCGGCTGGCCAGAGCTGGGCAAACTTTCCCTCATCTTGAAAATAATAGGCACCGGTAAGATAGTTTAAAAGAGCATCAAACCAGACATAGATGACGTGGTCAGGATCGAAAGGGACAGGTATCCCCCAGCTTAATTTTTTAGCGCTTCGGGAAACGCAGACATCTTCCACCCCGGCTTCCACAAAAGATTTAACTTCGTTAAAGCGAAAGGAAGGCATTATGAAATCCGGGTTTTCTTCCAGGTGTTTTAAAAGCCTATCTTGATATCGGGAGCAGGCAAAAAAATAAGCTTCCTCTTTTAACCACTGGACCGGGCGTTGACATTCTGGGCACTTACCTTCAACTATCTGGGAGGAAGGATAGTAAGTTTCTTCATAAAAGCAATACCAGCCTTCATAAGTTCCCCGATAAATGTCTCCCTTTTCATATAGCTTTTGAAAAACTTGCTGGACTACTTTTTCATGTCTTTTTTCCGTTGTTCGGATGAAATCGTTGTTTGAAAGGTAAAGTTTTTTCCAGAGGGCTTTAAAAGGTTCAACCATTTGGTCACAGTGTTCCTGGGGGGATAAACCTCTGGCTTGGGCTGCTTTTTGAACTTTTTGACCATGTTCGTCGGTTCCAGTTAAGAAAAAGACTTTTCTTTTTCTCTGACGCCAGAAGCGAGCCAGAATATCCGCGGCTAAACTGCAGTAAGCATGGCCGATATGGGGGACGTCATTAACATAATAAATTGGAGTGGTCAAATAAAAAATTTTGTCTTTCATCTAATTTCACCAAAGTAGATAGTTTAACATAACTGAGTTTTTAGAGAAAAAAAAGTGGAGGCCGCCGGGGTCGCGGCCTCCTAAGCGGGGCAGGAGGGAGAAAGGATAAGGGGAAAGAGCTAACTTGTAAGTGCCAACTGGCACTACTTAACTATCCTCAACCAAATGAGGTAGTAGAACAACCTCCAAAACCGAAGGAGGAAAAAGCTGAAATTTCTTTCTTCACATCCTTACTTTCGCAGTAAGGACACTTAACTTCTTTTTCCTCCCGGTCTGATAATAATAACATAGTGAAAACCTTTTTGCAACTGTTGCACCTATACTCAAATAAGGGCATTTCCGCTCCTTTAAATACCTCTACGGGTATTTTAACACAGCCCGATTTCTTTTGTCAAGCTTCCTGGTAAACGGCTCTTCGGGGACAAACAACCACGCACTTCCCGCAGTTTCGGCAGGCATCTTGTCTTATCTGGTATTTTAGAGAAGCGGGGGAGGTCTTCCCGGAAGTTCCCTTGATGGCTACTACTGCCTGAGCTTCGCAACTCCGGGCTACCGGGCAAAAGGGTGAGCCGTCACACTTTGTTTCATCAATCTTATAAATACCCATAGGGGTATTTTAAACCTATTATTTCTATCTGTCAAGACCTGAGGAACCCGAAACCGAAAGTAAAAGTTTAAAAAGCTTCAGAGCGGCTTGTTTGTCTAATACCTCATTTAAGTTACCGCACTTGGGAGAATGAATACAGGAAGGACAACCTTCCTGACAAGGGCAGTTTTTAACTAACTCATAAGCTGCTTTTAAATGTTTCCAGAAGTGGTTGAAAGCTCGGGCTGAGAGACCAATTCCCCCTTCGTAGCCATCATAGAAAAAAACGGCCGGGGCTTCAACTTGATAATGATAGGGAGTTGATAGTCCTCCCACATCCCAGCGATCGCAGAGGGCAAAAAGAGGGAAAAGAGCAATTACGGCATGTTCAAGAGCGTGGAGCGCCCCAGCTAACTCTTTGGAGCCAACCTTGTTGACAATTATTTCCGGGAGAGAAAACCAGTAAGCTTCAGTCTGGAAAGACCAGTCCGGCAGATTTAGCTCCTCAAAGCCCAGAATTTCTCCGGTTGCCATGTTCCTTTTTACAAAACCCAGGAGCTCTCTTTTTACTCTTACCTGACCCCGATAGAGATTTACCCCTTTAGTCTTTCTTTTTTCCTCAATCTTAATGATTTCCAGGTAGCTTTCTTCTTTTGGTTGAGTGTAGTAAGAGCCAGAAAAAGGTTTAACCAGGGCGACTCCTTTCTCGATTAAAAGCTTCTCTACCTCATAAGGTTCTCCTTGATGGAGGTAAACTGCTCCCGGATGAAGGTAAAGGAAAGCCAGGCTTTCTTCTAGGGTTCCTAAAAGAAGGCCACTTTCTTTTAAAACAATCTGGTAGGGGCGGGAAGAAACCGAACGAAGATTAATCCGGGAGGCCGGATAGAAAGGACGGGAAAGGTGCCATTTATCCCCCTTTTTAATTAGCCATCCTTCCCGGGTGAGTTTTTTTAAGTGGCTGAGCATTTGTTGACCAAAGTATTTCTGGTCGCTTTCCTGAAGGGGAAGCTCGTAAGCGGCTGCCAGGAGGTGAGCCCGGTTAATTTTTTCATTTGAAGGGTCAATTACAGCTTGAGCCCCGGTTTTTTCCCAGATTACTTCCGGATGGTTGACTATGTACTGGTCGAGAGGGTTGTCTTCGGCTAAAAAAACAATATAACCTTCTTTTTCTCGTCGGCCAGTCCTACCTGCTTGTTGCCAGAAAGAGGCGGGCGACCCGGGATAGCCGTTGATAACTACTACATCCAGCCCTCCAATGTCAATTCCTAACTCAAGGGCTTGAGTGGCGCTTACCCCCAGGATTTTTTCCCGAAAAAAGAGGGATTCGATTTTTCTCCTTTCTTCCGGAAGGTAGCCGGCGCGATAAGCAGCTAACTGCTTTCTTTTTTCCGGGGGAAGGCCTTTTCGAGCTCGCTGTAAAATTAACTCGGAAAGAACCTTTGACTTGTTAAAAACCAGGGTTTTTAAGCCCGCTTTGGTCAGGTTTTTAAGAAGCGAGGCAGCCACGCTGCTGGAACTTTTTCTCCTTTCCGCCTCTTTCAACCAGGGAGGATTGTAAAAGAAAAAGAAGCGCCGGGGACGAGGAGCGGTGTCTTTGTCAATCAATTCAAAATCCTTTCCCGTCAGGTTTTTGGCTAGCTCAACCGGGTTGGAAATAGTGGCTGAAGCCATAATGTATTGAGGGTGAGCTTGATAAAGCTCTAAAATTCGGTTTAACCGCCGGAAGACCAGAGCAGCCTGAGAACCAAAAACTCCTTTTAAAACATGAAGTTCATCAACCACGATGAATTTCAGGTTTTTTAAAAAATTTGTCCACTTTTGATGCTGGGGCAGCATTCCCAGGTTAAGAAGGTCAGGATTGGAAAGAATCAGCCGGCCATATCTTCTCAGGTACCTTCTTTCAGCAGGAGGAGTGTCTCCGTCATAAACTCCAATTTCAATGTTTAAGTTAAGAGAAAGAAGGAAAGAAAGCTGGTTCTGGGTTAGAGCTTTGGTGGGAAAGAGATAAAGAGCGCTGGCCCTTTCCTCTTCTAAAAGGGTGTTAAGGACGGGCAGATGGTAAGCCAGGCTTTTGCCACTGGCGGTTCCAGTTACAACCACCAGGTTTTTGCCTTTTTTTGCGATTTCAAAAGCTTTGGCCTGGTGATAGTAGAGTTTCTCGATTCCTATTTTATTTAAAGCTTCTTTTAAGGCGGCCTGGACAGGAGGAAAATCCGTATAAGAAGGCCTTTTTTGTTTTAGCTGGCGCAGGGCGACGTGCCCTTCTTTCCCCTTTTCATTTAGCCCTTTGAGGATTCTTTCTTTACAACTTTTCATTGTATAGATAGAATTTTACCAGTCAGTCTTGACGGATACCGGCCAGAGGTAGAAAGGAAGGGAGGATGAGCGTGTTAGACTTTTTAAAAAGAAAAAAGAGGCTGGACCCGGAAGAGATAGCCAGGCTAACCGTGGAAAAGTGTATGAGGAAGGAAATTATCACTGTCGTTCCAGAGGCAAACCTCGAGGCAGCAATTTCCAAGATGGAAGAAGAAGGCGTTAACTTTTTAGTGGTAGCCGAAGGGGATAGCCTGAAAGGCGTTCTAACGGATGGCGATGTATTATCGGCGGTTTATAAAAGAAAAACTTCTCCTTCGGAAATTAAGGTGAGCGAGGTAATGAGTAGCGATTTGCTAACTATCAAGCCTCAAGATACTCTTCTAAGCGCTCTGGAAAAGATGGTGGAAAACAAGATTCGTCGCTTGCCGGTGGTTGAAGGAAACAGGCTTGTAGGCTTGATTTCCCTGACCGATATTGAAGAAGTGAGTGGTTACAATCTAACCTTTTCTCTTCTTTAAACAACCAGGAAATTTTAGATAAGACCTCTTTTAACCAGTTCCTCAGCTATCTGGATGGCGTTTAGGGCTGCTCCTTTTCGCAGGTTATCAGCGACAATCCAGAGGTTCAATCCGGAAGGGAGAGATTCATCAGGCCTTATTCGCCCAACAAAGCAGTGGTCAGTTCCTTCCGCCATTAAAGGCAGAGGATAAAGAGATTTTTCTGGCTCGTCTAGGACTTTAACTCCGGGTGAGTTTTTAAGAAGGTCTCTGACTTCGCCAAGCTCAACGGGCTTTTCCAGCTCCAGATTAACCGATTCAGAATGAGAAACAAAGACCGGTACGCGAACACAGGTAGAGGTGATTTTAAGGGAGTGGTCGTTAAGGATTTTCCGGGTTTCGTTAACCAGCTTCATTTCTTCTTTGGTGTAAAGGTTTTCCAGGAAGACATCGATTTGAGGAAGAAGATTAAAGGCTATCTGGTGAGGGTAAACTTCTTTTTTTACCGGCTGGCCTTCAAGAAAAGCACGGGTCTGGTTTCTCAACTCTTCAATTGCTCGCCGACCGGTTCCTGAAACTGACTGAAAAGTGGTTATTACCATTCTTTTAATTTGGTAAGTGCGGTGAAGAGGATTAATCACCACCACTAATTGAATGGTTGAGCAGTTAGGATTAGCAATAAGACCCTGATGTTGATTAAGGGTTTCCGGGTTAACTTCGGGAACGGTAAGAGGAACATTTTCTTCCATTCTAAAGGCGCTGCTATTGTCAATTACTACCGCTCCCGCTTTGACTGCTTCCGGGGCCAGAGCTTTGCTTACCGAGGCTCCGGCGGAGAATAAAACCAGGTCCAGGTCTTTAAACTCCTGCGGGGAAGCTTCCCTGACTTTTATTTTTTCTCCTTGAAAATCAAGCTCTTTGCCAGCCGAGCGGGAAGAAGCCATCAGCTTTAAGCTGGCCAAAGGAAAGCCTCGCTCGGCCAGGATTTTTCGCATTTCCTGACCGACGGCGCCAGTTGCTCCAACAATACCAACCCGGTAAGCCACTAAACTTCTTCCTCTTCCCTGATGTCTTCTCTTGCAAGATTAAATTCTTGATGGAGAGCTTGGACAGCCTTTTTAACATTTTGAGCTTTGATTACGCAGGAAATTTTGATAGTGGAGGTGCTAATCATTTCAATGTTGATATTTTTTTCTGCCAGAGCTTTAAACATTCGGGCGGCTATCCCGGGGTGGGTTTTCATTCCTGCTCCCACAAGGGAAACTTTACCAATCTCCGGGTCTACTTCAATTCCCTTGGCTCCCAGTTCTTGGCAGACTTTTTTTAGTACTTTTTCAGCTCGGTTAAGGTCAGTGCGTTCAACGGTGAAGGAAATATCGGTGGTTCCCGCCTGGCTGATGTTTTGAATAATCATATCTACATTGATCTGGGCTTGGGCTAAACTGCCGAAGATTTTGGCGGCTATTCCTGGTCGGTCCGGCACTTCCCTAATTGTCAACTTGGCTTCGGAAACATCAAAGGTTACTCCGCTGATAATTGGCTTTTCCATTCCTATCTCCTCCTCTCCAGTTATCAAAGTGCCTCTACCCTCGTTAAAACTTGATTTGACCAGAATTCTAACTTTAAAATTCCTGGCGTACTCTACAGCTCGGGTTTGCATTACCCGGGCACCAGTAGCCGCCATTTCTAACATCTCCTCGTAGGAAATTTTTTTTAAAAGGCGAGCTTGAGGAACCAATCTTGGGTCAGCAGTAAAAACGCCTTGAACATCGGTGTAAATTTCGCAGAGGTCGGCTTTTAAAGCTGCTGCCAGGGCAATAGCGGTCAGATCAGACCCTCCTCTTCCTAAGGTGGTGATGTCTTCTTCTTCAGTTATTCCTTGAAAACCAGTTATAACCACAATTTTTCCTTTTTTTAGTTCCCGGTTGATTCTTTCGGTGTCAATCTCTAAAAGACGGGCTTTGGTGTGAATTTTGTCGGTTTTAATTCCGGCTTGAGCAGCGTTTAAGGAGATAGCGGGATAACCGAGAGCCTGTAAAGCCATAGAAAGCAAAGCGGCTGAGACCTGTTCGCCAGTGGAAAGCAGCATATCAAGTTCTCGGGGAGAAGGAGAGGAGCTTACTTGATGAGCCATTTTAATTAAGCGGTCGGTGGTATCGCCAAGAGCGGAAACCACAACTACAACTTTCTTTCCAGAGTCAGCGGTAGCGGCAACTTTTTTCGCCACTTTTTTGATTCGGGAAACATTGGCAACCGATGTTCCCCCAAATTTCTGGACAATCAGGTTCAAAATTCCTCCCGAATAAAAGCTTGCTCTGAATAAGAGGGTATTTTATCAAGCTTTCAGGCAAGTAACAAGCAATAAGGAAAGAATTAAAGTTTAAATTGATAAAGGGAAGTGGATTTTCAAGAAGAACTTTCGGGTTTTTCGATAATTCCCCTTTTCTTTAAAACCTGGATAAAAGCTTCCACCAGCTCAGGGTCAAACTGAATTCCAGAGCACCTCTTAATTTCTTTAACTGCTTCTTCAATTGAGCGGGCTTTACGATAAGGGCGATCGCTAGTCATAGCTTCAAAGGCATCAGCCAAACTGAGGATTCGGGCGCCAAGAGGAATGGACTTTCCTTTCAGCCCTTCGGGGTAGCCTCCACCGTCGTAGTGCTCGTGATGGTATTTAATAGTGGGAACAACCTCTCCCAGAAAAATGAGAGGGTTTAAAATACTGGCACCAATACTCGGGTGTTCTCTGACTCTTCTCATTTCTTCTTTGTTTAAACGGGCTGGTTTTAAGAGGATGTCATCGGGAATGCCGATTTTTCCAATGTCGTGAAGGTAAGCAGCTATTTCCAGTTCGTGAATTTCTTGAGCTGAAAGTCCAATTTCTTTTCCCAGGGAGGTGGCAAACTCCGCCACTCTTTCTGAGTGACCACGGGTGTAAGAATCGCGAGCATCAATGGCAATAGCCAGAGCTCGAACAATTCCTAGATAGGCTTTTTCCAGCGAGTCAAAGAGGTGAGCGTTTTCAATTGCCACGGCTGCTTGCTGAGCCAGGGTGGTTAGGACTTGTAAGTCATCTGGGCTATACTCCTTGTCCAGGCTGGCAACGAAAATTGCCCCTTCGGTTTTCCCTTCAGCTATCATATTTTGAGCCATTACCGATTTGAAAGGGGAAGTTTTTAAGGGGTTTGTTTCCAAAAGGTTGGGTTTGTCTTTAAGTTCGGGAAGGAACCTTTCTTCCAGTGTTTTCTCAACTTGTTGAGTTAAGCGAGAGCTTTTACTGCAGGTGCCAAGTTTTAGGTTTTTGCTTTCCGGATCAAGAAGGTAAACACAGACAAGGTCGGCGTCGAAAACTCTTCGGCTGCTTTCGGTAAGAATGGGGATTATTTCCTCAAGATTGAAAGTGGTGCTAATAGTTAAGGCTATGTCGTAAATTACCGAGAGCTCAAAAAGCTTCTGGTTTAAACTTTCCTGTTGTTGCTTGATTTTTTCTATCATCTGGTTGAAGGCCTCAGCTAGGACTTCAATTTCATCTCCGCTTTTAACCCGGGCTTTGACACTTAAGTTTCCTTTTCCCACTTCTTCAGCCACTTTAGTCAGAGAGTTAACCGGTTGAGCAATTAAATTTCCTAAAAAGTAGGAGAAAAAGGCGATTAGAATTATTAATAAAAGGTTGAGCAAAACTACGTTGAAAACTACTTCTCTCGTTGCTTCTTCTACCGGGCGGGCGCTAATTCTTACTATAAGGGTCCCGACGGGAACATTATTAAGATAAAAAGGAGAATAGATAGTGTAAAACGATTTTTCTCCCACAGTTTCCAGGTGCGTGGTAACTTCTTCTTTTCTCCTGGTTTTTTCTATTAATTTCAAATTGGGGCGAGGATGAGTTTTTAGCGAGGTGCAGCTTGAGTGAGTTTTGCCAGCTTCAAAAAGACAGAAATCAGCCTGATTAAAAAGAACTTCCTTTTTAATTAAGCTGGCCCGAATTTTTTCACCTACCAGGATAAGCCCAGCCAGGCCCTGAGTCTGGTAAAGGGGAGCCACGGCTATCAGATGGTTTTGATGAAGAGTGGCAAAGTTCATTTCTAAAAGCCCCATTTTTATAATTTCTAAATTTTTTAAGTCCTGACCCATAGGAAAAGGACCGTTATGATTGTAAATAACTACCCCTTCTTTATCCGTTACTTCCACAAAATCAAATTCGTTGATTACTTCCTGGGGAACCAAGGAGCGGTGCAAAGCAACCAGATCTTTTTTTTCCATTGCTTCTTGAACGGTTGGTCGGGTGGACTGGGAGCGAGTAAAAAGTTTTAAGCGCCTTTCCTCAAAATTAAAATAGTTAACTAGCTGTTTGAGATTGCTTTCCAATCGTGTTTTCATCTCAGACTTGATTTTTTCTCTAACCCAGTAAGTAGCTACCGGGTCAGCAATTAAAGAGGTACAGAGGTTGATAAGGATAAAGGGCAGGGCTATTTTATAAACTAAGGGCAGTCGCTGAAAAAAACTCATTTAGCCTGAGAAGGAGCGAAGCCATTTTTAATCATTATTTCTTTTGCCTCCGGACTGGAAAGAAATTCAATCAGATTTTTAACCGGACCTGAAGGGTTTTTGTAAACAATGCCCATTGGTCGGACAACTCGGTATTGACCATTTAAGATACTGGCAACTGAAGGTTTAACCCCGTCTAAGCTGAGGATGTTTAAAGGCAACTTTTTAGAGATAGCATAGCCGAAAGAAAGGTAGCCAATACTATAAGGGGTTCTTTCCAGAGCTTTAACCATATCGCTTTCATAGTACATAATGGAGGCTTTTTTAGTTACGGTTAGGGATTTACCTAAGACATACTGGCGGAGGATGATTTTAGCGGATTCGTCTTCATTGCGGTCCATAACTATTATTGGAACATTTGGACCCCCTAATTCCTTCCATTTTTTAATCTTTCCGCTATAAATGTCTTTTACCTGTTGGGTGGATAAGTTTTTAATTTTGATCGACGGGTGGGTGGCTATAACCAGCCCGTCATTAGAAAGGAGAAGGTAAGTTACTCCCAGAGCTTTTTCTTCTGGTTTAAGTTCCCGGGAAACCAGTCCAATATCCAGTAAGCCTTGAGCTACCCCTTCAACCCCTCCTTTAGAATGGGTAATCGGGAGAAACTTAAATTTTATTTCAGGATGAAGTTTTGAGTATGCACGGATTAAGATTTCCATCAAGGGTCGGCAGGTTCCCGAGCCTGCAATTTTGATTGGGGTCGTTGGCTTGACTTCCGTCTTTTTCTTTTGGGGGGCGCAGGCGGCAAAAAAAATCAGGGCTATCCAAACTGTTATAAAAAATACCTTTTTTTTCATTCTATCCCCCTCGTTTACGATATGATTTTAGTATAAAAGCAAATAAAAGAGAAGAGAAAAATTTAAGGGATAAAGGAAGCTTAAAGGTTAAGCGCTTTTAAAGTGAGGAAAGAGCCAGAAGTTTTTCCCATTCAGCATCCAGATGTTGCTGGATTTTTTCTATAATTTCCCGGTTTTCCTCTTTGAAGAGATGCTTAAATCTTCCTTGAAGCTTGAGCCACTCCTCAACTGGCTTCTTTTCTCGCGGTTTGACCGTAATCTGCCATTTTCCATTTTCCACCTCAAAAAGAGGCCAGTAGCAAGTTTCCACTGCTAGGCGAGCTATTTTTACCGTTTGAGATTCCTTAGTTCGCCAGCCGCGGGGGCAAGGAGCCAGGATGTTGATAAAAGAAGGTCCGGGGTGGGTAAAAGCTTTTTCCACTTTTTGAGCCAGGTCTTTCCAATGAGAAATGGTTGCCTGAGCAACATAAGTTCCATTGTGAGCAGCAGCAATGGCTGTTAGGTTTTTTCGCCATTCTAACTTGCCAGGTTCTTTTTTTCCGATCGGAGTGGTGGTGGTCCAAGCACCGAGAGGAGTAGCACTGGAGCGTTGAATTCCGGTATTCATATAGGCTCCATTATCCAGACAGACATAGAGCATCCGGTGGCCTCTTTCCAGTACCCCTGAAAGGGATTGCAAGCCAATGTCGTAGGTTCCTCCATCTCCTCCAAAGGCAACGAAGTGGAAATCTTTTTCTACCTTTCCCCTGGCTTTTAAAACTTCAAAAGCCGCTTCTACCCCGCTTAAAGTAGCGGCAGCATTTTCAAAGGCGGTGTGAATAAGCGAACAATTCCAGGAGGTGTAGGGGTAAACGGTGGTTGAAACTTCCAGGCAGCCAGTAGCTACAGCGCAGACCAGAGGGCGGGGAGCAGCCAGAAGGACCTGGCGAACAGCTATGCCTTCACCACAGCCTGCACAGAGGCGGTGTCCCCCTACCAGTCCTTCTTTCTTTTTGGAAAGCTCTTTTAAGTTTGCCATCATTCCCTCAAATTCAGGTATTTAACCGCCATTTCCTTTTTTCCTTCTTCAACCAAGTCCTCAAGGTCAGAAACAACTTTTAAGAAGTGAGCCGGTTCAATGTCTCTTCCTCCCAGACCGTAAATATAATTAACCACTGGCGGGTGAAGCTCGGAGTTGTAAAGGGCAGTACAGACTTCTAAGAAAACCGGTCCACCCTGGGCACCTAAGGACATTGAGCGGTCAAGAACAGCTACCGCTTTTACCTTGCTTAAGGCTTTAGCTATTTCTTCATAAGGAAAAGGGCGGAAAACCCTGAGCTTTATAAGACCAACTTTAATACCCTGTTGGCGGAGGCTTTCTAAGGCTACCCGGGCAGTTCCAGCTGCTGAGCCAAGTATTACTAAAGCAAAATCAGCCTCTTCCAGCTGGTAGGTTTCAAACAACCCGTAAGACCGACCACTGATTTTTTTAAATTCTTCGCCAACTTTTAGCACCACGCTTTTAGCCCTTTTCATCACTTCTTCCTGCATTCTTTTAAACTCGAAGTAGTAGCCATTGAGGCTATCAAAAGGTCCGATGGTGACCGGGTTATCCGGGTCTAAAAGGGGATAGACCGGCTTAAAATCGCCGACAAAGTCTTTTACCACCCGGTCATCAAGAAGTTCAACCCGATCAAGGGCGTGGGAGACAATAAAGCCGTCGTAAAGAACCATAACTGGGAGCCTTACCCTCATATCTTCAGCGATTTTCACTGCCTGAATAGTATTGTCGTAGGCTTCCTGAGCGTTTTCGGAAAAAAGTTGAATCCAGCCGGCATCCCGAGCTCCCATACTGTCACTATGGTCGCAGTGAATGTTAATGGGAGCCGAAAGAGCTCGGTTTACATTTTGCATCACAATAGGCAGGCGCAAGCCGGAAGCAATGTAAAGCATCTCCCACATCAAAGCCAGCCCTTGGGAAGAAGTGGCGGTGATGACCCGGGCCCCAGCTGCTGAAGCGCCAATAGCGGCGCTCATAGCTGAGTGTTCGCTTTCTACTCTAATCAGGCAGGTATTGACCAATCCTTCGGCTACATAATTAGAAAACTCTTCCATAATGGTGGTTTGAGGAGTGATAGGATAAGCGGGAACCACATCAGGATTAATTTGTCTCATAGCTTGAGCGCAGGCAATGTTGGCAGTTAGAGCAGCAACTCTTCCTTTAATTGCCATCGGCTTCTCGCTCCTCAATCATTTCAATGGCTTCCCTTGGGCATTCGGCGGCACAAATCCCGCAGCCCTTACAATGTTCATAATCAAACCCGGCAAATTTTTCCTTGCTGACTTTGACAGCCGCATCCGGGCAGTAAATAAAACAGTAGAGGCAGTGAGTGCACTTTTCTTCCAGCCAGCGGGGGCGAAAGGTTCGCCAGCTTCCCGTTTGATAGGAAAGGGAGTTTCCTGCTTCCAGAATTGTTGCTCCCTGAGGATGTTCATAATATTTCCATTCTTTAATTTTCTTAATTTCCCATTTCATTAAGCTTCTTTAACCTCCTCGTAGGCTCTTTTAACAGCCATAATGTTTCCCTCAACTACTTCGTCAGAAAACTTCTTTCCAAAGGAGGCTCTTAGGCTTTCAATCACTTCTTCCAGAGCAAATAAACCGGTAGCTTTAACCAGGGCACCTACCAGGGGGGTGTTGGGAATAGGCCGTCCAATAGTTTCCAGGGCAATTTTAGTAGCATCTACAGTAAGAACCCTGTTTTTCTTATCTTCTAAGTTAAGCATTTTTTTAATCTCGGCTGGGGAAAGAGGGGTGTTGACCAAGATAATGGTGTCGCTTCTTGCTCCTTCTAAAATATCAACACTGCCAATTAAAGTGGGGTCCAAAACAACTATTACGTTAGGTTTTTCTATGGCGCTTCTAATGTAAATTGGAGAGTTGCTCACACGGGTGAAAGCTTGGATGGGCGCCCCCATTCTTTCTGCCCCATACTCGGGAAAGGCCTGGAAATAAAAGTCCTTAGAGAGAGCTACTTCCGCCAGGAACTTGGCGGCTGTAACCGCACCTTGACCTCCCCGTCCATGCCATCTTATCTCCCACAAACCAGGCATCTACTTTGTTAAAAAACCCTTCCTTTAAAAACTTCGGGTTAGAATAACTAAAACGATTTTTATTGTCAAGCAGGTTAAAGCTAAGCTTTTAAAGTTGATGGAGGAGCCAAAAAGGAGGCGGGCTTAATTTTCCCTGCCTTTTTAAAGCCAATTATCAGTATTTAAAAGAGCAAAAAGGAACTAGATCTCTAGGCGTCCTTCCAGTGCTCGCCCTAAAGTGATTTCGTCAGCAAAGTCAAGGTCGGAACCGTGAGGGAGACCGCTGGCCAGGCGAGTGGTCTTTACTCCCAGAGGCTTTAAAAGTCGAGCCAGATAAAGAGCGGTAGCTTCTCCTTCAAGGTTGGGGTTGGTTGCTAGAATGACTTCTTTGGGTTTTTCTTTTTTTACCCTTTCTACTAGTTCGGCCAGCCTGAGGTCTTCAGGTCCTCTTCCTTCCAGGGGAGAAATTGATCCCTGAAGGACATGATAAACCCCGTTAAACTGGCGGGCTTTCTCTATGGCTAGTACATCTTTTGGCTCTTCAACTACGCAGATTAATGTCTGGTCGCGGTCGAGGTCCTGACAAATTTGGCAGAGCTCTCCTTCGGCAAAGTTAAAACAACGGGAACAAAAAACCGTTCTTTCAACTGCTTCCGCCAGAATTTTAGCCAAATTTTTTACTTCTTCTTTGTCCTGATGAAGGAGGTAGTAAGCCAATCTCTGGGCGGTTTTTGGACCTACTCCAGGTAGTTTTTCTAACTCTTCAATTAAGTTTTTGAGGCTTGGCGGGAGGGAGAAAAAAGCCATTTTTAGAACAGACCAGGCAGGCCTAATCCTCCCTGAACTTTTTTCAGCTCCTCCTCGGCTAATTTTTTAGATTTTTCCAGAGCTTCGCGAAAAGCCGCCAGAATCAAGTCTTCCAGCATTTCAACTTCTTCGGCCGAGAGGATATCAGGTTCAATTTTTACCTCAAGTGGCTCTTGAGAACCGCTAACTACAACCTTTACGGCGCCTCCACCAGCTGTGACTTCCACTTTTTTCTTCGCCAGCTCTTCCTGGATTCTCAAAACTTCCTTTTGCATTCTCTGGGCTTCCTTTAAGAGTTTATTCAGATTCATAGCTACCCTCCTTCCTTTCCGAGTTTGAAACTGGTTCGGCTTCAAATTCTTCTAAAAAGCGGGTGATTTTTTCTTTTTCAGGCTCCATTTTTTCTTTCCCTTCTTTAACTTCCTCTTTTAGCTGACATTTAATTTTTATCTTTTTTCCGCCAAGCTTCTGGCAGATATTCTCAATTCGGTCCAAGTTTGGGCGGGAAGAAACTTCTTTAAAATGAAAGCGGTTTTCTGGTTTAAAACTCAAGCAAATAGTCTCGCCGTCAAAAGAAACAAATCGGGCATTTAAAAGCATAAAATAAAGGCTGGGCTTCTGGCTTTTAACTTCTTTGAGAACCTCTTCCCAGTTAAAATTCTGGGTCAGTTTTCTGCTTTCAGCGGCTTCTTTTTTGCTCGAGACAGAAGGCTTTTCCAGAGAAGAGCTTGGGCTTTCAAAGGAAGAAAAATAAACCTCTTCTTTTTCTTGAAGTGGCTTAAGGTCTTTTTCTTCCCTCTTTTCCCCGTTTTTTTTAAGTTGAGGCCTTTCTTCAAACTGAAAGCCCAAAAGCTTAAAGATTTTAAAGAAAGCCGATTCCCAGACAAGATAGGAGTTTTCCTGGTATCTCAGTTCGGCAACTGCTTCGGATAGCACTTCCATTGCTTCTCCAATCAGGGAAGAGGGAAATTTGTTTTCAAAGTTGCTTGCCGAAGGATAGATTTTGGGCTCAACTCCGGCCTCCTGCTTTAAAAGCAAGGAGTAGAAATAATCAAGCATTTCGCTGAGGAGATTTTTAAAAGAATAGCCTTTAAGATGGAGCTCCTCGGTTAGCTTTAAAAAACCTGAGAAATCATTTTTTAGAAGAAAATCGGTTAAAGATTCCAGAATCTTTTCCGGAGACTTTCCCAGAAGAAAAAGCACCTCTTCTTCCTTGAGACCCCCAGGAGAGTAAAAAGCTCCTTGCTCCAGCATTACCAGAGCGTCACGGAGAGAACCCTGAGAGAAAGAGGAAATTGCCCATAAAGCACTTTCCTCCGCTTTTATCCCTTCTTCTTTAGCTACTTGCTTTAAGCGGTTGAAAACTTCTTCCGGAGCAAGGCGTCGAAAGTCAAAACGCTGACAGCGGGAAAGAATAGTGGGGAGGACTTTATGGGCTTCAGTGGTGGCTAAAACAAAAACTGTTTTAGCTGGCGGTTCTTCAAGAACTTTAAGTAGAGCGTTGGAGGCCTCAGGAGTAAGCATATGAACTTCGTCAATTATGTAAACCTTGTATTTACCCTGAGAAGGAGAGTAGTAAAGCTGCTCCCTTAAGGCTCGGACATCATCTATCCCGCGGTTGGAAGCGGCGTCTATTTCAATGACATCAAGGAAGCTTCCGTTTTTAATTTCCTGACAGGGAGGGCATTTTTCACAGGGATTGGCAGTCGGTCCCTCTAAACAATTTATTGATTTGGCCAGGATGCGGGCAACCGAGGTTTTTCCGGTTCCCCGGGTGCCTGTGAATAAATAAGCATGGGAAATTCTCCCAGCTTCAACGGCGTTAACCAGGGTTTGAACCACATGCTTCTGGCCTACTACCTCAGAGAACTTCTGGGGTCTCCATTTTCGATAAAGAGTTTCGCTTTCCATCCTTAATCCTTAAATCCGGGTTGAGCACCGGCTGTCGATAAAGCTTTCCAGAGAGTATTGCTGAAAATCGGCTCCAGCCAGGTTGACCAGCAGCTGCCGCCACTGGTTTACCGTTGCTCCCTTCCGGGCCTGGCGGGGTTAGCCAGTTTAAAGCCCTGCTGGGCCCGGCCTTCTCAGCCTATTTCAACAACCTTTCTCTCAAAAGCTCACCTCGAGCCGGCTTCAGCCCTGCTAGAGCGGATTGCAGGTTCAGGGCACCGCTAGCTCCCCACTTAGCTCAACCCGGACCTTATTATTTTAGCAAATTTGCCGGACGAAATTTCTGGCGGAGGGAGAGGGATTTGAACCCTCGTCCCCGCTTTTTGGCGGAGAACACGATTTCCAGTCGTGCGCCTTCGTCCACTCGGCCATCCCTCCGGATAAAAAATTATCCTACGACAATTCCTTGCTTTCGTCTACTCGCTTTGCTTTTTCGAGAGTATTTTTTTAAATTAAGAAAGATGGAAAATATCTGGTGGCTGAGAGCCAAAGCTTATTATTTTTTAATTAAACCCAGGACGGTCTGGCTTTTGGTTTTTGTTGGGCTGGCTTCGGCTTTTTTAATTTTCCCTGACTGGCAAGGGAAACCCTTCAGGTTTCTGGTTTGTTTTTTAGCCCTGCTTTTAAGCGTAGCCGGCACCAATGCGGTAACTTGCTGGATTGACCGAGACATTGATAAAAAAATGGAGCGCACCCGGAAACGTCCCCTGCCTCAAGGAGAGTTAACTCCCCGAGCTGCTCTGCTTTTCGGGCTGGCGACTTTTTTCCTTGGTTGCTCCATCAGCCTTTATTTTGAACCCGGGGCGACTATTTATCTGGTTCTGGGATTTTTTTTCTCGGCAATTATCTACAACGGTTATTTTAAGAGGCGCTCTTCTTTAAACATCTTGTTTGCCTCTCCAGCGGGAATGATGCCAATTTTATTTTGCTGGAGCTTTCTGGGAAAAAAAATTACCCTTACTCCTTTGCTGCTCGGTTTGCTGGTGGTTTTCTGGACGCCGGCTCACATCTGGAGCCTGGCAGCTTTTTACGCTTCTGACTATGATCGAGTTAAGGTTCCAATGCTTCCCCTGGTTGTCGGAAGAGAACAAACCGCAAGATTGATCGCTCTTTTTAATGCTTTACTTATCGGAGTTTCCCTGGGTCTGGGCTGGGTGGGTTTTTTTGGTAACTTTTATCGGATTTCTTCTTTGTTTTTAAATTTAACTTTTCTGACTTTAACCTTTCTGACTTTTCACTCACCCAGTCGGGAAAACTCCTGGCGCCTTTTCAAGTTTTCCAGTCCTTATCTTGCTTTTTTGTTTCTGCTTATGATTATTGACCGCTTTTTGAGTTTTTAGTTTTCCGCTGGGGTGATTTTCTTTAAACCATCCATATAGGGACGGAGAGCTTCAGGGATGACCAGACTGCCATCTTCCTCTTGAAAGTTTTCTAAAATAGCTGCCAGCGTTCGGCCAACAGCCAGTCCGGAGCCGTTTAAAGTGTGAACCAGACGGGGCTTGCTGGTTTTATCTTCTTTATAGCGAATTTTCGCCCGCCGAGCCTGGAAGTCCTCACAGTTAGAACAGGAAGAAATTTCCTTGTAGGTGTTCTGGCCGGGAAGCCAGACCTCAAGGTCATAAGTTTTAGCCGAAGAAAAGCCAAGGTCGCCGGTGCATAAAAGGACAACCCGGTAAGGGAGCTCCAGCCTTTTTAAAACTTCTTCGGCGTCGCTGACCAGAGCTTCCAGTTCGTGGTAGGAATCTTCGGGGCGGGTTATTTTAACCAGTTCAACTTTGTTAAACTGATGCTGGCGGATTACCCCTCGAGTATCTTTTCCGTAAGAGCCGGCTTCCCTTCGAAAACACGGGGTGTAAGCGGTGTACTTTAAGGGAAGGGATTTTCCTTCCAGAATTTCTCCGCTATGGAGGTTGGTAAGGGGCACTTCGGCGGTGGGAATGAGGTAAAGCTCATCTTCTGAGCAGAAAAACATATCTTCAGCAAATTTGGGGAGCTGGCCGGTTCCGGTCATCGTCTGACGGTTAACCAGAAGCGGCGGCCAGACCTCAATATAACCGTTTTCTCTGGTGTGCAAGTCCAGCATAAACTGGATTAAAGCTCTTTCCAGGCGGGCGCCCATTCCCATCAAAACGGTGAAGCGAGATTTTGCCAGTTTTGCTCCCCTTTCAAAATCTAAAATCCCCAGAATCTTGCCGACCTCCCAGTGAGGCAGAGGAGTAAAGGAAAAGTTTCTTTTTTCGCCCCAGCTTCGAACTACCTGATTTCCGGTTTCGTCTTGACCTACGGGAACTGAAGAGTGAGGAAGATTGGGAAGGAAAAGAAGGGCCTCTTCAATCTCTTTTTCCAGCCGGCAAACCTCTTTCTCCAGCTGGCTGATTTTTTCGGAAATCTTCCGGATTTTTTCTTTTTCTATTGGTATTTCTTTTCCCTGAGATTTAGCTTGAGCTATCTCTTTAGAGACCCGGTTGCGGTAGGAACGCAGATTTTCCATTTCGACCAGATTTTTTCTTCGAGTCTCGTCTAAGGCCAGAATTTCTTTCAGGTCGATTTTTAAGCCGCGATCAAGAAAGCTTTTTTCTACTATTTCCGGGTTTTCTCGGATAAACTTCAAGTCAAGCAATTAGCTCTCCCGGGGGTAAGAACCAAGAATTTTTACTTTTCGCAGCTTACAACTTAAACATTTTAAAGCTTCCTTGATTTTTTCGTCTTCTTTATGGCCTTCCATATCTATAAAGAAACAATAGTCACCGAGGGCTTTTTTGGTGGGACGGGAAACAATTTTAGTCAGGTTGATATAGCGATAAGCAAACTCCTGGAGAATGCCGAGCAGACTACCTGGCCGGTCTTGGTAAATGAAGCAAACAATGGAAGTTTTATCAAACCCGGTTGGCCGGGTTTCTTCTTTTCCTACCAGAACAAAACGGGTTAAGTTGTCTTCAAAATCTTCAATCCGGGATTTTAAAATTTTCAAGCCGTAAATTTCAGCGGCTCTGGCCGGTCCAATAGCTACGGCGTCTTTTCCCAGGCTTTTGGCTCTTGAAGCGGCTTCAGCTGTGCTGGAAGCTACCTCTACTTTTGCCTGGGGCAGGTTTTCTCTTAAAAATTTTTCGCACTGAGCAAGAGCTTGGGGGTGGGAAACAACCCTCTTTACCCGGGATAGTTCTTGCCCTTCCTGGCCAAATAAATAGTGGTGGATTGGGTAAATGATTTCCCTCTCAATTTTTAAGTCAAAAGAAAAGGCAAGAAGGTCAAGGGTAACATTAACCGAGCCCTCAATGGAGTTCTCAATGGGAACAAACCCTTTGTCAATTTCCTTATTTTCTATAGCTTGAAAAATATCGTAAACAGTGAGGTAAGCTACTGCCTGGTAGTCGAGCCCGGCGGCAAACTTTAACAAAGCTTCCTCACTAAATGTCCCTTCCGGTCCCAGATAGCCAATTTTCAGTTTTCTCATCTCCCGGTTTTTTATTTATACAGTATTTTTAGTTTTTTTAAAAATCAAGGCCTTTTCCAGGCTCTTCTGACTGCTTCCTTTTCTTCTTCGGAAAGAGGAAAGGGCGACTCTCCTCTTTCAAGGGGTTTGGCATAAACCCGGCTTTCCTGGCGACTTTGAATTGAAGTCAGGAGAAATCCGTTACCCCAGTCGTCAATTAAAGCTAAGGAAAAACTCAGCTCCCCTCCGATATCTTCAAAGGCATTAAATCTTACCAGGCCTACCTGGCGAAAGGAAGACTTTCCCAGGCTTTCCAGCTTTCTTAAGATTAGCTGGATTTTTTGAACTTCTGCCTCCAGCTTTTTTAGCTGCTGGTCGTTTTCTAACAAAACATTAGCCAGCTTTTCTTCTTTGAGAGCCCGGTTCAGCTTCTTTTCTCTCTGGTAGAGATAAAAAAGGATGAACGTTAAAATTAACAGCCAGACGAAAGCGATAACAAGCAAAAAGTTTACAGCCACACCAATCACTCCTTAATGATGTATTATAACTAAAATGAAGGACACTGGCTGGCAAAAAGAAATTGAAAAAGTCTTAATTCAGCTAAAGGAAGGAAAGATAGAAGTTGGAGAGGCGCTGGATAAACTTAAAGTTTTGCCTTTTTCCCGCACGGCTGGGGTTTGCCTTGATACCCATCGAGGTTTAAGAAAGGGTTACCCTGAAGCAATTTATTGCCCGGGGAAAACAAAGGAACAGTTAAAAGAGGCAGCCAGGATTTTTATAGAAAACCGAATAAGTTTTCTGGCAACCAGGGCCGAAGAAAAAGATTTTCAGCTTTTAAAAAGCTTAACTTCCCGGGCAAAATACCACCCCCGAGCTCGTCTGGTGGAAGTAAGTTTTAGAAAGGTTAGGAAGAAAGGATTGGTAGCAGTAATTAGCGCTGGAGCAGCCGATTATCCAATAGCTGAAGAGGCGGCTATTACCGCTGAGTTTTTGGGCTCCCGGGTAAAGCGATTTTACGATGTTGGAATAGCCGGCCTCCACCGTCTTCTTTCTTTTCTTCCGGATATTCAGAAAGCCCGGGCCGTAGTGGTGGTAGCAGGGATGGAAGGGGCTTTGCCGGGTCTGGTGGCTGGGCTGGTTTCGGTGCCGGTTATAGGTGTTCCCACCAGCATTGGTTACGGAGTAAACCTTGGGGGTTTGGCACCTTTGTTTACTATGCTTAATTCCTGCGCGGAAGGGCTGGCAGTGGTAAACATTGACAATGGATTTGGGGCTGGCTATCTGGCATCCTTGATAAACTTAAAATAAGTTTTTTGGAGGGCGCTTTTTAAAAACTCTTTACCCGCTGCTTTACTTTTTTTCTTGAACGGCTTTTCTGTTTGGGTTAGCATTTTTGGAAAGAGTAGTTAGAAACTGGATGATTGATATGGAGAAGACCGAAGAAGAACTTTTTATGAAAGAAGCCTTGAAAGAAGCCCAGCTGGCTTACGAAAAAGGAGAAATCCCCATTGGTGCCGTAGTAGTTAAAGAGAGAAAAGTAATTGCTCGAGCTCACAACTTAAAAGAAACTTTGTTTGACGCCACCGCTCACGCTGAGATTTTAGCCATCAGGCAGGCTTGTGAATATCTTCGTAACTGGCGGCTTTTAGACTGTGAAATTTACACCACTTTGGAGCCCTGCCCGATGTGTGCTGGGGCTATTGTGATGGCTCGCTTAAAAAGAGTGGTTTTTGGAGCCTATGACCCTAACATTGGAGCCGCTTCCTCTGGATTAAATCTTTTTACCTACCCAGGACTTAATCACTATACCGAAGTAGTCGGGGGGATTTTGAAAGAGGAAGCTGAGGCTCTTCTCAAACCCTTTTTTTCTGAACTCCGAAAAAAAGGCGAAATGGAAGGATTAAGCGGCTAATCAAAAACCCCTACTCCAAAGAGAAAAAAACTTCTTGCTTTACTTTTTAAACCTTAAAAAATTGCTTATAATCATTCTGGAGGGATGGCTGAGTGGACGAAAGCGGCGGTCTTGAAAACCGCAGTCCGATGGAAGTCGGACCGGGGGTTCAAATCCCTCTCCCTCCGCCAAATTAGAAACCCTTCTGGTTGGTTTTTCGGTTCAGATAGAATCGTTTTAAGAAGGAAAAGCAGGGGAGATGGCAGAAAAAATCCTGGCAGGAGAAGTTAAGAGAAAGCAGGGGCTTGCTAAGGTAGTGATGATAAAAGCGGAAACGGGCAGCCGCTTCGGTCTGAAAGAGGGAGAGGCTATGGCCGCTCCTTCTCCCTTAGAAGTTGATGAGCTAATGAAGAAGGTTCCTCCAGGAAAAGTTACCACCATTAATGAAATTCGCCGGGCGGTGGCGAAAAAGCACAAGGCAACGGTGGGCTGTCCTTTTTAACTACCGGGATATTTGCCTGGATAGCGGCGATGGTAGCGGAGTGAGCCCGAAAAGAAGCTCTGAAAAACACCACTTGTTACTGGCGAACTTAAAAGTCGGGCGGCTTTTTAAACGAGAAGTATCCGGGTGGAGTGGAAGCTCAAAAAATACTTTTAGAGAGAGAAGGGCAAAGAGTAGTCAAAAAGGGCCAGAGGTATCAGATTAAAAATCTTGAGCAAGTGTTGTTTAAGTTTGATTGAAGCAGAGGGCAAGAGACAAACCTAAAAGCAATTTAGTCCTTCTTTTTCTTCGGATTTATTATAAAATATTCAGGATTAAGATTAATGGAGGGATAAATGGCCGGTGATTACTATACCTACCGACCTCGACAGCCACGGTACTTTACCCGCCGTCGCCGACCTCCTTACC
>DAIRCJ010000007.1:0-38627 GCA_036796755.1 Candidatus Geothermocultoraceae bacterium | reverse complement strand
AGCTTAGCTTTTTCTGGACGATAAAACAATTATCTTAATAATTTTCTTTATTGGGGAAAATGAGGGCAATTAAAATCCTGGTAGTTGATGACTCGGAAACTGTAAGGAAAGCAATTTGCACCCTTCTCCGGCAAGAAGGCTTTGAAATGGTGGAAGAAGCAGAACACGGGAAGGAAGCAGTTAAAATGGCACTGGAACTTAAACCGGATGTCGTTCTAATGGATATTAAGATGCCTCTCTTAGATGGGTTTGAAGCTACCAGGACAATTAAGGAAAAACTGCCTCAAACAAAAGTAATTGGCTTGACCGTTTATGAAGAAAAAGAAGTTTTAGAAAAAGCGGCCGAGGCGGGATTCTCTTCCTTTATTGTAAAGGGGGAAAGAATTGAAAACATTACCCAAACTATCCGTCGCGTTTACCAGGGAGAAAAAACTCCCCCTCTTTCCTCTAAGAGCCGTGAGTTTTCCTATTTCAAGGAGCTTTCGGAAAAACTTGCTGCCCTTTCCATTCTAATTGAAACAACCCAAAAGTTAGCTGCCTCCCGAAGGCAAGAAGAAGCCTTTCAATCGGTCCAGAAGATAGCCAGCCGCCTGGCTGGCACTTCTTATTGCCTCTTTAGAAACCCAGAGGGAAAAGTGGACTGGCAAAGCTGGCCTTTTTCTTCCGAATTCCCTCACTCCAAACTCGCCTGCCTGCCCGTTCAACTGGTTGAAAAAATTCAAAGCAGCAAGCATCCCCAGATTCTGGATCCGAAAAAAATGACCGTAAAAAAACTTCTCCCGGCTACCAAACTCAAAGGTCTTTTGATCTTCCCTCTTCAGACGGGAAAAGAATTTTTAGGAACTTTTGAGTACTTTTACTCTGCCTATACCACCTTTTCGCCTCACGAGATTGAAAGCCTCCAGAGTTTGAATACCAACCTGGCTTTAACTCTTGAGGGGATAAAACTCAAAGATAATCTAAAAGAACTTTTTTACTCCACGATCAAGGCTTTCGTTCAAGCTGTGGAAGCCAAAGAACCTTATCTCAAAGGTCACTCCGAGAAAGTTTCTCAACTGGCGACCGAGATTGGAAAAAGAATGGGTTTGAACTCTGAAGAGCTTGAGTGGTTAAGCATAGCCGGCTTGCTTCATGATATTGGAAAAATCGGTGTTGATGATCGAGTTTTAAAAAAACCCGGGTCCTTAAATACAAAGGAAAGAAAAGAAATTGAGAAACACCCGGTCATAGGAATGAAAATTATTAAGCCTGTGGCTTTACTCTCTCCAACCATAAAAGCGATTTACCATCATCACGAGCGCTGGGACGGCAAGGGCTACCCCTCAAGGCTGAAAGGAGAAAAAATACCTTTCTTTGCCCGAATTTTAAACGTCGCTGATGCCTATGAAGCCATGACTAGCTGGCGAATTTACCGCTCACCTTTAAGCCTTGAAGAAGCGAAAGAAGAACTAAAAAGCCAGTCTTCCTTGCAGTTTGACTCGGAAGTGGTCAAGGTCTTTCTGCAAACCTTAAAGTGATCTTCCAATTTTGCTCCAACTAAGACTCTTTAGCGGCTTCCACTTTAAAAGAAGCCTTCAAAGTTGTTCCCCTTGCCAGGCTTACTCTGAATCTCAACCTTCCCTTCAGCTAAAGAAGCTCTCTCCTGCATAAAAAGCAAACCGTAATGCCCGGTGGGTTTTCGAACCGCATTTTTCAGGTCAAAACCAACCCCATTGTCTTTTATTGTTAGGCTCAAAACCCCGGAGCGGAAAGCCATTTTAACCTTCACTTTAGTCGCTTGAGCATGCTTGCGAACATTCATCAGGGTTTCCTGAATAATTCTCAGAATGTTGGTTTCAAGCAAAGGATCAAAAGCAGGTATTTACTGGGAGCAAGAGAAATCTATCTCTATCGGAGCTCCCGCGAAGACAACTGGCGGAGCCGACGGGATTTGAACCCGCGCTCACCGGCTTGACAGGCCGGCGTGTTAACCAGGCTACACCACGGCTCCACCAAAAAGCACAGAGAGATATTTTACCTTTCCCTTGCAGTAATGTCTATTGCTCGAATTGCCTCACTTAAAACCTATCTGAAATTGAATCGTTGTCTCAAATAAAAATCTACTCGAAAGTTATCTTCAAAATCCCTCTTACCCCCCTTATCCCTAAGGGAAAACGCAATCCCCCTTGTTCCCCTTGCAAGTAAGGGAGAAAGATTTCTTTCCTCTTTGATTTTAAGGTTCTCTTCTGCACTTCCTCCTTTAATTTTGAGGTTTTCGCATTTCCCTCCCCCTTGAATTTTAAGGGGGATAAAAGGGGATTTAAGGAGGTAGCAAGGAGAAAGTGAACTTTCAAAATCCCCCTTCACCCTTAAAAAAGGAAGCGAAATAGGTAATTAGGAAATTTTTAATAAGAGGAAGATTCAGAGGAAAAATAAGGAGAAACTTAAAAAAAATCCTCCCCAGATTGTTTTTTTCTTTTTGGCTGACAGATAAAGAGGAAGTGATAGGAAAGATTAATTGGAATTAGAATTTCCTTAAGAAATCTCTTCCACCAGGAAAAGCTGTATCCATTAAACTTAATAGTTTCCAGTACTTTCAACCCGTTTTCCTCAAGCAATCTTATCCATTCATTTCTGGTCGCAAACCTTTCCAGCTCCTGCTCCTGATCAACATAATCACCTGTTCTCAAAACCTTAATTATCCCCCGCCACCAATAGCTATTAGGTAAAAGTACAGCTGCTTTCCCTTTAGATTTTAACACCCTTGCCATTTCCTGGACTCCAATTTCCGGGTGAAGAAAATGTTCCAAACTTCCCAGATTGGTTACATAATCAAAAAAATCATCAGGATAGGGCAAAGCTTCGCCACTTCCTTCTTCTATCTTGCTTGAGGGTGAGTTTTCCTTTGCTTTTTCCACTGCTACACTGGAAATATCAATGCCATAAGTTTCCAGGCCAGCTTTTTCAGCTTCTTTCAAAAGTAAACCAAGACCGCAAGCCACATCAAGAAGTTTCTTCCCCGATTCAACCTTAAGCTTTTGAAGAACCCAGCGATAATATTCAGGAACATCAGCAATTGGACGAGTTTCATAAATTTCGTCATAAGACTTTTTTAACGCTTCCTCAGTTAACTCTGAAAGCTTTTTCGTTTCTTTCATCAAAACATTTAAACAAAATAGGCTAAGTTTTTTTAGTATATAATACTAAACATGAAAAAACAGATAAACTTAGGACTTATCGGTATAGGCTACTGGGGCCTAAACTATGTCCGCATTTTTAAAGAGATTCCTTCAGCGAATCTTCTATATGCCTGCGATTTAAATCGCTCACGTTTAAAGCTGGTTAAAAAAAACCATCCTGAAGTAAAAATTACTACCAACTATCAGGAGATTCTAAAGAAAGAAGAAATAGATGCGGTAATTATAGCCACTCCTGCAAGCTCGCACTACCAAATTGTTAAGGAAAGCTTGAAAAAAAATAAAAGCGTGCTAGTAGAAAAACCGATGACTTTGAATTCAAAGGAGGCTTGCGAAATCACTGAATTAGCTGAAAAGAAAGGGCTAAAACTGATGGTTGGCCACGTTTTTGAATACAATCAAGCAGTCATTGAAATGAAAAAAATCATAAATAAGAAAGAATTGGGCAAAATTTACTACCTTCACTTTACCCGAACTGGCCTTGGTCCTATCCGAAGTGATGTAAACGCTATGTGGGATTTAGCCGCTCACGATGTCTCAATCCTTCATTATTTACTGGAAGAAACACCAATTAGGGTCTTAGCTAAAGGTAAATGGTTTATTCAAAAGGAAATAGAAGATGTCGTTTTCTTAACTCTGGAATTTAAGTCGGGGGTGATCGCCAACATTCACATTAGCTGGCTTGACCCGCGGAAAAAAAGAGAAGTCACTGTGGTGGGAAGCAAAAAAATGATGGTCTTTGACGATATGAACCCTACGGATAAAATTTTCCTTTACGACAAGGGCGTAACTAAAGAGCTAATTGAAGGAACATTTGACGAATTTCAGTTAGCCATTCGGGTTGGCGATGTGTTTATTCCCCGGATCGATTTCAAAGAACCCTTGAAAGAAGAGTGCCTTCATTTTATTGATTGCCTCAGAAAAAACGAGAAGCCAAAAACTAATGGTTGGAGTGGTTACAAAGTGGTGAAAGTTTTGGAAGCAGCAGAAAAAAGCCTTAAGGAGGAGAAAGAAATTGAAATTGCCTCCTGAAGTAAATCTTGGGGAAAGTTGCCAAATAGACAAGACTGCATCCATCGGAGTAAAGCCAGCAAGAGAAATTAAAAGTTACAATCTTATTATTGGCTCAGGGGCAATTATTCGTTCAAACACTGTTATTTACTTAGGTTCGACTATTGGGAAAAACTTAGAAACTGGGCATAATGTGATAATAAGAGAAGAAAACGCCATTGGAAATGATGTTTGTATCTGGAGTAACAGTCTGATTGACTACGGCTGCAAAATTGGCAACCGAGTAAAAATCCACTCCAATGTTTATGTCGCCCAGTTTACTATTATAGAAGATGAAGTATTCATAGCTCCCGGGGTAACCGTTGCCAATGACCTTCATCCAGGTTGCCCGTTTTCCAAAAAATGTCTGAAAGGCCCGACCATAAAGAAAGGAGCCCGGATTGGAGCCGGGGTGGTGATTCTTCCCTATGTAACGATAGGCGAGAAAAGTTTAATCGGAGCAGGTAGTGTAGTAGTAGAAGATATACCGCCTGAATCGGTAGTTGTAGGGAACCCTGGCAGGGTTATTAAAAATATTTATGAATTGAGTTGCCAAACTGGGTTAACCGATAAACCTTACAAAAAGAGGAAGGGCTTGAAGTAATGGAAGTTCCCTTCGTTGACCTTAAAGCTCAACATCAGGAAATTAAAGCCGAGGTTGAAAAAGCAATTAAAAAGGTTATTGAAAAAGGCGATTTTATTTTAGGAGAGGAGCTAGAGCTTTTTGAAAAGGAGTTCGCTGACTACTGCGGGGTTAAATTCTGCGTGGGAGTAGCTTCGGGAACCGAAGCCCTCTGGTTAGCCCTTCTGGCTTTGGACATAAAAAAAGGTGATGAAGTTATTATTCCAGCTAACACTTTTATAGCCACAGCTCTGGCAGTTCTAATGGCTGGAGCTAAACCTGTTTTGGTTGACATAGACCCTAAAACTTATAATATCAATCCTGCCTTAATCGAAGAAAAAATAACTCCCAAGACAAGAGCTATAATACCAGTCCACCTCTATGGTCAGCCAACTGATATGAAGGGAATTTCTAAAATCGCCCAAAAGTACAACTTAATCGTCATTGAAGATGCTTGTCAGGCTCATGGTGCTCTTTACAGAGGCAAGCGTTGTGGTTCTTTTGGTGAAGCTTCCGCTTTCAGTTTTTACCCTGCAAAAAACTTAGGGGCCTATGGCGACGGCGGAGCAGTGGTAACAAACTCTTCTGAAGTAGCTGAGAAAATTAAAATGCTTCGGGATTATGGTCAAAAAGAAAAATATAGTCACTTAGTGAAAGGTTACAACAGCAGGCTGGATACACTTCAAGCTGCCATTTTAAGAGTCAAACTAAAAAAGTTAGATGGATGGAATGAAAATAGGCAAAAAGCAGCCGAAATTTATAAAGAGCTTTTAAGTGAAACAGACCTGGTTTTACCTTATCTCGCTCCTGAGAGAACTCATGTTTATCATCTATATGTAATTAGAGCTAAAAAGCGAGAGGAACTTCGTAAACACTTAAGTCAGGCAGGAATTTCCACTGGCATCCATTATCCTGTTCCTCTCCATCAACAGCCTTCGCTTTCTGATTTAGGTTATAAGAAGGGCTGTTTTCCTGTCACTGAATCTTATTCCAAAGAAATCCTCTCTCTCCCAATGTTTCCCCATATTAGTTCCGACCAGATTGGTTATGTTTGTCAAAAAATTAAAGAATTCTTCCAAAAAAACAAAACAGGCGCTTATGGCTAAGCTTTCTGTGGTTTTGGTTACCCACAATGAAGAAAAATTTTTGCGAGAATGTTTAGAAAGTGTTTCTTTTGCCAACGAAGTGGTGGTTGTTGATACAGGAAGTACCGATAAAACAGTGCAGATTGCTAAAGAATTTACCAACAAAGTTATCTTTGAAACTAACAAACCTAACCCAAACAAGAATATGAATATCGGCTTCGAAGCCGCTACAGAGGAATGGATTTTACTTACTGCTCCTGATGAAAGGATAAGTCAGGAATTGAAAGAAGAAATTCTTCAGGTAATCAACTCTTCTGATTCTTTCGACGGTTATTTTATCCCTCGAAAAAACTTTTTTCTCGGGAAATGGCTCAAGCACGGAGGGAATTACCCGGACTGGCAACTGAGGCTATTTAAAAAAGGCAAAGGAAAGTTTCCGGAGAAACATATTCACGAATTCTTAAGGGTAAAAGGGCAAGTTGGTTACCTAAAAAGTCCGTTGATTCACTATCCTTATAGAGAGCTTTCAGACCTACTTCAGAAAATCAAGCTCTACGGGGAAGGAGATTTTGACTATCTACAAGAAAAAGGCTGGCAAATCAAGCCCACCAATTATTTTTGGTTTTTTGCCTTAAGACCTTTCTTAATCTTTTGCCGAAATTACTTCTGGCGACTGGGCTTCCTGGACGGCGTTGAAGGCTTAATATTTGCTGCCGGCTCGGCCTATTTAGACTTTTACCGTTCAGCCTATTACTGGCATAAAAGCCAGGGAAAGAAACCATAGTTCAGTTTTGAGAAATCAGCTGTAGTAACCTCGGAAATTGTTCCACCTTATTTTGATAAGACCCCAGAAACTTCCGAAAACATCCCGCCAAAGGCGAACCTTGGTCGCCGGGGAATCCTTCCAGCTAACCGGGACTTCTTTAACCTTAAAGCCCAGCTTTTTGGCCAAGAACAAAATTTCGGCGTCAAAGCTCCAATTAAAAACCATTTGGCGAGAGAATATTTCTTTAGCCGCTCTGCGGGTAAAAAGTTTAAAACCGCAGGTAAAATCAGAAATTCCAGGAACAACAATAACTCTGGCTAACCAGGAATATACTTTGCCCATTGCCTCCCGATAAAAAGGCTGGTGGACTATTATTCTGGCACCCTTGATTTTTCGAGAACCAATAACAACTTCAAAATCCTTTAAAAAAGGGAGAAAATTCTCCAGCTCTTCAATTGGAGTGGAAAGGTCAGCATCGGTAAAAAGAATAGCTTTTCCGGAAGCTGCCAACATACCTTTTTTTATAGCCGCTCCTTTCCCCTGATTTTCAGGATTTTTAACCACAACGAGCTTTAGAGAAAGCCGTCTTGACAACTCTTCGGCAACTATTACTGTTTTATCTTTACTTCCATCATCAACCAGCACTATCTCGCTGGGAAAAGAGCTTTTATTGAGGTAAGAAGCTATTTTTTTGAAGGTTTGGGGCAAGCGTTTTTCTTCGTTGTAGGCAGGAATAACTATGCTCAAATCAACTGTACCTCTATTCATTCTAATTAGAATAGCACAAACAACTTAGTTTAAAGCTAATTTTAATTCTTCTCTTCTTCGTTTTTCTTCCCTTGAAAAAAACTTAAGGGACACATTTTTTTCTTTTCTCTTTAAGTTATAATTGGGAAAAAAGTTAGCTTAAGAAAATTGAAGAAAAAAAAAAAAAGAAAAAATAAAGCTTAAATCAAGAAAAGACGGCAAAAAAAAGAAAAATAAATTTCTTACCCCTTTAGTTCTCTTTCTCTTAAGTTTCACCCTTAGATGTTTCAACCTGCTTTCTTTTCCTCTTTTCAACGACGAAGCCCTTTTGCTCGGCTGGTCAAAAATGGTAGCTTATGATCCGGCTGAAAACTTAACTCTATCCATTCGGGCTGACGGATACCCTCCTCTTCTTACCTGGCTTCAAGCCATATTCTTTAAGTTTTTTAGCCACCCTGTCTTCGCCGGTCGTTTTATATCTGTTATTACTGGAGCTTTAAGTACAGTAGGAATTTATTTAATCGGGAAAAGAATTTACTCGAAAAAAGTTGGTTTCTTGGCTTCTATTCTTTATATTTTTCTTCCTCTTTCTTTTTTCATTGACCGTTACGCTTACCATGATGGGCCGATGAGCTTTTTCGGGGTTTACATTCTTCTTTTCAGTTTGCTCCTCTTGAAGGGAGAGAAAAAGTACCAGCCTCTTTACTTTCTTTGTTTAGGAGTTTCAATGGGAGTTGGCGTTTTAACTAAAACAGCAGCTTTTTTAATGCTTTCTTTTCCTTTGCTTAGCTGGTTTTTCTTGAAAGAGAACTCCTCTTTAAACAAACTTAAGCTAATACTTGCCGCCTACATCTTTCCGGCATTATCTTACTGGTGGCTTTTTAGTGACCCTTACTCCTGGTTAATTTGGAAAAAGGGAAGAGACCTTTCTATGAGCTTCTCGCAGCTCCTAACTTTTCCTCTTAGCCAGTGGTGGAAAAACCTTACACTGGTTGCCACTAATTGGTATTTTTACCTCACCGTGCCTTTGCTTTTTTTGTTGATAATTAGCGTCCTTTTCTTATTTTCTGAAAAAGAACGGCGTGACTGGCTTCTGTTTTTATGCTTTTTGCTTCCTACCATTTTTTTTATTCTTGTCTCCCTTGGTAGAATCTGGTTTAAGTATTTGCTCTTTACTATACCTCCCCTTTTAATTCTTCTGGCAAAAAATCTTACAGTTTTAACAGGCAAAATTAGCTCCATAAATTTGGGAGGTTTTTCCCTTAAAGAGTTTAAAGTTTTCAAAAAATCAGAGGCCGCAATCCTTCATTTTATCCTTGCTTTGTTGCTTATCCCCAGCCTGAGATTTGATTATTTTTTGATGACCGACCCACTTAAAGCGCCTTTTGAACAAGTTGACTACGAAACCCACCTTCAAAGCATATTTTCCGGCTACGGATTGGAAGAGGTAGTAGCTTTTTTAGAAGAACAGGCAAGAGCAAAGACAACTCTAGTTGTCTTGCCCCATCCCGACATTGGTATTCTTTATTATGGTTTACCTCTTCTTAGCGAAGAAAGCCCCAATCTTTACTTTATTAAGTTTGGTACGGGCATCTTTTATTATGATCAAAACGGAAAAAAGCGGTGTTTGAACCTGGCTAATCAGCTTGGACCTCAGTTAAGTGGAAAAGAACAAATTTTAGCGGTTATGCCTGAAGATTTGAGTGAAGAATGGCCTGAAGTTTTCCAAAGTGGTAACCCGAAAGCAAAACTCATCAGGAAGTTCATTAAGCCCGGGCAAAAAAGCTCTGTTAACATTTACAGAATACCTTCTAGACCGGTAAAATGACTTCTAAGCTAAATTAACGTTTAAAATTAGAAAGGGAAAAGTTTAAAAATAGCCAGGAGGTAAGGAGTTGGAAAGAGTTTTGATTACTGGTGGAGCAGGTTTTATCGGATCTCACCTTTGCGAATACCTCATAGCCAAAGGTTACTATGTGACAGCTATTGACAACTTTATCACTGGAACTCCCCGAAACCTCATATCACTTTCCAACAACCTAAACTTTGAACTTCTGGAGTTTGATGTAACCAAGCCCTGGCCTAACCTTCCATCTTACAACTTCATTCTCCATTTTGCCTCTCCCGCCAGCCCAGTAGACTACTATAAGTATCCTCTGGAAACATTGCTCACTGGCTCAGCCGGAACCTATCAGGCTTTGGAAAAAGCCTTGAACGATGGAAGCATATTTATGCTGGCATCCACCTCAGAAGTTTATGGTGACCCCACTGTTAACCCTCAGCCCGAGACTTACTGGGGAAATGTAAATCCCTTAGGGAAAAGAAGTGTTTACGATGAAGCTAAAAGATACGCGGAAGCTTTAACCATGGCTTACCATCGCTACCATCGCTTAAATGTAAAAATCGCGCGGATTTTCAACACTTACGGTCCAAGGATGAGGATTGAAGATGGCCGGGCCATCCCTAACTTTATTTATCAGCTTTTAACTGATCAACCCTTAACTATTTATGGCGATGGAAACCAGACCCGAAGTTTTTGCTACATCAGCGACCTTATAGAAGGAATCTACCTTTTAATGAAATCGGATTTTCAGGGGGCAATGAATTTGGGAAATCCGGTGGAGCTAAAAATTATTGACCTGGCTAAAAAGATTGTAGAAGTGGCTGGAAAAGAAGGAAAGCTGGTTTTTAAAGAACTACCTGAAGATGACCCCAAACTCCGTTGCCCAGACATCTCCCTGGCTAAAAAAGTTCTTAACTGGGAACCAAAAGTGACTCTGGAAGAAGGGCTTAAAGCAACAATAGAGTTTTTCCGCCAGGAACTTTTGCTTATTTCATCGGGCGAGGTAAGCAAATGAAAGCCGTCATTCCCGCAGCGGGACTGGGTACTCGATTCCTCCCTGCTACCAAAGCTCAGCCCAAGGAAATGCTTCCGGTGGTGGACAAACCAACCATTCAGTATGTTATTGAAGAAGCTGTAGCTTCAGGAATTGACGACATTTTAATAGTTACTGGGCGGGGGAAAAGAGCCATTGAAGACCATTTTGACCGCTCAATTGAGCTTGAATTTCACTTAGAGCAGAAAAATGACCAGAAATACTTAGACGAACTTTTAAAATTGGCCGACCTGGCTCATATTCACTATATTCGTCAGCGCGAAGCAAAAGGGTTAGGCCATGCTATTTATTGCGCCCGCAAACACATTGGCGATGAGCCTTTCGCTGTGCTCCTTGGAGATACTATTACTTTAACGGAGACCCCCTGCACCAGAAAACTCTGGCAAATTCTTGAAGAATACGAAGCTTCAGCCATAGCTGTTGAAGAAGTTCCCTGGGAAAAGGTTTCCCAGTATGGAATTATTAAAGGCTCTCAAGTAGCTGAAGATATTTTTAAAATTGAGGACCTGGTTGAGAAACCTCCCTTAGAGCAGGCCTTTTCCAACCTGGCGATTTTTGGCCGATATGTTTTAACCCCCACAATTTTTGAGTGTTTAGAAAAAACCCCGCCTGGCAAAGGTGGAGAAATCCAATTAACTGATGCCTTAAAGCTTTTGTTAGAAAAAGAGCCTATCTACGCCTACGAAGTAAAAGGGCGTCGCTACGATATCGGGAAAAAAATTGACTGGTTAATTGCCAACATAGAATTAGCGCTTGACCGCCCCGACCTTAAGCCCGAGCTTCTCAAGTATCTTAAAAAAACTGCGAGGAAACTTAACCTTTGAAGCTTTCAATAATAATCCCGGTTTACAACGAAAAAAACACCATTGAAGAAATTATAAAGAGAGTGTTGGCTGTAAACTTAGAAAATTTGGAAAAAGAAATCATTGTAGTTGATGATGGGTCAACCGACGGCACGCAGGAAATTCTTCAAAAACTTTCTTCTTCCCTGCCGATAAAAGTTTTTTTTCACCAGACAAACCAGGGCAAAGGGTCAGCGGTAAGAACCGCTCTTAGTTATGTCACTGGAGAATATGTAATAATTCAAGACGCCGATTTAGAATACGACCCCGAAGACTATCAGGCAATGCTCAAGCCAGTTTTCAAAGGCAAAGCTGAAGTAGTTTATGGTTCCCGCTTTACCGGGGAGAGGCGAGATATGTTTTTCTGGCATTATGTAGGGAACCGATTTCTAAGTCTGATAACCAATATCCTTTACAACACCACTTTAAGCGATATGGAAACCTGTTATAAGCTCATCAGAACTGATATCTTAAAAAATCTCAATCTGAAAGCTCGGGGTTTTGAATTTGAACCGGAAGTGACAGCTAAAATTCTTCGTCAAGGAATAAAAATCTACGAAGTGCCTGTATCCTATGCTGGAAGAGATTTTTCCGAAGGGAAAAAAATTCGCTGGACAGCAGGCTTCAAAGCTCTCTGGACTTTAATTAAATATCGTTTCATTAAATAAAATAAAGGTGCTAAAAGACAAAACAAAAAAGAATCTAAAGCTTATTTCCCTTTTAATCCTTCTCATTTTAGCCGCTTTCTGGCGCTTAACTCTTTTACAAGCCATCCCGGGCGAAGAAGACAATTTTACTTTTAACTTACCTTACAAAGCAATATTTGCCGATTTTTTGAAAAAGAATCGGCTTCCTTTTTGGTCTCCCTATGCTGCCTTCGGTTTTCCTCAATATGCTCAAACAATTACTGCTTCCTTTTATCTTATTGACATCTTGTTTTATCGCTTTCTACCTCTAACAACTGCTTTCAACTACACCTTATTGCTCCACCTCCTCCTTACAGCAGTCTTTACCTTCTATTTTGCTCGCTCAATCAATATCTCGGCCGAAGGTTCATTTCTGTCAGCTTTTACTTTCACTTTCTGTGGCTGGATGCTTGGGCTTCTTGGAGCGGTTCAAAATTTTTACCCTCTTGCCTGGTTCCCGCTAAATCTCTTTTTAATTGAGTCTTACTTCCAAAGAAGAAAGCCCTTCTATCTTCTTCTTCTTTCCTTGACTTTAGCCCAGAGCATTTTAGCAAGTTTCCCCCAGATAACTCTTTATGTAATCTACGGCTCAAGTTTTTACTTTTTCTGGCGAACCCTTTTTTCTCACGAAAATTTGAAAAGAAAAATTTACCTCTTGAGTTTATGGATTGCTATCTTAATCATTGCTGCTTCTCTCTCAGCTGTTTGGCTCTTTCCACTTTGGGAAATAAACCATTTTGCCCCCCGAGCGAAAGGAGTGAGCCTTACCTACGCTCAACAGGGCTCATTCAATCCTTTATTTTTAGTCTTCAACCTCTATCCCAACTTGTTTCTCGGAAAACATGGCCTAATCGGCCGCTACATTTGTCTTTATGCTGGGGTTCTCACCCTCTTATTTGCCTTCTTCAGCCTCACAAGAAAAGACCTTAAACAAAAAGCTCTGTTTTTTCTTTGCCTGTTACTTTTCTCTTTCCTTTTCTCCTTGGGTAAATACAACCCATTTTATTTTCTGCTTTTAAAGCTGCCCTTTTTTCATTACTTTCGCCAACCCTGGAGGATTCTCTTTCTCTTTGAATTTTCTCTAGCTGTACTCGCCGGGCTTGGTTTTGACTGCTTTTCAGCTCAAAAAAGAAAAACTAACTTCCTTTTCTGCCTCTTTTTTTTATTCAGTGCTCTGGGCTCGCTCTTATTTCTTTTTTTCAAACCAGTACTTTTAAAAAAGTTTTCCTCCCCAAAAATTACTGCTGCTCTTTTAAGTTTTAAACCATCCTACGTATTCCTACCAGCAATAATCCTAATAGTTTCTTCAACTCTAATCTGGCTCTACCAAAAGGGATTGTTAAATCTAACATCCTTCAAAAAAGCATCCCTAACTTTAGTCGTTTTAGATCTGTTGCTTTTTGGATGGCAAGGAAAAGCTTTTAATTTTTTCCCTATTAAAAAATATCTCTATTATTATGAGTTTTCAGCCGGAGGAAATTTTTTGAAAAAAGACCGGGGAATTTACCGAATTTATTCCCTATCCGTACCTCACCAGGACTTTTCCCCCCAAGAAATTTACCCATCCAAAGAAAATTTCTGGAAGGATACTATGAATCTGCTTCTTCCTTCAAACAATATGCTATTCAAAATAGAAACGGCTGCCCAGTCTGACTTTGCTCTGGGGTTAAGAAACACTATTAAAATCAACGAACTTCTGGAAGGAAAAAACGCTGAAGGCCACAAGTATGATCCGAAAAACAAGCAGCGCGCCGAAAATTATTCAAAACTCCTGGGATTTTTAAATGTTAAATATATCCTATCCAAAGAGAGTTTATGTTCGCCACGCTATCTTTTGGTTAAGGGGGGGAAGTATAAGATTTACTTAAACAAAGACTTTCTTCCCCGAGCTTTAGTTATAAACGACTTTAGCATGCCTTCAAAACCAATCGTTCCTACCCTTAAAGGTTTTAACACCGAACTTAGACTAAGCAAGTACATTGAAAAAAACTCTCAAAGCAAAAACCGCCAAGCCAGAATTTTAAAATATCAGCCAACCGAGATAATCATTAGCACCAAAAGCAATAAAGAAGGCTACTTGCTTTTAACTGACACTTTTTACCCGGGTTGGAAAGCAACCGTGAATGGTAAGAAAGCTAAAATCTATCTTTCGGACTTTGCTTTTCGGGCAGCGAAAATTCCTAAGGGTGAATGTTTAATAAAATTCCAATTTCAACCTAAAAGCTATCAGTATGGGCTCCTTGTCTCAAGTATAGCTGCCATTCTATGGACAGCTGTTTTTTTCTCCTTAATAATATACGACCAGCAGTCAAAAAAGCCTCTTCTCTTTCGAATTCTTTTCGCCTCTTTTATTCATTCTTTTCAAAAGAACACCAAAAACTTATATTTTTCCAAAAACGCCAAAATCAAGAAATTTGAAGTTTACAAGCAAGAATGAAGGGAGAAAGGTTGATACTCTAAACTAAAATACCCACGGGACCGCTTATATATAGATTATCCAAGCCTAATTTGTGATAAAGTTAGAAAAAAGCTTAATTCTTTCTGATGTCCAAAAAAAAGGAGAGCTCAACTAGAAAAGTAAATAAGGGTAAAAAAGAGATTGAAAAACTTTCCACTCTGACCATTTTTTTAGCCTCCCTTTTCATTGGTTTTTTTTCCTTTTACACTTTCCCTTGGTCAAGAAACGCCTGGCCGGTAGCTTTCCTTATCGGAGCTTTTGTTGGGCTTTTTTCAAAAAACCTTCTAACAACTTCCCTAATCAGTCTTTCTTCATCTTACTTAGTTTTTCTTCTCAATACCAACTATTTTACTTTCCGCCCACATTACCAGCTTGACCTTAGCTTAAGCTATCTGGTCCCTTCTTTGAACCCGGCTTACAGCCTTTTCGCCGGGCTTACGAGCCTCTTAGCCGCCCTCGTCTTTCACCAGCTTTCAGCAACTGTAAAAGACAAAAAGATATTAATTTTTGTTCTTCTGAGCTTAATCTTGCTTAACTACCTTTTTGTTGCCACTGGCTACAACGAAGCTCTGCGGCTTGCTGCTACTGAACCTCCTGATGAAGGATACCGCTTTGACCCGATAATGTTTTTAAAAACCTTTTATTTGATGGAAAGAGGGCTGCCCTACTATAAGGCTTACGCGGAAGGGTTTAAAAGAGACACCGCTCACAATGAATACCCTGAATACACTGAAACTTTTCGTTTCCCTACTATTTTTTACCTCTGGAAACTTCTTTGCCCCCCAAGCGGAAGCTTTGTCAACCTTCTTTTTGCTTTTTTTGCTCTGACTTCCCTTCTTGCCTCCTTCTTCCTGGTCTGGAAGTTTAGCTCCACCCCCCTGGCTTTAGTTGCTCCCATTCTTCTTGTGCCCTACCTGCTTTATGGCAACCTGACGATGTGGTTTTTAGCCACCGAATACTGGGCTCTCTTTTTTGGACTTCTCTTTACTACTTTTTATCTTTACAACCTGCCCCTTGCCAGTCTTGGAACAGCCCTTTTTGCTGCTCTGATCAGGGAATTCGGCATTTTTTATCTGATAGCTGGAGCCCTGGCCAGCTGGTTTAAGAAAGAAAAGAAAGAAAGACTTTTCTGGACAGGAGCAATAGGCGTTTTTTTTCTGGCCTACTTCTTCCATCTTAAAGCTGCTAAAGTCTTCACTGCTGGAACCCCAGCCAGGAGCTTTTTTGCTTGGCAGGCCTTTCGCCTGGATGCCTTTAAAGCCATCACCGAATACGGTTTCGTTCTAGTGCCTTTCAATCAGTTCTGGGCCTTTCCTCTCCTATTTCTTTCTTTGCTCGGTATTTTCCTTTTAAAGTTAGAAAAGCAAATAAAAGCATTTCTTCTGGTTAATCTCTTACTACCTTTGGTTGTTTTTTTAGCTTTGGGGCGCGACCCAGGAGCTGGTTACTGGGGAGTAGTCTGGATGCCCGTTGTTCTTTCCTCTTTTCCTCTTTTCCTTCTTTATCTTGATAAAATACTGATAAAAGCAATGGCAAAGGGAAAAGGCCTGAAAACGAAATAATTAAACACAGGGAGGTAAAAAATGTATAAAGAACTTTTTAAGAGAAAAAGAATTTTAATCACTGGAGGGACTGGCTCTTTTGGACACCACATCGTGCGAAGGCTCCTCAAATATGAGCCGGCGGAAATTAGAATCTTTAGCCGGGACGAAAACAAACAGTTTCATATGAGCCACGAATTAGAAGTTGAAGAAAGTTACCCCCGTAAAGGAAACATATCCTTTGTGATTGGAGATGTTAGAGACAAAAGCTCCGTCTTGAAAGCAATGGAAGGAATTGACCTTGTTTATCACGCCGCAGCTTTAAAGCAAGTTCCATCTTGCGAATACTTCGTCTGGGAAGCTATTCAGACCAATATAATTGGCGCCAAAAATGTAATTGAAGCCGCCGTTGAAATGAAGGTAAAAAAAGTAATTGCTATAAGCACTGATAAAGCCGTTAAACCAGTTAATGCAATGGGAATGACCAAAGCCTTGCAAGAAAAACTTATTACTTCAGCCAACTACTTTAACCAGAATGGAGAAACTGTTTTTGCCTGCGTTCGCTATGGTAATGTGGTTGCTTCCCGGGGTTCAGTCATTCCTCTTTTCAAAAAGCAAATTGAGGCTGGCGGACCGGTAACCATCACCACTCCCGATATGACCCGCTTTATTCTTACCCTCAACCAGGCGATAAACCTGGTCTTTAAAGCTACTCAGTTGAGCGTGGGGGGAGAAATTTTTGTTTTGAAGGTTCCAGCAGTAAAAATCACCGAGCTGGCTAAGGTAATGATTGAAAACCTTTCCCCCGACAAAAAAATTGAAATAAAAGAGATTGGTATCCGACCCGGAGAAAAAATTCATGAGGTCCTGGTTTCAGAAACTGAAGCCTTTCGCACTGTTGAAGAAGATGACTTTTACATTATCCTTCCCCAAATTAACCTTCCAGCGACTTTCAAGGCTTACGAGAAAAAAAAGCGAGTTGAGTTTGTTGAGTACAGCTCAGATAAAACCCGTTTTCTTCAGCCCGAAGAAATCCTTGAAGTCTTACGAAGGGAAAGAATCTTAAGGTGAGGGTTTTAATTACCGGCGCAAGTGGGATGCTTGGACATCGGTTAGCTATTCAAGCGATAAAGGAAGGCTTTGAAACTCTGGGAACTTATCATCAGCGAAGGGTAAAAATAAAAAAAGCCAAAACCTTACCTCTGGATATAACCTCCTTTAACTCGGTAAAAAAAGTTTTTGAAGACTTTCAGCCTCAAATCGTAATTCACACTGCCGCCCTGACCAATGTGGACCTTTGCGAAGAAAAGCCAGAAGAAGCTTATAAAATAAATGCTTTAGGAAGCAAAAACATTGCCTCTCTTTGCGCTGAAAGAAAAGCAAAACTTATTTATATTTCCACCGACTATGTTTTTGACGGAGAAAAAGGAAGCTACACTGAAACCGATAAGCCCTATCCTTTAGGGGTTTATGCCCGGACTAAATTAGAAGGGGAAAAGGAAGTTTCCTGGCTAACCGAAGCCTTAATCTTTCGCTGCACCATTTATGGCTGGCATCTTGATGAACAAAAAAGCATTCCGGAGTGGGTGATTGATAATCTCCAAAAAAAAAGTAAAATAAGGGCTTTTACCGACCGAATTATTTCTCCAATCTACACTGGAAACCTGGCTGAGATTCTCTTTGAAGCTTTAAAAAAGAACCTGAACGGAGTTTACCACCTGGGGAGCAAGCGTCCGGTCAGTATTTTCAACTTTGCCCTGAAAATAGCGGAAATTTATAATCTGGACAAAAGTTTAATCGAGGAAGGCAAGATGGAAGATTTCGCTTTTAAAGCCAGGAGACCGAAAGACTCCTCTCTCTGTGTAAATAAAATAGAAAGGGCTCTGGGTAAAGATATGCCGGGAATAGAAGAAGGACTAAAGAAAATGAAAAAAGAAAAGGAGCTGGCTAAAGAATGGATAGGGTAAAAATTAAAAGACTTAAGCTCCATCAAGACGAAAGGGGCTTTGTAGCGGAAATTTTAAGAAGAGAAGAGCTTGGAGAAAAGAAAAACTTCGGTCAGATTTATCTTACCACCGCCAACCCCGGTTTTGTAAAAGGGAACCATTATCATCAGAGAAAAACTGAATGGTTCACAGTGGTAAAAGGAGAAGGTAAGCTCTTTTTAGAAGACCTCGAGAGTGGAGAAAAAGAAGAAATCTTAATGAATGAAAAGGGAAACTTTCTGGTAATTGAAGTCCCTCCTCAAGTTGCCCATGCTATCAAAAACACGGGAAAGGAAGTTCTTTATCTTTTAGCTTACATTGACGAGCCTTACAACCCTGACGACCCGGATACTTTCCCTTATCAATTAGCAACCTAATTTTATAAGAGTCAAACCTTCCCGCCTTTTCTAAGGCGCTGAAGTTCATTTTTCAATTTTAGTTTTCAATCTTCTACCCCTTTGAATAAGCAGGTAAGAAAAAGAATTCCTCTTTGCAGAGAAAAGAAAATAAAGAAAAACCTCAGATTCTTTCTCGCCAGTAGTTCAGAGTGTCTTCCAGAGTTTTTTCCAGAGGGATAGTCGGTTCCCAGCCAGTTGCTTTCCTGAATTTAGAGAAATCGCCTTCGAGAATCGGAACATCCGAAGGGCGAAGACGAGAAGGGTCTTGAACAACTCTAATATCTTTTACCTTGCTTAAGGAAAGCAAAATGCCGAGAACCTCTTTTATCGGCACTGACTTACCTGAGCAGACATTGTAAACCTCTCCTGGCTTCCCTTTTTCCAGTGCCAGCCAGTAGGCTTTAACCATGTCGCGAACATCGGTAAAGTCTCTTTTTGCTTCCAGGTTTCCTACATAAATCACCGGTTCTCGCACCCCTTTTTCAATCTCAGCAATCTGCTTGGCAAAGTTAGAAGTAACAAAAACTTCTCCCCGACGAGGACCCTCATGGTTAAAGCCTCTGGTTCGAACTATTGACATACCGTAGCTCATATAATACTGATAGCCAAGCAAATCCTGAGCCACCTTGCTCACCCCGTAAGGACTGAGCGGCCTTAAGGGGTTAGTCTCTTTAATGGGAATTTCTTCAGGGTAAACCAGACCATATTCTTCGCTTGAACCAGCGATATGAATTTTAGGGTTTAACCCAAGCTCCCTTACCGATTCCAGAAGGTTTATTTGACCCAGAGCATTAGTGGAAAAGGTTTCAGCTGGTGCTTTCCAGGAAGTGGGAACAAAAGACTGGGCAGCCAGGTGAAAAATTAAATCAGGCTTGACTGCCTCCAGAGTTTCCCTTACCGAAGTAGCATCTCTTAGATCGCACTCAATTAAAGTTATTTTGTCCTTTATCCCATTTATATTTTCGGTTCGGCTGCGCCAGCGAACCGTTCCGTAAACCTCCGCTTTTTTCCCCAGGCAAAGCTCGGCTAAGTGACTCCCAGCAAATCCGGTTATTCCGGTAATCAAAACTTTCATTTTGCCTCCTTTTTAAACTTTAAATCCTTAAAGCCTTAGCCAGAAGCTGAAACATCAGGCTTAAAAAGACCCTTAAAAACCATTTAAAATTAAACCACTGCTTGGAAAAAAGTTCCACTTCTAAACTTTTAAGCTGGAAAGCTTGGGGTCACGGAAAAACTTTAACTCTCTAAAGCAAAGGGAATTAAAGGAAAATTGAAAAGGCAGGAAGGAAAAGGGTGCTTTCAAATCCCCCCGACCCCCGAGGTACCCCTAAGTATAAGGGGAGAACACGCAAAAAGGGAGTATTTAAGAAGGTAAATTTAAAAAGAAAGCTCACAAATCCCCTTGAAATCCCCCTTTGAAAAAATGGGAAACGCAGCGAGACTTTGAAAAAGAAGATGAATAGTGGAAGAAGAAAGATTGAGGAGGATTTTGGTTCTCAAGAAAGAGGAAAAATTAAAAAGAAAAGGGCAAGAAGTTCTGATTTTTACTCAAACTGAGGTGATTTTTTCAGTCCAGCTTTATGGAGCAAGAAACGAAATAAGGCTCTCAAAATACCCAGTCCATAACGAACACTCCCAAAAAAATCAATCGAGGAAGCCTCCTTTGGATAGCGAGTGGGAATTGGAACCTCCTTTATTCTCAACCCTTTATTCACAGCTTGAATTAGTAATTCGGAATCAAAGATGTAACCGTCTGAGTTATGCTCGAAAGGTATTTTCTCTAAAGCCTCCCGCCGATAGGCCCTGAAACCAGTATGATAGTCTGAAAGGTTTGCTCCTAAAACCAGATTTTCAATTCCCGTCACCAGCCGATTACCTAGATACTTGTAGAAAGGCATACCCTGGCTAACAACCTTCCCAGCTAATATTCGGGAGCCCAAAGCAATGTCAGCTTCGTTTTTTAAAAGCGGCTCGATTATAGTCGGGATGTAACCCGGATCGTGCTGGTAGTCAGAGTGAACCATCACCACAATTTCCGCTCCATCTCTTAAAGCTTCTCGGTAGCCGGTTTTCTGGCTGGCTCCATAACCTCGATTCACCGGATGGCTAATTACCTTTATTCCCAATTCCCGAGCCACTTCTTCAGTATTGTCAGTACTGCCATCGTTAACCAGAAGAATGCTTTGGCGATACTCATCCGGAATTTCTTCAAAGGTTTTTCTTAACAAATGGCCAGAGTTGTAAGCCGGCATAAAAATCACTAACCGGGAGTTCTTATTCACGATTCCCCCCTCTCCAGCCACCGGTATGTTTAAGCAAGACAGAAATGAGGTCAGCTAAAAAACCAATTGCCATTATTATGAAGGCTGACAGGATAATCACCACATCAGAAAGCTGCATATGCCCGACTCCCAGATAGCGGTCGTAAAAAGACTTAGCCACCCCTAAGAATAAAAGAAAAAGAGAGGCCGGGAAAAATATCTTTAAGGGATTAAAATACATAATCATCCTGATTACGGTAAGAATGTAGTTGTAAGTATCTTTAATTGGATGAAACTTTGACCTTCCCACTCGAGGATAGTAGTCCACAGGAACAAACTTTACAGAGTATCCATTGACCAGAAAAGATAGGGTCATCGTGCTTACACAGGAAAAGCCATCGGGAATTAGAGGCAGAAACTTGATCAAAATGTCCTTTCTTAAAACCCTCATCCCGGAATTTAAGTCGGGAATGTTTTTACCCGCCAAAATCGAGGCTAATTTCTTAATCAACCACTTAGCCGGCGTGCGCAAAATTTTTAAGCTACCTTTCTCGCTGGTTCGCGCTCCAATGACCTGGTCATAGTAGGGCAAATGTTCCAGAAGTAAAGGGATCTGATGAGCTGGGTAGGTATTATCAGCATCTAAGAAAAGGACATAGTCTCCCTGAGAAGCCAAAATACCTGTTTTTCGAGAAGCACCGCTTCCCCTGTTTTCCAAATGATTTATTACCTTTGCCCCTTTCTTCGCCGCCAGCTCCCCCGTCCGGTCACTTGAAGCATCGTTGACCACTATTATCTCGTAATCCCAGCTTGTTTTATCCAGAGTAGTCTTAATATCGTCAATTACCTTCTCTATGGCCCCTTCTTCATTGTAAGCCGGTAAAACTACACTGAGCATCATCCCTTATCCTTCTCTCCTATTAAAGTAATCTCCGCTTCTTTTTGAAAAAGCCGGGAGAGAAAAGTAACCACTTCCAGAACCGTTTTTTCAAAAAAATTAAAGCAACTCAAGCAAAACCTGGTTAAATAGCGCTCGCCTTGCCAGAAATCTACTACTTTAAACCCACACCTTTCCAGTAAAACTCGCAAACTTTTTTCAGAAAAACTGTTAATGTGCTCAAGATTATAAAACTTATCCAGAAAAATTTTAATCCTGCCTCCAAACAACCTGTAAATGGTTTGGAGAGCCTTTAGAAGAAGGTAATCTTCGTTAGGTGTGGTTATAACAATTTTTCCTTGAGGTCGGGCGAGCTGATAAAGCTTCTTTACCACACTTGAAGGCTCGTTTAAATGTTCAATCACATGATAGAGGGTTATCAAATCAAAAAAGTTATCAGGAAAACCTGATTTTTCAATTTCCCCACTAAAAAGATTTAATCCATATTTCTTTTTTCCTCTCTCAACCGCTATTTCCGAAAGATCAAAACCGAAAAACTCATATTCCGGATGAGCTTCTCTGAAAACCTGAAGAAAAAGCCCATCTCCGCAGCCAAAGTCAAGAATTTTAGCACCCTTTTCGAGCTTCAGTTTTTTGCTCAACCACTCAAGGCGCTCCAGAGCAATCATCCTTTCCAGTCCAAAAACATAATAGGAAAACTGCTGGTAATCTTCTCGATCGTATATTTCCTTGAGCTCTTTTTCTGAAAGCCCGTTTTCGAAAAAGACCAGAGAACACCAAAGGCAGCGGTTAAACCTCCCTCCCGCTAAAGAGAAGGCCTGGAAAAATTTCTCGCTTCCGCAGGCCGGGCAGATTTTTTTCTTTTCACCCAAAAGTTATCTCCTTATCCACAAAGATTTGATGCCAGAGTTCAAGAATTACCAGAGCCATTAACTGCTTGTTATAAAGAAGGGCTGAACCTTCCAGCTCCCTTAAAACCTTTTCAATGTAAGAGTATTTAAAGTAGCCTCTTTTCTTGACTGCCTCCGGACTTAAAATGGAGCGAATAAAATCATCAAAACCCTCTTTAAAACATTTCTCTACCGGAATAAAAAAGGGCTGTTTTTTTCGCCAGGCAACTTCGGCCGGTAGTTTGTCCTCAAAAGTCCGGCGCAAAAGAATTTTATTTTCCAAGCGACTTATCTTTAAGTAAGCCGGCAGGGTAAAGGAGTATTCCACCAAACGATGGTCAAGAAAAGGAACACGAGCTTCCAGCGCATTAGCCATTGTCACCCTATCCTGCTTAAAATTTTGATTGTCAGGAAGCCAGCGAGAAATATCGTAATGCAAAAGTCGGTCTAAAAACGACGCTTTAGCTGGTTTCTCTAACCAACTCTCAATTTCCTCTTTTAAAGAACCCTCCCTTTTTACCAATTGGGAAAACTCCAAAGTATAGAGGGATTCCTTGTCCCGGGGGCTAAAAAGGGAAGCCAAAGTCAGATAGCTTTCGCCCTGATTCCGCAGGCAAGAAACAAAGTCTAAAACTCTTTCCTTTCCTCTTTCTCCCAGAGAAGCGGGATAGGGGAAAAAACGGTCTAAAATGGGAAGGGGAGTTATCTTTATCAGGGTTTTGAGAATAAAACGGTCAAAGAAGGAAGGAAAACTTCTCCGGTAAAGATCGAAATAATAAAGGGTTACCTGGTGAACATAACCTCCTAAAATCTCGTCCGCTCCCTCACCTGTCAAAACCACCTTTACTTTTTCCCTAGTAGCCCGGGCTAAAAGATAAAGGGGAATAATGATAGGGTCTCCCAATGGCTCATCAAAATGCCAGATTATTTTAGGAAGTAAATTAAAATCTTCCGGCTTAACATAAAGCTCATAATGTTCAGTCCCTAAAAAATCGGCTACCCTACGAGAGGCCTTGGTCTCGTCAATATCAGTGCCGAAAGCAATAACAAAAGTTTTTAATCTGCCCTCGCTCAGTTTCTGCGCTAGATAAGCAACGGAGCTTGAGTCAACTCCACCGCTTAAATGAGCCCCCAGAGCAACATCGCTGCGCAAGCGAAGTTTAACAGCGTCTTTCAGTAAATCATAAAAACCTTCAAGATAATCGCTTAAGCTCTTTCCAGAATTAATTTCCGGCATTATCTCCCAGTATTTTCCCGTAAAAGCTTGTCCATTTTTAAAAACCAGGTAAGAAGCAGGAGCCAGTTTTTCAATCCCCTTAAAAATTGAAAGCTCCCGGGGAATAAACCTGAGGGTTAAGTAAGCATCTATGGCTTGAAAATTCAGTTCAACTTTAAATTCCGGATGCTGAAGAATAGACTTGATCTCGGAAGCAAACAACAGTTTGCCGTTAAGCAAAGTGTAGTAAAGAGGACGAATCCCTAGCCGATCCCGGGCTAAAAAAAGCTCTTTCTTCCTTTTATCCCAGAGAGCAAAAGCAAACTCGCCATTAAAGCGCTTCAGACAGTCCCGTCCCCATTCTTCGTAGGAATGAACTACCACTTCTGTATCGCTGCGGGTATAAAACCTATGACCCAGCCGAAGAAGCTCTTCTCTTAACTCAAGATAGTTATAAATTTCCCCGTTAAAAACTATCCAGAGAGTTTTGTCTTCATTATGAATTGGCTGGCGACCAGTTTCCAGGTCAATTATGCTTAAGCGGCGATGCCCTAAACTTGCTTCGTCATCCAAATAGTAACCGCTTTCATCGGGGCCGCGATGGGCAAGGATTTCCGTCATTTTTCTAATTAACTTGTTGTCACGAAAACCAGTGAAACCAGCAATGCCACACATCTTAAAAAAAGCCTTCTCTTTCCCGGAAAAAAAAGAAAGTCTTACGCGTTTTTAAGGGTTCTTTTCTTATCTCAGTCTCCACGGAAAATAAAATCAAAAACTTGAGTTCCCGCTAAAGTCACCCGTCGAAACTCATCGACACTTCTTATGCGAATAAGCCACCTTAAAAGATAGCTGGGTCGCAGGTAAAATTTCCGATAAACTCTCCTTACCCCGGCGCTTAACTCTTCAGGAGTTAATTCAGTGAAAACTTCGTTATAAAAACTCTTAGTGTGAAGACGGCTCAAATCGCATTGACTCCCATCCCCTATCTCCGGATGCTTAGCTCTGACTTCTTCAAAAAGCTGAGTTCCGGGGTAGGGGGTGCAAATCCCGCAGGTGATAATAGTTGGTTCTATTTCCTTTACAAAATTTATTGTTTCCTCAATGGTCTCTTTAGTTTCGCCTGGCGTTCCAATCATTAAATGAGCATGGGTATCCAGGCCAACCTGGTGGGCCCAGCGAAAAGTTTCCCGCGTTTGCTCCAAGGTTATCCCTTTTTTAATATTATCAAGGATTTTCTGCGAACCCGACTCTACCCCAAAGCGAATCATATGACAGCCTGCTTTTTTCATAATTTCCATCATCTCTTTATCCACGCTGCCAATGCGAGCACTGCAAATCCAGGAAAGATTGAGCTTTCTCTTTATCATTTCCTCACACAAGGCAATGGTGCGCGATTTTATCACCGTAAAGATCTCGTCACGGAAGAAAACTTCCCGATAGCCAAGCCTTTTTATCTCTTCCAGCTCCTCAATCATACTTTCAACTGAACGATAGCGAATTTTGCGGCCATAAAAAGGCGGAGAAGAGCAAAAGGTGCACTGGCCGGGGCAACCCCGGGAAGTCATCATAGTGGTATAAGGGACTCTTTTAACCACCGGGTTAAAATAGTCAACACCAGCAGGAAGCATTGTCCTATCAGGGATTGGCAGCTCATCCAAATTCTCAATGAAAGGGTAAAGTTCATTTAAGAAAACTTCTCCACTATCCTCTCGATAACCTATACCTTTAACTTTTTTCCACTCACTGCCGCCTTTTGCCAAGGCCCGGGCCAGGTCCCGGATTATAAACTCAGCTTCCCGGCGAACCACTATGTCAATTCCTTTCTTAGCTAAAGTGTGGCGAGGCATAAAAGTGGGATGAGCCCCGAAAACGGCTGTCTTAAGCTGAGGATTAGCCTTTTTTAGTTCGCTTAAAACTGAAGCGTCTTCGTTAACTGTCATTGTGGAAGTCAGAAGAACCACCAGAGAAAACTCTGGCGCTATTTTCTTTAACTCTTCAATGCTCATTCCAGTAGCAGCCGCATCGAGTAGAGAAACATCAAAGCCATCTTTCTTGAGAACAGTAGCTACCAGAAGAAGGGAAAGAGGAGGAAACTTAATTCCGGCAATTCGCTTACCCTTGCACCAGCAGCCGTAAATCAAGTCCCGAGCCACATTTCGGCTAAACTTGCTGGGCGGTATCAAAACCATTATCTTCAACTTCGCTTTCCACCTTTCTCTTTTTTCATCTCTTAATTATAAAAACGACCTATCCTCTGAAAAACACATCCACTGATTAAGAGCAGGTGTATTTTACCTCTTTTTTCTCCAGATTAATCAGGGTTTTTAACTTCACTTTCCTTTCCTGATTAAGCTTTCGGGCTAAATCCCCTGCTTCTGGAAAAGAAAGGGGAGGCTCAAAAACATAAAAGCGGGAAGAAGGCACAGGTAAAGCAGCTGTGCTTTGGGTCAGCCCGAAAGAGAGCAAACTCAACCCTTGATTTAAGACTTCGTCTTCAATCAATAATATTTTCCCTTCTTTAAAAGATATCTTCCTTTTCAAGACCAAAGGAGCTTTCTTTTTTCCAAGAATCATTTTCTCCTTAAGTTTAACCGCAAACAAGCTCATTACTCGGTCGCTTCGACCAAAGAGACAAGTAAAAAGACGAAAAGGAATAAGAAGTCTTTTTAAAGGAAGAGAGTAATTAGCAAAAACCAGCGGCCTTTCAAGGGTAATACTCCAACCGCCTCCTTCCTTTTCTTCCAGATGAAAGCCCTCTTCTGCATTTAGCCACTGGGAAGTAACCACTTTGCCCGATGAAGTTTGGCCAAAATAACCGCTATCGGAATAAATCAGTTTGTGAGTTGAAAATACTTTTAAAACCCCACCTTTCTTTAACCCAATCAGAGCTACAAAATTCCTTCCCTTTTCGACCAGCAAGCCCGCCTGAGGAAAACTTTTCCGACCCCCTGGCGGCAAAGAATCGAAAGAATGAGGAGGTTTTTCTTTACCTTTCTGGCTTTCAGCCAGAGCCTGGAGGTAATCGGGTAAGAAGAAAAAGACTAAAAAGCGGTCATCGACATTTTCCAGGCTAACCAGGTTTTCAAGCTTTTTTTCCTCATAAAAAGGTTGAAGAAGATAAGCGGCTTCTTCAAACTCTGAAGAGAGAATCTCCAGACCAGAAGGGAAAAGGTAGCGAGTGTTTCGGGAACCGTACTCCCCCCCATAACTTCCGTCGGGATGAAGAAACCAGACCATAAAATCCAGAGCTTTTTTTATTGCTGTCCGAGCTTCTACCTCCCGGCTCTTCTGGTAATAGCGGGCTAAAAAGGTTAAGGTGAGGCTGGTGTAACCCGGGTCTGCTCCCCCGTACTCCGGAAACCAGCCTTCCTCTGTTTGAACTTTCAGCAATTTTTTAAGTTTCTCTCTGGAAAGCTCCTTATAGCTTTCCTCACCCGTCAGAAGATAAAGATTGTAAAGAGCCGGAATGGCACCGGCTTGATGATTGGAAACTATAAGGTCATCGTGCCTGGAAAGCCAGGAGCCAGCCTTCTTTAGAGCTTCTAAAGACTCCTGGTAAACTCGGGGTGAAATCTCATCTTTAAGCAAGAGCAAAGCTTCGGAAACCCCATAGGAAGTAAAGGCAGTAGCTACAAAGCTGTGCTCATAGGGATACCACTCATCAAAAGAACCGTCTTTGCGCTGAATGCTAGCCCAGAAAAGCAGAGAGCCTTCAGCTAAAGATAGAATCTGAGGATTTTGAAAGCAAAAATTACCTTCAAAATCTATCTTATAAAGCAGAGCCAGAGAAAGAGCAGCCATTTGAAAAGGAGCTGAAGGAAAATCAGTTATCGTCCGGTAGTGCCAGTAGTTGCGATCAAAGCAACCAAAAGTCGGCGAAAAAATATTGGAGTCCCCCAGTGAGAGAAACCTTCCAATCAGTGAAGAAATAGCTTCTTTGTAAAATAAAGACATTACACTTAATTTTACCGAAATCAATGGGCTTAAGAAAACTTAGTTAAAATTTTATGGAAAGAAGAGCTCTAAATTTAGCCTACGCTTTCCAGCATCCTTTTACCATAAATAAAATCTTTCATTTCAATGGCCATCTGAAAACTTCAAATTTTAGCCAGTTTTAACTCTGAGCTTTCCAGATAGTAGGTTCAGATTTTTATAATTAAAACTAACGGATTCGCAACCAAACAGGCCCATTAACCAGAAACCCATCATTGCCGTTCCCAGAAGAATCCGAGGCCAAAATTCCGCTTCCCTCATTAAATTTCCAGTACCCAACCAAACCAGGCTGAGGGAAATTAATTTCATGAGTCATATTTAATTTTATTTCCTCCCTAGTTAGAGCTCTATTCCATATCCTAACTTCGTCAAGATAACCATCAAACGCCTGATAGCTAACTGACTGAGGGTCGCCCAAAAGATAACCGGCTAAGTTTATCCCAATACTTAGGGGTGCAGGATTATTGTCAACTGTGCCAGGAATATATTTTACGTTTTTCAAATCACCATTGATATATATTTTTGAATAATTGCCATCATAAGTTCCAGCAATATGAACCCATCGGTTAAGTGGAAAAACCTCGGGCTTGTAGGTTACCCTGGCATTTAAGCTATACGCTGGTTCAAACTCAAAAACTCCGTCAGAATGCCTTAAAAACCAAACATTACCATGTATTTGTTTGTTAAGGTAAGCTTGGTAAAGAAGGGAGACTTAGGAAAAACCCAGGCTTCTAAAGTAATTTCCTTGCCAAAAACCAGAGTAGGGGAATGATTAATCACAACAAAATCATCAAGGCCATCAAAACTTAAAGCAAAGTTTTCCCCGCTTTTAAATTTGTTCCTTGCTATTTCGCTAACAATTTCTCCGTGATCAGGTCCGGCTGAAGTTTCACGTGCAAACTGAGCAACTAACTCTCCATGATTTAAAATGTCATAAGCCGGAGCAATCAGGGGCTTCAGGCTAAGGAGAAAAATAATTGCCAGAAATAGAAAAAATTTGACTTTCACTTCCTACTTACCTCTTCAATAATAAAAATTTAAACAACAAAATATTCTAAGCTAAGAAAAAAGCCAAGTCTTTTTAGATTCTTAAAAAAATCAACTTAAGTTGGCAAAGAAAGCACTTCTTCTTAAGAACGATAAAAATGGTATTTTAAAATGGCACTTCTGAAGACTTAGGTTCCCTTAGAAACCAATCAGAAATATCAATGCCTTATTCATTCAGAAATCTTTAAATTCATTTCTCTCCTTTGCTTTGATAATATAATAAGTTATGGATCTCTCTTTGGTGATACCCTTTTTCAACGAAGAGGAATGTGCTGAAAAAGTAGTCAAAAAACTATATCAGGTCCTAAAAGAGGCTGAGATAGATTTTGAGCTGGTCCTGGTAAATAATGGCTCAACAGATAAAACAGGTGAAATATTAAATCAGCTAAAAGAATCTTACAGTAATATCAAAATAATATCAGTCTTCCCAAATCAGGGTTATGGTTGGGGAATTATAAATGGATTAGCCAAAGCCGAAGGAAATTTCCTGGGGTACCTTGCCGGTGACGGACAGATAAAACCCCATGACGTGGTTAGAGTTTATCAAGCCCTTAACAGCCAGCCGATAGACTTTGCCAAAGTCATAAGGGTAATAAGAAAAGATGGATTGATACGAAAAATTATCTCCCGATTTTACAACTTACTTTTTTATTTAATCTTCGGAATTTACGACCCTGACGTAAACGGAACCCCAAAAATTTTCAAAAAAGAGATTCTTAAAAAAATGAAGCTAAAATCAAAAGACTGGTTTATTGACGCTGAGTTTATCCTTAAAGTTAAAAAGCTGAAGCTAAAGGGAGTTCAGGTACCCGTAGAGTTTCTTTCCAGAAAAAAAGGCAAATCACACGTGAAGCTCAGCTCAATAATTGAGTTTTTGAAAAACATGATAAAATACCGCTTAAAGCCATGGTGAAAATAGAAAAAAAAGATGTTCCCATTGTCATACTTTGCGGCGGCAAAGGTTTGCGCTTGCGCGAAGAAACAGAACTAAAACCTAAACCTTTGATAGAAATTGGGGGCAAGCCTATTCTCTGGCACATAATGAAAATTTACTCAACTCACGGTTTTAACAACTTTATCCTCTGCCTAGGTTATAAAGGCCACTTAATTAAAGAATATTTTCTTAATTATGAGTTTATGAGTTCGGATTTCCGAATTCAACTTGACCCAAAAGGAAAAAAGATTCAACTTCTTAGCAACTGTGAAGAGGTAGGATGGAAAATAACCCTGGCTGATACAGGAGAAGAATCTATGACTGGTGCAAGACTCAAGAAAGTAGAAAAGTACATAAAAGGAGAAGTATTCGGCGTAACCTATGGAGACGGAGTTGCAAATATTGACCTGGAAAAAGTGTTTCAATTTCATCTGGAGCACAAGAAGATTGGAACCATTACGGGCGTTAACCCTTCTTCCCGCTTTGGAGAATTAGTAGTCAAAGGAAATAGAGTTACCGTTTTCAACGAAAAACCTCAAGTTGCTGGAAGTTATATCAACGGTGGGTTTTTCTTCTTTAATCGCCGTTTTTTCTCTTATCTTTTTGAAGAGGAAAGCTGTACTTTAGAAAGAGAACCCTTAGAAAAGCTGGCTAAAGATGGCGAGCTTATGGTTTATCGACACCATGGCTTCTGGCAATGTATGGACACTTATCGCGACCTGGAACTTTTAAACCGTTTATGGAAGAGCAATAAGGCTGAGTGGAAAATCTGGTGAGACTTAAAGAAGCAAAAATTTTCATTAATCAGACAATTCTTGTAACTGGAGTCAACGGCTTTGTGGCTTCCTGGCTAACAAAAAGACTCGTTGACCTTGGCGCTAATGTCGTTGGTGTTTTATACGAGGAAAACCCCCTAAGTGAACTTTTCAACTCTGGTTATGACAAAAAAATAATCATAGAGAAAGGCGACCTCAAAAACATTGCCTTTTTGGAGAAAATTTTTAAGAAATATCGCTTCAACTATTGTTTTCATTTGGCAGCTCAAACCATTGTACAAACAGCAAGAGAAAAACCTTGGGAAACCTTTGAAAACAATATAAGGGGTACCTACAATCTGCTGGAAATTTCTCGACTCTATGGAGAATTGAAGGGTTTTATTTTTACTTCAAGCGACAAAGCTTATGGCGAGCAAAAAAAACTGCCTTATCGCGAACAACAACCTTTAGAAGGAATATTCCCTTATGATGTTTCAAAAGCTTGCGGTGAGCGGCTTGTTCTCTGTTACTATCATACCTACGGGCTTCCAATAGCTATCTCCCGTTGCGGAAACATTTATGGCGGGGGCGACCACAATTTCTCGCGTCTGATACCTGATACCATCCGCCGCCTATTGTGCAATCAGCGACCACTGGTAAGAAGTGACGGTACGCCGATTCGAGACTACATTTACGTCGAAGACGTGGTTGAAGCTTTAATTTCTCTGGCCACCAAAATTAGCGAAACTGGAATTCAAGGAGAGGCTTTTAATTTTAGCGGTGAAAAGCCTTACTCAGTTTTAGAAGTAGTAAATAAAATACTTGAAATCACAAACAAGAGCAAGCTCAAGCCAAAAATTTTAGGAAAAGGGACTCCAGAAGGAGAAATATCAAAACAATATCTGGACTGCAAGAAGGCTAAAATGCTTCTGGGATTTAAACCAAAAACTTCTTTGGAAAAAGGCCTCAAAAAAACTATTAACTGGTATAAAGATTTTTTTAAAAAATCGGATTTTGGTTTGCCCAAATAAAGATGAAATCTTTATCAGAAAAACGTATTCTTCTTACGGGAGCTTCCGGGTTCATCGGGAAAAACCTTCTTAACTATCTAATCAGAACAGGCGCTCAAGTTGGAGCCGTTTGCAAAGAAAACACTCCTTTCTTTCAGCTTAAAAACACCAAATTATTTACTGGCAATCTTCAAGACAACTCCTTTTTAAAAAAAATATTTAAAGAATTCAGGCCTAATATAGTCTATCACTTAGCAGCCTTAGTAGGAGAGCCAATAAGCTTCACTCCAGCCCAACAACTTGCCACAAATGCCAGTTTAACTTTAAGAATGCTGGAAGAAAGCTATCGTAACGGAGTTGAATTATTTATCTTCCCTAGTTCAGCTGAAGTTTATGGTAACCAGGCGCTCCCCTTCCGAGAAGAAATGCCCCCAAAGCCTCTCTCTTTTTACGGCGCATCTAAAGCAGCCGCTGAAAATTATGTTCTTTCCTATCATTTGAGAGCAGAAATCAAGACCACTATTTTAAGGCTCTTCAGTGTTTATGGTCCCGGTCAAAAACCGACAATGTTTATACCTCAACTGATCCAAAGCTTATTAAAAAATGAAACCTTATCTATAACCCAGTTTGATAAAAAGCGTGACTACATTTATGTCTCAGATGTTGCTGAAGCCTTCTTGAAAGTATTGGAATCTCCTCGGTCTTGGGGAGAAATAATCAATATTGGGTCGGGAAAATCTCTTTCTTTAAGAGAAATAGTTGAAATTCTTGAAGAAATTACAGAGAAGAGAATAAAGGTTGCCGAAAGAAAAAGAAAGGAAAAAAGGGGAGACGTAAAGTTTCAACAGGCTTCAATTGAAAAGGCAAAAGCTATTCTCAACTGGGAGCCAACCACTGAAATTAAGCAAGGGTTAGAAAAAACGATTGAATGGCAAAAAAACCTTCGAAACCTCAGCAAAAGACCCTAAGTATTTTCTGACTTTACAGCGATTCTCTTTTTTTAGCCAGTATAATTATTGAAGAGCCCCAGGGAAGAAAGCCCCATTTAATAAAGAAAACTTCTATTAAGCAAAGGCAAATTAAAATCTTATTTATAAACAGAGGGGGAAGCTTAAGTTCCACTGAAGAAAAGGTCAATTTTTCAGGGATAAACTTCTGTAAAATCCGAACAATTACAAGAAAGGGAAAAAGGAAAAAATAAATGTAAGTAGCCTTTTCAACCTCAAAACCATTCAGATTTAACATTCTTTTAATATCTTTCAAGCGGTAACGCCTAAAATGATGATTAAGCTCATCATGCCTGCTCCAGAGAAAATTAAAAGCCGGGACTGTAATTAACAGGAGCCCTTTGTCCTTTAAAACTCGGCGAAATTCTCTCAAAGCTCTAAGGTCATCTTTAATATGCTCTAAAACATCAAGAGCTACAACCAGATCAAACCTTTGAGAAGGGTAAGAAATTTTTTCACCTGTCCCTTCGGTCAAATTTTTCACTCCCTTTTCTCTCGCCCATTTTCGGGCCTCAGCCGACGGTTCAATTCCATAGTAATCTCCGAAACGCGTAAGTAAATGATAATTTCCCCCTGTCCCCGCCCCCACATCAAGGATTTGCCAAAAACCTGAGACCCTATCTTTCAGTAAAGTTTCAACCGCTTTTCTTCGGACTTCAAACCACCAGTGAAACTTTTCAACTTCTGCTAGTTTATCGATTAAGTCTTTTTCCAAAATTAATACCTCCTGTAAAGTTAGAGTAATCGGTTCTAAGAAGCAATCCAGTCAAGGAAATCGCGTAAACTAAAAACATCCTTCCCACATCCCCAAGCTCCAGAAAATATCTTTTTCTCAACTAATTTAACTGATATACTCGATATTCTTTGTCTTCATAAACTACCCTGGCAAACTGAGTCAATACTTCTTTAATTCTATTAATTACCGTTTCCCCATCTTTAACAAAAGGGGCCTGTAATTTGGGGTCAAGAGTAGATGAGTGTTTCTCAAAAAAAATGTGAGTAACCCCTTTTTTCTTATATTCTTGATAAATCTCTTCAGCTGTTTTCAAATGCCAGTAGTCGATATAAGCCTGCCAGGAGAGAGAACCCCAAAGGTACTCTCTCTCTAAATAATAGCCACTCATACCAGCTTCTCTTCCTCCAAGGATTAAGACCTTGGCGTTATTGGGTAAATTCTTGTTAATAAAAAGAAAAGCTTGATAGTATGGCAAAACATTTAATAGATATTCTTCCCGTCTTTCCAGGCCAAAAACAGCTTTCAACGACTTAGTTGGAGGATAACTTCCAGGAGGGCGAAAGAAAGAACTTACCAATACGGCAAAGTTAATTAAAAAAGCAAGTACCAAAAGAGAGGAAACACCAATCTTTATCAATACCCCCTTTTCGCTCAGCTTAATAGCTCCAATAGCGCTCACCACACTTAAAAGGGGTAGAATAGGCGATAAATAGCGAATTTCCGCATCAGGGTAAAGAAGGAAAAGGCCAATTAAAGTTCCAATAAACAAGAAAAGCCGGGCCAAATTTATATCTTCACTTTTCTCTGGAAAGAAAAAAGCCACCGGAATAAAAGCCAGAAAAACTGGTCCCAATTTCCCAATCAAAAGTTTTGGGTCCATAGTTGCCGCCCAAGGCAAAAAAGGTAAATTCCTTAGAACTTCGAAAAAAAGTTCAAGATTTAAACGAGTCATTATCATATCAACCGTGGGATTCCAATCCCGGCCACCAAAAATTTTGTAAGCCAGCGGGAAAACAGGGTTGCCAGTGTAAACAAAGTTTTTAATTAGCCAGGGAGCTACCGGGAGAAGGGCAAATAAGTAGTACTTAAAAAAAATCTTGAGTAAAAAATTCGCCGAACTTTTCCGTAGTTGAGATTCGACTAAGAAAAAAAACCCAAGAAGAAGAGCGGGAGTGAACCCCTGGTATTTGCAGGCGGCGGTAAAACCAGCCATTATAGCTGAAACATAAATCCACTTTTCGGGCAAGGCTTCCTTCCATGCAAAATAAGCATAAAGCGAAAGCGAAAAGAAAAAAGAAAGAGCAAAATCTACAAAAGCTATACTAGCTAAGTATAAAACTGTGGGAATGGTTAAGAAAATTCCTGAAGCTAAAAGACTAAGAGAGAAAGAAAAGTAGCGTCTGGCAATTAAAAAGGTTGCTAGGAAAGATAAAAAAACAAACAGCAAGTGAATCTGCTGAGACAAAAGGTCGCTTTTTAAAAGCAAAGCCAGTAAAAAAAGAGTTTGCACTAAGAAGGGAGTGTTAGATAGAAAATTATAAGGAATGTAAATGATAGCATGGTTTTTAAGATAAATTTTAGGGACAGCTAGGTGATAAAGCATCACATCACCGTCTATAGGGGGGTTGTAAGTGCTGATAAGAAGAACCAGAAAGCAAAAAGCCAGGATTAAAATCACAGTTTTATTAAATAAAGAAAGGTCTCTCCACTTAATCTTCTTCCGGCTTTTCCAGAGATTTTTCAAAACACTAACGATTTCCTGAAAGCTGAACAGTGCGCAGAACAAAAGCAATAGATAAGCATAAAGAGGGTAAAGAAGCTTTAAAATCCCCAGAACAAAAGTGAAAATTGAAAGCAAGCCAAGGCCTAAAGCGGTAGAAAATAAGAGTTCTTCCAAGAAAGAACCAAACTCAAAACCAAAAAAGGAAAAAACTTTTTTCCCCAGCCCGGCAGAAACCAAAAAAATAGATATCAAAAGTAAAAGCTCAATCAATTTAGCACTCCCAGATAACGCAAAAGATCTAGAGCTTTAGGGATCAAGTGGCGATAGTAGAAGATGTATACAAAAACTGCCCAAGCTAAAAAAAGATAGGCAAATCTTCTTGACATAACTTCAATCTATTAAACAAGTTCTTGGCTGTCAAGAAAAAATAAGAAATTGAGAAAAGGGAAAGAAATCTTTAAAATAAAAGCGGTAATTTGAGTAAAATAAAAAAGAAAAGCCAAGCTAATCGAAACGATAATCTTTTCTGGTTTGAACTCCATTCAATTCTCTCCTTTTTTAAAAATCTGGAGGATAGATGGACCCTGTTGAACTTTCTCTCAAGCTGATGTCTGAGGTTAACCTTTACAATCAATGGATATTTAAAAATATCGAACCTTACCTTGGAAAAAACAACCTGGAAATAGGCTGCGGCATAGGAAACATATCCCAGTTTTTAGTCAAAAGGGGGAGCTTGGTTGCCATTGATGTATCTCCTAAATACATAGAGGAAGTCAAAGAAAAATTTAAAGACTGCCCTGATTTTTTCGCCTATCAATGGGACGCAAGTTCCAGCCTTCCAGATTTTTTAAAAGAAGGAAGCTTTGATACTATTATCTGCTTGAATGTTTTAGAACACATTGAAGACGACCTCAAAGCTTTAAAAAATATGAACAGGTTATTAAAAATCAATGGACACCTGTGCTTACTTGTCCCGGCCGGGCGTTTTGCTTACGGCTCCCTAGATAAAGAAATGGGGCATTTTCGCCGCTACTCAAAAAAGGGACTGGAGAAAAAACTAAAGCAAGCCGGCTTTGAAGTGGTAAAAAGCTTTCATATGAATGTTCTGGGGTTAATTGGCTGGATTTTTTACGGGCGGGTTCTTCACCGAAAACAGCTACCATCAAGTGAAATACACTTGATTGATCGGTTGGTTCCTGTTTTAGCCGGTTTAGAAAGAATCCTGCCTCCTCCTTTCGGACTTTCCCTTATCGTTACAGGAAGGAAAGTTGAGAGCGTATAGTAGCGAGCAAAAAAAGAGGACCCAAAAAGATGCCCTCTTTATTTTAACTCTGACTGTTTTAATTACCGCTTTGTTTAGCCCGGCTTTACTGGGAAAGACGGTTTTTTCTTACGGAAGCGACGATGGAACCATGCTTCTTTATCCTTTGAGGGTTTTGTTTGCTCAAGGGGAATCTTTCTGGACCAACCGACTTTTCTGCGGCTTTCCTCTCTTTGCCGAACCCCACATGGCTCTTTTTTATCCTTTAAACTGGATCTTCTTTAAGCTTTTACCAGCTGAAATTGCCTTTAGTTATCTTATAGTTTTTGAGCTTTTTTTAGCTTCTCTATTTACATACCTTTTTGCTCGCTTAATGGGTTTAAAAGAAATTCCCTCCCTTATTTCCGCTCTATCTTTTTCCCTCATCGGTTTTCTCCCCTCCTATCTTGGTAATGCCACCGTAATTCACTCCTCTGTCTGGCTACCGGCTGTTTTTTACTTCCTGGAGCTTTCTGTAAAAAAGAAATGCTTTACTTTTTCTCTCTTAGCCGGGCTTTTCCTTTCCTTTCAAATTCTTGGTGGCTTCCCCCAGATGGCTTTTATTACTTTTCTCGGAGCTTTCGTTTACTACTTTTCCCGCCTGAAACAAGAAACAAAAGAAAGCCAAAAACCTTTAGAAAAAAGAGAAGTTTTTTTAAGAATAATTCTCTTCTTGGTTTTCTTTTTCTTTGCTCTCGGTTTTTCGGCTGTTCAAATAATTCCCACCTTAGAGCTTACCCATTTTTCCGCTCGGGAAAGCGGTCTTTCCTTTGCCAAAGCAACTGAAGGCTCCTGGTCTCCAGCTAACTTATTAACTTTTATCTTCCCTTATTTCTTTAAAGGTTGGCCGGCTCAGATTGGCGTTCCTGGACTAAACTATCTTGGTCTATTCCCTTTTGTCTTTGTTCTTTTCTCCCTAATTGAAAAAGGGAAAAAAGAAGTTAAAATTTTCTGGGGCTTGACTTTTTTTGCTCTCTTTTTTGCCCTTGGTTTTTTCAACCCTTTTTACCGCCTGATTTACTTCTTGCCCGGCTTTCAGTTCTTTAGAGTGCCTTCTCGCTTTCTTCTCATTTCTCATTTTTCTCTTTCCCTTTTAGCCGCCTTCGGACTCTCTTTTTTCCTGGAGAACTTTGAAGCTCAAAAGGCTAAAAAAGCAGCGAAAATTCTAACCGCTTCTCTTATTCTTATTTTCCTCACTCTCTTTCTTCTCGGTGTTTTTTTAAACTTCGCCAAACCTGCCCTTATGAAGTTAGGAAAAGCATATGTAAAGAAAAGTTTCTATCGTCAGCCCTACCACCCCTACCCTCTTAAAAACTACTATACAAGGCTGGAAAACTTCTACCGACAGGCTCAAGAGAGCCTAAATATCGCCAGCCCTAAAATCTTTCTCCCCGCTCTCCTGAGCTTCCTTGCCCTTTTAATCATCTGGTTAAAGGTAAAAGAAAGGGCTAAATCTCAAACATTAGAAAAAATCATCCTCCTGCTGGTCATTTCTGACCTTATCCTCTTTTTCTACCAGGGAAATCTTTTCCCAACTTTTAAAAGGGAGACTTTTCTTAAAAAACCTAAAAGCAGCCAGATTTTGCTCCAGGACAAAGCAATTTTTCGGATTTACTCTTACCCTCACTGGGAATACCGAACTTCCCGGCTCAACCAGGCCGTAGAAAAAGGTTTATATGAAATGCCCTTTAATTTTTTCCGCTCAAGCCTTCAACCTAATCTGAACCTGATTGAGGGACTGGATAGTTTAAGTGGTTATCTTGGCTTGTTTCCTGAGCGACTTGCGCGGATTATTAACCTCTGGGAAATGGAAGGTAACCTCTCGGACAAGGAAAGGCTTGATCTCCTTTCGCAGCGTTATCTTAAACTTCTGGGCTGGCTAAATGTTAAGTATATCTTGGTCAAGTCTTCGCTTGACTCTCCCAACCTTAAAAAAATTTATGAAAATCAGGAAGTAAAAATTTATCAGAACAAACATTTTCAGCCTCGTTTCTTTCTTGTTCCCCACTATCAAGTACTAAAGGAGAAAGAAATAATTAGAAGGGTAACCAGCCCCGATTTTAACCCTCTCCAGAAAGTGGTGCTGGAAAGGCTTCCCGCCTGGAAAGCTTATCAACCCTTTCAAAACTTCTCTCTCCGTTTAATTAAGTACCGACCGACCGAAATGAAACTTAAAGCTAATCTGGATGGCGGGGGTTTCCTGTTGATAACCAACAGCTTCTACCCCGGCTGGCAAGCAAAGATAAATGGAAAAGAAAGCCCAATTTACCGTGCTAACTACGCTTTTCAGGCTGTTTTTCTGCCTAGAGGGAAGAACCTGGTAGAATTAAAATTTGAATCCCGAACTTTAAAAACCGCTCTCACCTTATCTTTGCTTGTTTACTTCCTAGCGATTGCTTTAATCTTTTTAGAAAACGGCCCAAAGAAATCTAAAAACAAAAAATGACAAAAGATAGAAAAAAACCAAGGGGAAAAAAAGAGGAGATTTTTTATCTCTCAATTCTCTTTTTATTTCTCTTTTTCCTTTTTTTTAAGGCAGTTATTTTAAAAGAAGTGGTGGGGTGGGGAGGTGGAGACAACTCCCTCCATGTCCTTGCTTATCGC